>JAAEMP010000135.1 GCA_024225445.1 Hyphomicrobiales bacterium | reverse complement strand
TGGATGGACTGGCTCCCGGAGATGATGCGCATCTGGCAAGTTTGCTCCTTGGCGATCTGGGATTGAATGGAACGGAGAAAATTTCATCCTTGTCCGGTGGTGAAGCAAGGAGAGCTGCGCTGGTGCGTTCGCTGGCTCCTGAACCGGACATATTGTTGCTGGATGAACCAACCAACCATCTCGACCTGCCTGCCATAGAATGGCTGGAAGGCTGGCTCAGGAGGTGCAAATCGGCATTGGTGCTGGTTTCTCATGACAGACGGTTTTTAAGTTCCCTGTCACGCAAGACCCTGTGGATGGATCGCGGTCGTTCGCGGATGTTGAATCGCGGTTTTGGTGAATTTGAAGACTGGCGGGATAATCTGCTGGAGGAAGAACAGACGCAGCGCCACAAACTGGGGCGAAAAATAGCACGGGAAGAACACTGGATAACCCACGGTGTATCGGGTCGGCGAAAAAGAAACGTACGGCGGTTGCGGGAACTTGGCGATCTCAAATATCAGAAAATCAATCACAAGAAGATAGCAGCGGGCGTAAATATCACCATGAGTGAGGGTGAGGTTTCCGGCAAACTGGTGGCAAAACTGCACAATATTTGCAAGAGTTTTGGCGATAAACAGATTGTGCGCGACCTGTCAGCCATTATCCAGCGTGGAGACCGGCTGGGTCTCATTGGACCTAATGGTTGCGGTAAAACCACCCTGGTTAACCTGATTACCGGTAAACTGGCTACCGACAGCGGCAAGGTGAAACTGGGTGTCAAACTGGATTTGTTGTTGATCGATCAGAAACGCGAAATGCTGGATCCGCAATGGACCCTCAAAGATGCGATGACTGATGGCACGGGTGAAATGGTGGCCATTGGGGAAGAACAAAAGCATGTATACACTTACATGAGAGATTTCCTGTTTTTACCCGAACAGGCGGGAACGCCGTTAAGAGTACTTTCGGGTGGTGAACGAAGCCGGTTAATGCTGGCGCGCGGGTTTCGCCACCCTTCAAACCTGCTGGTTCTGGATGAGCCAACCAATGATCTGGATCTGGAAACACTTGATCTGATGCAGGAGAAAATTGCCGAATATGAAGGAACGGTAATTCTGGTCAGCCACGACCGCGATTTTCTGGACCGGATCTGCACCACGGTAATTGCCTATGAGGGAGACGGGAAATGGCAGCAATATGCCGGCGGATACAGCGATATGGTGGCACAGCGCGGACATGGTGTGCGCAGTGCCGTAAAAAAACCGGTTGAAAAGAGAACCTTATCAGATTCGGGTAAGAAAAATGGTGAACAATCCGGTCCCAGGGGGAGACCGACAAGCCAGGGTCAGCCGGATAAACTTTCATTTACCCAACTCCATGCCCTGAAAATCCTGCCCAAGGAAATTGAACGTCTGGAATTTGAAATCGGAAAGTTGAAGAATGCACTTGAGGCGCCTGATTTATATACCAAAGATCCAAAGAAATTTGATGGCTGGGTAAAAGCTCTGGCCGAGCGTGAAAAGGCGCTGGTTGAAAAAGAGGATGAATGGCTGGCGCTGGAGGCAATGAGGGAGGAAAGCGAGGGGTAGATTGCGTCATGACTGATAATGCAAATCTACCACCTGTTCCCTTCGTCGGGTATGCTGGAACCCGAGCAAGACCTGACCCCGCAACTTTATTCCGCCGCTCCTTTCAGAGAAGTCTCAGCAGATTCCGGGCGGGTGATGAATCCTCCCGATTGCCGGCTCCATAAATTAGCATAGATGCCGCCTTGGGTAATCAGATCGTCGTGGGAGCCTGATTCGACAATTGCGCCATTTTCCATGACAATCAGCCGGTCAAGTTGTGAGATTGTCGATAATCGATGGGCAATGGCGATCACGGTTTTTCCTTCCATTAACGCCAGCAGGTTTTCCTGGATGGCAGCTTCGACCTCCGAATCGAGCGCTGATGTGGCTTCATCCAAGACTAAAATAGGCGCGTCTTTCAGGAAGATGCGGGCAATGGCGATGCGCTGGCGTTGTCCACCGGAAAGCTTGACCCCGCGTTCACCCACCTGGGCCTCCAGTCCCTTGCGGCCTTCCTGATCCTCAAGTTCCTCGATGAATTCCCAGGCATTGGCTCGTCTTGCTGCGGTAATCACTTCTTCATCGCTGGCTTGCGGTCTCGAATAGGCAATATTGTCTCGAATGGAACGGTGGAGCAGGGAGGTGTCCTGGGTGACCACGCCAATTTGCGCGCGAAGGGAATCCTGTCTGACATCGGCAATATTGGTGCCATCAATCAAAATCTTGCCGGCCTCCAGATCATAAAACCGCAGTAACACATTGATTAAAGTGGTTTTCCCGGCACCTGAATGTCCGACAAGGCCAATTTTCTCCCCCGGTGCAATTGCCAGGTTCAGATTTTCAATAACACCACTGTCCTTGCCATAGTGGAAACGCACGCCCTTGAAATTAATGGCGCCTTTTGGAACCTGAATATCACCGGCATTATCCCGATCAACTACTTCCAGACGTCTGGCCATCATGGTCATGCCGTCCTGGACAACGCCGATATGTTCAAACAGGGTAGATGCCTCCCACATGATCCATTGGGACATGCCATTGAGGCGCAATGCCAGGCTTATACCAATGGCGATGGCACCGATGGAAATGGCTGATATGTGCCAAAGCCAGATGGCTGTAGCGGTAACTGAGAAGGTGACAATTGAATTGTTCAGATATACCAGAGTGCTCATCGATGTGAGCAGGCGCATCTGGATATTCACCTTCTGGCGAAAATCATCCATGCCCTGACGGGCATAACCGGCTTCCCGGTTGGTGTGGGAGAACAATTTCATCGTGGTGATATTGGTATAACTGTCAACAATTCGACCTGTCATGATGGAGCGCGAATTGGCCTGCTGTTTGGAAATTATAGCAAGTCTGGGCACGAAATAGCGCAATAGCGCGAAATAAGCGCAAATCCAGAATAATAACGGAATTACAAGCCGCAAATCAGCCTGCGCCACCAGTACCACCATGGCGGTGAAGTAGACCAGCACATAGACAAAAATATCCATTGTTTTCATCACAACTTCACGCACAGAAAATGATGTCTGCATCACTTTGGTGGCGATGCGGCCAGCAAACTCATTGGCAAAGAAATTCATGCTTTGCCCAAGCAGGTAGCGATGCATTTTCCAGCGCGTGATTGAGGGATAATTGCCGATCAGGGTTTGGTGAATTACCAATGATTGCAAGAATACCAGCAGAGGCAGCACAACAACCAGCAACAATCCCATCCAGATCAGTTTCATTCCCTCAAGAGGAAGGAATTCACCTGGATTGGAATTGGTGAGCCACCCGACAATTGAACCCATGAAAGCGAACATCATCACTTCGCCGATTGCCAGCAATGCGGCTAGCACGGACATGACAATTACCCAGGGCCAGACCTCTTTTGAATAATGCCAGCAGAAAGCGAAAAACCGGCTGGGTGGCCTTGTCGGGGCATCAGCGGGAAATGGATTGATGAGGTTTTCAAAGAAAGAAAACATTTCAAACTTCCTTTGCTGGATATTGTTTGTTTCTCAGATGCCAGACGAGACGGGTAACAAACCAGCGGAAATCTGGTGTGGCTGTTGCAGACATCAGATTTTGCAGATTAACAGTTGGCAGCAAAATTGATATTGCGGTGTCCTGCACAAATGAGGTGGCCAGGGGTATTGAAAATTTCTGAATTGGCAGTGTGGAGATCGATAGCATTGTTCTTGTCCGGCTGATTGAAAGGGCCGGAAAAGATACTCAACTACATATTTATCAGAGTACTATCCGGCAAAAACCTGAGGCGGCAGTTATTTGGCGCGGCGAAATTGCCACAGTGGTGAGAATAGTCACACAATTGCCAGATCCTGCGAGGCGCATGTTGTTTGTATAGAATTTTTTCATCAGCACCTCCCTTTGCTATAGTCCAATTGAGAATCAATTGACCGGTTGAAGCTGGTAAATGGATACAAGCTGGAGCCAATTTGTTCAAGGTCGAATAATGCTGATAACAAAATTGATCAGGGGGTGTGACAATCTGGCAACATTGGAGCAGGCAATTTTGAGCTTGTTGATTCCGGCTGACTAATTATTGCTGTTATTGGCAGGAGTTTTTGACCTGATCCATAATCTGCTCGATTCGCTTGATGATGATCTGGCGATCTTCAATATCCAGATTTAGAACTTCAAAATTGAGAATGCCCTCATCTTTTCTGGTATCAAGACAAAAGATGACCGGGCTGTCGCGTTGCAATCTGTCAGCTATTTCCGCTGCTCCAATTCCGGCAGCATTTTCTTCAATTTTCATATCGATGCGCCAGAATTCTCCTTTCGACGGGTCTTTGACGAGGGTGGTGTTGATGTTCTCCAGTTTTTCAAGTTCTTCAGCAAACCGGATTGCTTCGTGTTGTTTGATTTTCGACCAGTCATCCATGTCCATTTGACCGCGCTCTTCAATGGCTGCGATGGTTCCCAAAATGGTTTCCTTTGCGGCTTTCATCGGGCGTCCAATGCCGTAGATCTGGGCATGGACCGCTTCAACCATAGACTTGTGACCGACGACAATTCCGGCGGTGGGTGCCGCCAGATATTTTTGCGCGCTGAACACCAGCAGGTCCGCGCCGCTTGAGACCAGCTCACCCATCCGCATATCCTGGGCTGCACCATCGATGATTATCGGAATTTTCTTTGCATGAGCGGCGGTTACAACATTTTCCAGAACCGGCACTTCACCGGATGTCATGCGGGATTCAACATATAAAATAGCGGTGATACCGGGTTGGGCCAGCGCAGAATTTATCTGGTCGATCGTGCAGCCTGTGTGGTCGCCAACAAATATCGGCGTGCAACCGGCAAGGCGGATGTCCTGTTCAATTAGATGCCCGTAATTGACGTTGTGGCTGGCAGCAATAACTACCTTGCTGTTCATGCCACTGGTATCGGGAAGGCTAGCAATTTTCTGATGATCCATGCCGGTCATTGTGGCGGCGATGGAAAGTGTAATAGCGGCAGACGCGCAATTGGTGATTGTGGCAAATTCAGCGCCGCAATGGCTGGCAATAATTTGTCCGGCCCTTGTCTGCAATTCGTCGATATCAAAGTAATGTTTCAATGCCTCACCGGTGATTTCAGCGACATAGGCAGATGAGCGCGAAACCCCCAGGGGCGTGAATGCGCCACGGGCATTGATGATTTTGTTCAGTGCGTATTTTGATTGCAGGTTCATGGACAAGCCTCATGAGAATTGATGATTACCGACAATATGGCAGAACACCTTTATTTTTATTCAGTCTGATTTTTTTTGCTCACGGCTATTCGGGCTTACGCCCGGCCTCCGCGAGAGCGGTTCACCGGCGCCGGTCGCTTTTGGCTCCTGATTGCATGATCATTTTGAAGGTATTCTGCTATACAACATAGAACTTGTTGATAGTCATCCCTGGAGATGATCAGGGAAAGCAAAGATTCTTCGGGCCTTGATCAGGTGTTGAATTTGAACAACATCACATCGCCATCCTTTACCACGTATTCCTTACCCTCATCACGTGCTTTGCCAGCTTCTTTTGCCGCATTTTCGCCGCCCAGGGAGATATAATCGTTATAAGCAATGGTTTGGGCACGAATGAACCCGCGTTCAAAATCGGTATGGATTACGCCGGCGGCCTGAGGGGCCCTGGTGCCAACGGAAACGGTCCAGGCTCGTGTTTCCTTGGGACCGGCGGTGAAAAAGGTGATGAGCTTCAGCAGTTGATATCCGGCACGGATCAGCCGGTCGAGACCGGATTCATCCAGCCCGTTCATCTCCAGATAATCTGGTTGCTCGTCTTCAGGAAGCTGGGCAATTTCTTCTTCTATGGCAGCAGAAATCACTACAGTTCCAGCACCCTCGCTTGCGGCCATTATATCGACGGCTTTGGAGAAATCATTACCATCCGCGGCGTCTGATTCAGCCACATTGCATACATACAATACCGGTTTTGATGTGAGGAGGTTTAATCCTTGTAGAATCGCCAGATCTTCGGCGGCGATATCTTTCAACAAGGCGCGGACCGGTTCACCGTTTTGCAGCAGATCAAGAGCCGCTTCCATGACGGGAAGAACGATTTGGGCATCCTTGTCTTTTGACGTTGCCTTTTTGCGTGTCTGATCGGTTCGGCGTTCAAGACTTTCCAAATCGGCAAGCATAAGCTCTGTCTCAATGGTCTGGGCATCAGAGACCGGATCAATTTTTCCCTCTACATGGGTGATGTCGTCATCCTCAAAGCATCTCAATACATGAACAATGGCATCGACTTCACGAATATTTGCCAGAAACTGGTTGCCAAGGCCTTCACCTTTCGAAGCGCCTCGCACCAGACCCGCAATATCGACAAAAGATATTCTTGTTGGCAGAATTTGTTTTGATCCGGCAATGGCGGCAATTTTTTCCAGCCGTTCATCGGGAACCGCAACATCCCCGGTATTGGGATCGATGGTGCAGAATGGATAATTGGCGGCCTGGGCCGAGGCTGTTTTTGTCAAGGCATTAAACAAGGTGGATTTACCAACATTGGGCAACCCGACAATTCCACATTTAAATCCCATGGGAAATTACTTTCAATTTTATTTGTCGTCCAATCCGAACAGTTTTTTCAACAGATCCGCCATCGGTCCCGATTTTGGTGTTTTTTCTTCTGTTCGACCAGTTCTGGCCTGATGGATATGACTTTGTTTTCTTGGTTTGGTTTCCCGGGTATCCTGAACTGCCAGTGAAAGTTTGTTCATGAAACTGGAATTTTGTCCGGTGGCCAGCATTTTAGCATTCAGGCCAATTGCCTGTAGCAATGGTTCCAGCCAGGTTTGGTCTGATTTGGCAAAATCACCCAGCACATGATTGTTTACTCTGGCTTTCTCGCCGGGATGACCAATGCCCAATCGCAGACGATCAAAACCTTCACCACAATGAGCGATAATGGATTTGATGCCATTGTGGCCACCTGCACCGCCTCCTGTCTTGAAACGGGCTTTGCCCGCCGCAAGATCAAGTTCGTCATACAATACAAGAATGTCGGATGCATCGAGTTTATAAAAACGCATGGCCTTGCCAACGGCATCACCAGACAAATTCATCATGGTTTGTGGTTTTACCAAAAGAATTTTTTCACCCGCAAGCTTGCCTTCCGCAATCATTGAATGGAATTTGCTCTTCCAGGGTGAAAATGAATGGCAGTGGGCAATTTCGTCCACCGCCATAAAACCGATATTGTGTCGATTGTTGGCATATTTAGCGCCCGGATTGCCAAGCCCTGCGATAATCAGCACTTGCAGCCTCCATACTTATCTGGCCAATGTCGACACCGAAGCGAAGAATAACTTATTCTTCGCTGGCTTCGTCTTCGTCTTCTTCGGTTTCTTCGCCGATGATTTCAACTTCCGGAGTGTCTTCATCTGTCGGCTCTTCGCCCAATACAGCAGGAGCTGCGATGGTTGCGACGGTAAAGTCGCGATCTTCAATGGTTGGTTTGACACCTTCCGGTAGAGTAATACCCGAGATATTTAAAGAATCACCAATATCCAACCCGGTCATATCACCAATAATGGCTTCCGGAATGGCACTGGCGTGACATTCAACTTCAATCGTGTGACGCACGATGTTCAGAACACCGCCCCGTGTGATGCCCGGGCTTTCGTCTTCGTTGACAAAATGTACCGGGATTTCAACGACCAGCGTAGCACCCTTGGTGATACGGAAAAAATCGATGTGCTGGATGGTGTCCTTAACCGGATCAAGTTGATAGTCTTTCGCCAGAACCCGATGAGAATCACCATCAACTTTAACATCGAAAAGAGTGATTGCGAAACCACCAGCATGCAGACGTGTGGTCATTTCTTTTGCATCAAGAGCAATTGGAAGGGGATCCTTGTTGTCGCCATAGATGACGGCAGGTACCATTTTGTTGCGGCGTAATTCCCGAGAGGCCCCCTTGCCAACCCGATCACGCAACTGTGCATTGAGCGTATTATCTGTGCCCATAACAGCATTCCTTTCGCGTAAAATATGAAGGTCTTCGAGATGCAATAAAGAAATTTTTCGCTATTGCTTTCACGAAATTGCGGTTTCAATTTTTCAACGAATTGATTTTCATGAATTCCACAAACCCGTATTGCCTCCAAGGGTGTCTGTACGGGCGAGCGCGTTATAGGGGAGAAGTGCAAATTGCGCAAGAGGGTAGTTTAGCATTATTCACCCTGGATCCTGTCCAGAACTGATCAGTCAAACAGACTCGATACCGATTTTTCATTGGCAGTTCGCCGGATTGCTTCTCCGACCAGTTCAGCTACTGAAAGTACCCGGATATTATCAATTTCCTCTATTTCTCTGGTCGGTTGAATGGAATCGGTGATGACCAATTCGGTTAATCTGGAATTGGCTACCAGACTGGGAGCTTTATTCGATAATACGCCATGGGTGATATAAGCTGCGACAGAACTTGCACCCATTTCAAGCAATGCATCAGCTGCATTACACAATGTACCGCCGGAATCGATAATGTCATCAACGAGGATGCACTCTTTGCCTTCTACAGCACCAATAATATTCATCACTTCGGATTCACCGGGTTGATCACGGCGTTTGTCAACAATAGCCAGAGGCGCATCTATTCGCTTGGCAAGAGCCCGTGCACGCACAACTCCCCCAACATCAGGAGAGACGACGGTTGTTTTTGTCGTATCATGATACTTTGTGACATCGCGCGCCAATACCGGTACCGCAAACAGGTTGTCTGTTGGTATGTCAAAAAATCCCTGAATTTGGGCGGCGTGCAGATCGAGTGTGAGTATGCGATCGGCACCAGCATTGGTAATCAGGTTTGCCACCAGTTTTGCCGAAATTGGTGTGCGCGGACCAACTTTTCTGTCCTGGCGTGCATATCCAAAATATGGAAGGACTGCAGTTATACGCCGCGCTGATGAACGTCTGAGCGCATCAATCATGATCAGCAGTTCCATCATATGATCATTGGCGGGAAATGAAGTCGATTGCAAAACGAAAACATCTTCGCCGCGCACATTCTCCAGAATCTCGAGAAAAATTTCCTGATCCGCAAATCGCCGGACATTTGCCAACCCCAAGGGGATATTAAGATATTCACATATCCTGCCAGCCAGTTGCCGGTTGGAATTTCCTGAAAAGAGTTTCATCCTAGAGCACCTTTCATGAAATATGAACCGTTTGATGCCCCATATCGGTCCACCCGGCCAGGCGCGGAGCCTAGCGCGATGCTTGCTGCATCGGGCAAGCTTCGCAACAATGCGGATGGGCTGATATCAGGCACCCTGTTCACTATGGAAACTGTTGAAAACATGTGGTAAACGGGTCGATCGTAATTGTCCATCTGCAGCGTTGAATTTCGCTTGTGGTACCCCGGCACCCCAAAAACCCATTTTGCGCGCAATTCGTCTTGCAGGTGAACATTTTCGGTTCGGTCAAACGATTCATATTTCATGAAAGGTGCTCTAACAATTCCCGTCTGTTGTTGCAAAGCTCCCTTGCAACGGTAATTTCGCGAAACTTATAAGCGCGGGAAGCGGAAAATTACAATAAATTTTTGCTGAAAATGCCAAAGAAACGATAATATGCACGGTTTATTGCTCAACAACCTCAACGGAACGTCCTGATGGTTTTGACGAAGACGAGTTTTGGGCAATCTTTTTATAAGCCTGAGCGGAGCGTCCTGATGGTTCTAAATAGGTCGAGCAGTTCAATGTAATCATGAAAAGGCCAGGCTGCGAAAGACATCTTGTATTTGTGCAAATCGGGATTTCCAACAATCTTGGACAAAGCTGCAAGCTCAGGTGCGCGCGTTCAGCCATTGGCGCAAGTTTTGCATTGTGCGCACAACAACCTGGTCGATCATACCGTTACTAATTGCCATCCATGGATCAGTTTTGCGTGTTGTTGTGCGCTCTTCGCCAGAGATGCGGTGGAGAGTCTTGCCTGAATTGTCCAGAATATCCCAGATGAAAACCAATATGGTTCCAGATCCATCGTCAAGTGCGGAAAAATATCCTTTGACCTGATAAGAAGCTCCGGCCTGACCGTTGGGTACGATCGTTATTGCGTTGCTTCGCGCAGAATTTCTCACCGATGATGACAGGCTGCTTACAGCAAACTGTGGCGGTCCGACGACTGGCAGAAAAACAACCCCCGGTGTTGGAGTTTGATTTTGTGACAGTGAATCATTGTTGGGCACGAGGGCCACTTTATTGTTTGCATTGCGTTGTGGTGTTGATTTAACTCGGGTGTTCTCATTGCTGACTCTGGGGGACGGGCGCAATCCTTCGTTCAGATTACTGGATGTGCACGAAGAAATTACAATTAACGTGACCAGAAAGGGTGCAATGCGAAATATTCTCGCCACTGTAATACTCAACACAGGGGAAATCAGTTTGCTGCAATTCATTTGATGGATAACCCCATTCAGAGTTCTGAGTTGAACATCAGGCCGCCGCACAATTGGCAAAGTTGCCGCTTTATTGGCGTATCTCTTATATTTAACATTTGATCAGGTCAATTTCGTGGCGTGACAAATTTTCCGGACCTGTTGATTTTGTGATGTAACTTTGGCCCAGAGTCATTGCCGTTTGTGTGTCGCTGTCGGCAATGATCATGTGGGTGAAGAAGACCATGTTAGCAGAAATGATAGTGTCGTTCCCGGCGTAGATCATCGGCGAATCCATCCAGCAGGGGGTAAATACGGCACCCAGTGAATAACCGCAGGCATTGAGACGGTGGTCGGCCAGTCCTGCATCATCCAACACTTTTGCGTGGGCATCAAACATATCGCTGATCGGATTACCGACTATCATCGCATCACGTACCGCCAACAATGCGGCACGAGCAGCCGGGTAGAGTTCATCATGTCGTTTTGTCGGCTGTCCAATTACCAGTGTACGCATCATCGCTGCGTGGTAGCGTGCTCTGCTGCCGGCCCATTCCAGCGTTAACTGATCATTGGAAGACAGATATCTGCGTCCGGATTTGTATCGGCACAATAGTGCATCTTCAGCTGAACCGATGATGAACTCGTTGCCCGGATAATCTCCTCCTTTGGAAAATATCGCAGTGTGCATTGCAGCCAGAATATCACCTTCATAGGCACCGGCTCTGGTGGTGTTGATTGCGGCATCGAGTGCATCATCGGCAAGTTCTCCGGCGATTCTGACATATTCCAGTTCTGCCTCAGATTTTATTGTTCTCAGCGACGGTATGATGGTCGAAGCATCTTTTAGTTCAGCGAAATCTTTCAGAGTTTGATCTATGGCGCGTGCCGCTTTGCCGGTCAGGCCCTGGGTGTCATATTCAACGCCGATGGATAAGCCGTTCAGACCAATATCTCCAAGCAAAGCATGCAAATCGCTGGAGGGATCTGCATCACCACTGTCTTTCCAGATAACAATATTCTCGATAATTGAAGTGTGCTGGGCCTGACGCAGGTCCGGAGTCCGGGTCAACAGTGTCAATCCACCATTTTTGGTAACAACCAGACACTGAAAAAAACAGAAGCCAAAAGTATCATACCCGGTTAACCAGTACATGCTTTCGGGTGAAAACAGCAGCATTGCATCGAGATTTTTCCTGTTGATAGAGGCTTTCAGCAACTGCATTCGATTGTCATATTCGTTTCGTTCAAAATGAAGTGCCATGAAATTACCTGCCTGGTTTTGCAATTTGATATCGGCGCGGAGAAAAAAGTATGTTGACCATTATTTTTCTATTATCGCAATAGCGGAAATCTGACGACCATAATCAGCTTCTCTGCGGTGGGTCATTCTGCGATAAGAAAAAAAATGGTCTTCATCTTCATAAGTACATTGGCCTGTTGATTGGGCATTAACTCCCAAATTTGTCAAACGCTTGATAATATATGCGGGAAGGTCGAAGTGAGCATGGCCGGATCTGCCAGAAGGTGAAAGAAAATTTGTATTGGCGGTGTCGAGACCCAACAGGTTTTCAACAAATTCTGGTCCGACTTCATAGTTCTTACCACTGATCGTCGGTCCCAAGGTGGCGCGAATATTTTCAAGTTTTGCTCCCTGGTTAATCATCGTTTCCACAGTTTCTTGCAGAATACCTGATGTTGCGCCTCTCCAACCGGCATGGGCTGCACCAATTACCTCATTTGCCGCATCACAAAACAATACCGGTCCACAATCGGCGGTAACGACTGCAATTGGCAAATTGGATTGACTGGTAACAATACTGTCAGCCGTGGGGCGGTTTGCTCCCCAATGATGTGTTGCAACAACGACATCGGGCGAATGGTGCTGCCAGGTGGTGAGCAGATCGTTGTCATCCAAGCCCAGATATTGCACAACAGCCCTCCGGTTTTTTGCCACATTATTGGGATTATCACTGGAACTGGGGCCGATATTCATACTTTTGAACAGGCCGGTTGATACCCCGCCCTGACGAGTGAAGAAACCGTGCTTGATGTGCGAATTTCCAGCGCTCAGGTTGGGGCACAATATCGGTTGCAGTTCATATTCTGGAAATGTCATCACACTTTGTCTGATACAAGATTCAGGGCTTGGTGTTCCCTCTTTAGCATATAACGAATTATTCAACATCTGATTTTTCAAACAACGGCATCGAGAATCCGGGCTTTGTCAGGCAGATAACCTTGAACAATTTTCCCATTTGATCATCCGATGCCAACCGTTCAACATCCTGTTGTATTTGTTGTTGAACGGCAACTGGTTTGCCGTGTCCAAGTCTGCCAGCACGTTCCAGTAATCCCAGATTAAGCAAAAACTCTCCCTGGGTCAGAACCCTGCCGGCCTCAATGCCAATTTGACCAACGGCTTTGCTGATTGCCTGAAAATCCACATGGCTGGTCAAATCGCATTCACCGGGACTGGTCAAAGGAGCAACAGACTGGTGTGACTGGACCGCCTGAAATGTGTCGCCGAAACCGGATTTTTCATGGCCATAATCGATAACAAGAGCGGTTCCGCCATGGTTTTTAATGTGTTGGGCAATCAAGATACTGATTGCCTCACGAGCCAGGGCATATTCAAATATTGCACCCTCGGGTTCACCTTTGTGACCAGGAGGTAACAAAACCTCATCAAGCCCGGATGGTCCGATAACAAATTCAAGTTGGTGCTTGTTAGATTGGTCTTCTTTACTGATGCCTACGCAAAGTTCCAGCCATCGCTGCCGGTATTTGATAAATTGGCGGAAGGGTATTGCATCAAGAAACTCATTGGCAACGAAGACTGCCGGTATGGGCTGGAGATTTTCGATTGTTTCAAGCCAAGCAACAGGTGCTTTACAATCAGCGAGTGTCTCCTGTTGCTCTTTTTTCAGGCTGGGGCTGGTTTCAATTAGATTGAACCTGGCCGCTTCGGTGAAATCCGCATCTGTTTTGGCGACTCGAATGATGTCATTCATCAGGGTTCCACGCCCTGGTCCCAGCTCAACAATTTGAACGGGGTTTGGGCAGCCAAGCGCTTTCCATGCGCTGATGCACCAAAGCGCAATCAGTTCCCCAAACATTTGGCTGACTTCCGGAGCTGTAATGAAATCACCTTTTTTGCCTACCGGATTGCCGGTAGCGTAATAACCATGTTCAGGGTGGGAATTGCAAAGGTGCATATATTGGGCAATCGAAATTGGTCCGCTCACGGATATTGACTGGAGAATTTTTTGCCTGAAATCCTTTACCATGTCTGGTTATCGCCGGTTTGCGGAAGTATAAATTGCCCATATGCCGGCAAGTGCCAGTGGCAATGATAAAATCATTCCCATGGTTAGCCATTCACCTGCAAGATATCCAAGCTGGGCATCGGGCAGACGCACAAACTCGACAAGGATACGTGAAAGCGCATACCACAAGACAAATATTCCTGCGGTAAATCCCGGTTGCCGGAGTTTCAGCCATTGGTGGGTGACAAGGCGAAGAATGAAGAACATGACAAGGCCTTCCAGGGCCGCTTCATATAGCTGGCTTGGATGACGTGGTTCGGGGCCTGCTCCCGGGAAGACAATTGCCCAGGGCAAGTCGCTTGGCTTTCCATACAGTTCACCGTTGATGAAATTGGTTATTCGCACCACCAGGATACCGATGGGAACAGAGGCTGTAATGACATCAAACAGGCTGAAGGGAGAAATACCGCGACTGCGGGCAAAGCCGATCATGGCCAGTAGCGTACCAATCAGGCCGCCATGGAAGCTCATTCCACCATTCCATACGGCAAAGATACTGGTGGGGTTCTGCATGAACACGGCGAAATCATAAAAGAAAACGTATCCCAGCCTTCCCCCCAAAATTATTCCAATGACCGCCCAGGTTAGAAAATCATCCAGGTCCCGGGGTTTTATCGGTGCAGGTTTGTTGTTCCAGAGCGTTTTGTTTGATACCAGTCTGCGCGAATACCACCAGCCAAACAGGATACCCACAACATAGCCAATTCCGTACCAATGGATTTGTAATGGCCCAAGTTCGAGCAATACAGGATCGATATTCGGAAATGGCAAGGCGGCTAGAACTGGGTGCTGGTTCATTATCTGATCCTGGCTGGTAAATGGCGATAGTGTACAAGGAAAATGGTGTTTGGAAAAATTCGTTGAATCATAGAGTGCTAACGCTTAGATAATAACTGATACCGGCGGCATCTGTTAACCGTTTGGGTGCCACATGTCCAATTCATACCCTGACAGGGTTGAAAAGTTAAGCAGGATCAGAAAAGTGAATCAGGGACCAAACAGAATATTCGACGAAATTGCCAAATTGATGACTGATGGTGCCGGTTTGGCCCAGGGTATCAGGCGAGAGGCAGAGGCAGCATTTCGAGCCCAGGCTGAAGGATTTTTAGCCAATATGGATGTTGTAAAAAGGGAAGAGTTTGATGTTGTGCGTGAAATGGCTTCTCGTGCGAGGGCAGAAAATGAGACGCTACGCGAAGAGTTGGAAGTGTTGAAAGAGCTTGTCGCAAAGAATGCCAAAGCAGACAAATAAACCGATATAGGGTCACAGTGGTCAGTACAGATTGACTGAAACCAAGTTTTCCATAATTATTTTTGTTGAAATTATTCACAGGTCAGACAGGTGGAATTCTGCTTTTGGCAGAATCATTTAGGCAGGCCGGTGAATCATTTGATTCAACTTGCATCCACAGATTCGTGCGCTGAAATGGCGAATTGGGCTTTTCTTGCTGATGCGCCGTTATAGACTGAATTCACACGTTGATTCGTTGGAGACGCGGCGGACCTGAGTATATGGTTCTAAAAAAGTAACACTTCAACCGGGAATTTGTAGATGGTTGATCCGGAAACTTGAATATGGGGAATATCATGGACCTGCATGAGGTTGTATTTGGACGAGAAGTAAATCCTGTCGACAAAGTCGAACAGGTTGCCTCTGGCAACGATTGGGCTTTTAGTCGTGACGGGGACGACGAAATTTCCATCAGTGTCACCGGTAATTGGGCAGAATATCTTATTTCATATTCCTGGATGGAGGAATTTGAAGCATTGCATCTGGCCTGTTCATTTGATTTGAAAATTCCGAATGAACGTGGCAATGAGGCAACCAGATTATTGTCCATGATCAATGGGCAGTTGTTAATCGGTCATTTTGATTTTTCATTAAATGATGGCTGGGTAATGTATCGTCAGACATTGTTGCTGAATGGCGGGGCAGAGCCAACCGGTCAGCAACTGGAATGCCAGTTATCGAGTGGGCTGGAAGCAAGTGAACGATATTATCAAGCATTTCAGTTGGTAGTCTGGGCCGGTTATAGTGCCAAGGATGCCTTGGACAGCGCCCTGTTTGAAACTGCCGGGAATGCATAATCAGGTGTAGGTGAAATGAGTCTTGGCAATCTATCGATTATTCTTGTTGGTGGTGGCAATATGGGTGGTGCCTTAACGGGCGGGTGGTTAGAAAACGGGGTGTCAGCCTCGCAAATTGTCGTCGTTGATCCGGGCCTTTCACCGGAAATGGCAAGATTTTTTACCGATCAAAAAATTCATCATGTGCAGGCAGCGAAAAATCTGGAGGCACCTGATGTGCTGCTGGTGGCAGTCAAGCCCCAGATTATGGCGGATGTTCTTCGCTCGGTGAAACATCTGGTTGGTAATAATACGGTTGTAATTTCGGTGGCAGCGGGTAAAACCCTGTCTTTTATGGAAGATAATCTTGAATCGCGGTCATTGATACGGGCGATGCCAAACACGCCGGCTTTAGTACAGCGTGGTATTACCGTTGCCTGCGCCTATCCCGAAGTTAGCAAATCTCAAATTGATCAGGCAACACTGCTGCTCGGCTCCACCGGTAGTATTGAGTGGGTGGATGATGAAACTTTGATGGATGCGGTAACCGCAGTGTCCGGGTCCGGTCCTGCCTATGTTTTCCATCTGGTTGAAGCCCTGTCAGATGCTGCGATTGAATCGGGACTACCGCAAGAACTAGGGCGTAAACTGGCGCTGGAAACTGTTGCAGGAGCGGGGGAATTGATGATGCAATCCGATCAGTCTCCTACCCGACTGCGTGAAAACGTTACTTCTCAGGGAGGAACCACTCAGGCAGCCTTGTCCGTGTTGATGGGCAAAGAGGGTTTTAGTGATCTGTTGAAGAGAGCGGTGGAGGCGGCAGTCAAACGTGGACGTGAACTCTCTCAATCACACTGATTACTTTGCTTAAGCAATTATGAATTCTCTGAATCTCGCAGGTGTTGAAATGGCGGACAGCTTTGATGACAAGATATCGGTGGATGACTTCCTAAAGGTGGATATTCGCGTTGGCACCATTGTCGAGGCGGAAGAATTTGCCGAGGCGCGCAAACCTGCCTACAAGTTGAAAATTGATTTTGGAGAGGTAATCGGCGTCAAAAAAACTTCAGCCCAGATTACAGAACATTATCTACCGGGTTCGCTGGTCGGCAAGCAGGTGCTGGCGGTTGTAAATTTTCCACCGAGACAAATTGGCCCGGTGAGGTCTGAGGTACTGACCCTGGGCATTAGTGACAATGACGGAGCGGTTGTGCTGATTACAACAGATAACAGCGTTCCCAATGGTGGCCGTCTGCACTGATAGGATGGGTCCGTGACCTAAAGAGGGAGGGAAACAATTACCCTTAATCCACCGAGTGGACTGGCATGCAGATTTATGTCGCCACCATGATTGTGCGCGATATCGCGGGCTATCGACAATCCCAGACCGGTGCCGCTCTCGTCCAGGTTTCTAGCCTCATCCAGCCGCACAAACGGTTTAAAAACATCTTCATAATGTTCCTTGGCTATTCCCGGCCCGTTATCATCAACAATAATGGTCAGGCGACGGTTGCCGGGTTTGACGCTTATGGAAATGACACTTGAATATCGAATTGCATTGGTGATGATATTGGCCATCAACCGGGAAAAAGCCCCGGCACGTGCACGAATGGTGAAATCCGGATCGCAATTCAGTTCGAACTGCTTTCCGCGCAAGGCTGCCTCGTTTTCGTGCCGGAATATCGCGTCGTAGACATTGACCCGGGAAACCTCCTCGCCGCTTTCACCCTTGGCAAAATCGATGTAGCCCTGCAGCATTTTTTGCATTTCTTCGACATCGTTTTGCAGTTCGCGGGTTTCTTCGTTTTCTTCACCCAGTGCCAACTGCAATTTGAAACGGGTCAATATGGTTCGAAGGTCGTGACTGACACCTGTCAGCATAGTTGTGCGCTGTTCCATCTGCCGCTCTATGCGTTCGCGCATCTGCAGGAATGCGAGACTGGCCTTGCGCACCTCTGTCGCACCACGCAGACGGAATTTGCCGGACATCTGGCGCCCTTTACCAAATTGCTCTGCCGCTTCAGCCAGTTGCTGGATAGGTATGATCTGGTTTCGAAGAAACAGGATTGAAATCAGGATAAGTACGAATGAAGTGCCGACCATCCATACCAGAAAAATATGCGAATTTGATGCATATGCCTGATTTCGTCTGGCAAATACCCGCAATACCTTGTCCGGGTTTTCCAGACGAATGCGTATTTCCAGAAGATTGGAATCGCCGACGGTATCGATCCAGAACGGTCGCGCAATCTGCCGTGTAATATTCTCGCGCAATGCATCATCAAGAATGGAAAAAAACGGTTTTGGAGTGGCGGGTGGAAACGCATCGGGAGGCAGTACGGTTGCATTCAGTTCGAGGTTTTCGCGAGCAATACGGTTGATGACCTCGAATTTTGCGTCTTGCGGGTAAGTCTCGATAACATCAATAATTGCTGAAATATCCGCCGTAACGGCCTGAGAAAGGCGTTGGGTTACGGTTTGCCAATGACGCTCCATAAAAACAAATGCAATAACCGATTGCAGCAACACCATTGGGGCGATGATTGCAATCAGCGAACGGGCATAAAGCCCTTTCGGCATTTTTTTCGATATCCAGTGAGAGAGCAAACGTAATGGAGTTCGCCTGATGTTACTTTTCGGGTTGGAACGTGTCTCACCGGTTCCAACGGCTGATTGTTCTGAAGCCACTACATATGTTCCTGATCAGTCGATGCAGAGTTTATAACCTATTCCGCGGACAGTTTGAAACCATTTTGGATCAGATGGGTCTGCTTCGAGTTTTCTTCGCAGACGGTTAATCTGAACGTCGATTTTTCTTTCACCGGCATCCATGTCATTCCCAAGTAACTCATGACGTGCTACCGTATCTCCCGGTTTGGAGGCAAAGGCTACCATGATTTCCTGTTCCCTGTCGGTCAGACGGATGGTTTCACCTGACATTTTCAACTGGCGTTTTCTGACAAAAAACTGATATGGGCCAAATTTCACTTGTTCGATGACGGGTTGATCTGGTTTGGCAGTGCGTCGAACTATATTGTTTATTCTGAGCAGCAATTCACGTGGTTCAAATGGTTTTGGAAGATAATCATCCGCACCTGCTTCAAGACCTTCGACCCGCTGATCGGTGTCCGCCAAGGCAGTTAGCATGAGGACCGGTACATCACTAATTTTTCTTATTGCTGCGGTTAATTCTATGCCAGATTCACCGGGCATCATGACATCAACAATCGCCAGATCAAATTCAAGCCCCTCCATTTTGTTGCGTGCCTCTTCGGCATTAGCTGCAACTGAAACTCGAAACCCATTTTCACTAAGATAGCGTGACAACAAATCCCTGATACGCCTGTCATCATCTACTACTAAAATGTGAACCGCGTCATCAGGTGGAGTTTTGGATGGTTTCTTCATGGGATGCTTTCTTTATAACAAAAATGCCGAACGCTATTGTATTAATACTTCGATAACAATGGAACCAGGTTTTCCATCAATTCGCGTTCATGCGGATCAATCATGGCATTTAGGAACTGGGACAAAAGTTCGGTATTTTCAAGGCCGGACTTTTCCAGGGCTCGGGAAATTCGTTTTGACTGCATGCGCGACAATACCAGCACAAAATCGCGTCCGGTTGATGTGGGGAATAATAATCTTTGGCGTCTGTCGGAATCCCCTGGTTTTTGAATGATATAACCTTTCGCAATCATCTGACGCAGAACACGGGCAAGACTTTGTTTGGTAATTCCAAGGATAAGCAGCAGTTCTGCAACGGTCATGCCCGGTTTACGGCAAACAAAGAATAATACCCTGTGATGGGCGCGACCAAAGCCGATTTCCATAAGTTTACGGTCAGCTTCAGCAGTAAAATCCCGATAGGCAAAAAAGAACAGGGTAATAATTTGCAGTTGGGAAACATCATTTGAAGTGATCGGCTTGTCGATCGAGGGTGTATTTGATAGCGAACCGGGTTTCATTTTTTTCATATCACTTTGAGTTTTTGCTTTAATGCACTGCGTTGACAACATAAAACATTTATGTCAGTAATGTTGACCTATTAGGATTGTAATCGAATAATCAGACCACTAAAACTAACAAGTTGAATGTAATTTTACCAGCTTTGGTATAGCATTTAGCGGAAAACCAATTAAAGGAGAAGCGATCATGGCAGGTGTTTCCTTTGACCAGATGGATGGCCTCATCTGGTACAATGGTGAGTTTGTTGATTGGGAAGATGCCAAGCTTCATGTGCTGACTCACGGTTTGCACTACGCCAGTTCAGTATTTGAAGGCGAGCGGGCCTATGGTGGAGAGATTTTCAGGCTTACAGAACATACTGAGAGGTTTCATTATTCTGCTGAGGTTCTGGGTTTCGAAATTCCATACACGGTTGAAGAAATTGATGAAGTCTGCAGGGAATTGCTTTCCAGACAGAACCTGGTTGATGCCTATATTCGTCCGGTTGCCTGGCGCGGCAGTGAAATGATGGGCGTATCCGCTCAGAACAACCGGATCAATGTCGCAATTGCAGCATGGCAATGGCCCAGCTATTTTGCGCCGGAAGAACGCCTGAAGGGTATCCGTCTTGATATTGCTGAATATCGCCGTCCCGACCCGAGGACTGCTCCGTGTTTCTCAAAAGCTGCCGGGCTTTACATGATTTGTACGATTTCCAAACATGCAGCCGAAGCAAAGGGTTATGCCGATGCGCTGATGCTTGACTGGAGAGGGCAGATTGCCGAGGCAACGGGTGCGAATATCTTCTTTGTCAAGGATGGTGTTATTCATACACCAACACCTGATTGTTTTCTGGACGGGATAACCCGGCGCAGTGTCATCAAACTGGCGCAAGCACGCGGTTATGAATTGGTGGAGCGCGCGATAATGCCAGAGGAAATGGGCGAATTCAGTGAATGTTTTATTACCGGTACAGCTGCAGAAGTGACGCCGGTTTCCGAAATTGGGCCCTACAAATTCACACCGGGGGAAATTTCCAGGAATCTTGTTGAGGATTATGAACGTCTTGTGCATGCACATTCTATTGCCAACAGCTGAAATTAGTTCATAGACTGATAAGCAGAATTGAAATGGTATGAATTATTTTCTTCGGAATAACAGCCAAATTTGATGTTGTGATATCTATTTAAAGGAATTGTTATGGGTAATATGGCCGCTGCAATTGTTCCGGTTACTCCTTTTGAGCAGAACTGTACATTGCTATGGGATGATGAAACCATGAAGGGCATCATCATTGATCCTGGCGGCGATGTGGATCAAATTCTGACAGCGATAACCGAGACAGGGATACAGCCTGAAGCTATCTGGATTACCCATGGTCATATCGATCATGTCGGTGGCGCGATGGAGCTGAAAGATAATCTGGGATTGGAAATCATTGGTCCGCATATTGCGGACAAGGAACTGTGCGAAGGCATCGAAACCCAGGCTCAAATGTTTGGCCTGGCAGGAACTGTACAGAACCTGACGCCGGATCGTTGGCTTGAGGAGGGGGAAAGCCTGAATTTTGGTGATCATTGTTTTGATGTACTGCATTGCCCGGGTCATGCCCCAGGTCATGTAGTGTTTATCAATATGCCAGCCAAATTTGCTGTTGTCGGTGATGTATTATTCTACCGGTCGATTGGCAGGACTGATCTTCCCGGTGGCGATCATGCAACCCTGATTAGTTCCATAAAACAAAAGCTTCTGCCGTTAGGTGATGATATCAGTTTTATCTGTGGACATGGGCCCGGTAGCAATTTTGGTGATGAGCGTCGAGAAAATCCGTTCCTGAAATAGAAGCTTCCGGATTGGCCTGCCGACAATTGGCAGGGGATTTTGAAATTCGCAACAAATTTCTACTGTCTGGTGCCAAAAAGCAAAAAGCCGAACCATACTGGTCCGGCTAATCTCAGAATTTTACTGGCAGAAGGAATCAGTCAATTGCTGAAAGATTTACTGCTTTGTCGCCTTTGCCACGCTTGTCAGCTTCAGTTTCAAATGAAACTTTCTGGTTTTCACTCAGTGATGTCAGGCCGGAATCCTGTACGGCTGAAATATGAACGAAAATATCTTTGCTGCCTTCATCAGGGGTAATAAAGCCAAAGCCTTTATCCATGTTGAAGAATTTAACGGTGCCTGTCATGGCCATTTGGGTAGTCCTTTCATTCCGGCTAACGCCGAATTTTACTTAATATGCGGAAAAATTCCGCTCTCATCCGCGGTAAATCCCGCGGGTGGGCATACTTTGAATGTCGATGAGAGGAACCCGCCGCGGATTAACAATTCCGTTTTGCCAGGGTATAAAACCAATTCAGTCTTTTTGTATTCCAGTCTTCTTCATGTTCGCAAAATGCCCGAACGGGCGGGACAATGCGCTATTTTGCTTCAAAATGCAAGAAGAAGTTGGTCGAATTGCTGTCCTGATAGTATAATAATAGGCGAACGAGGCTGATAATCAGACACGTTTACAATAGGCGGTGCGTAATTCATCCATTGTCGGGATTTCCCACCAGATGCGCTTTACCCATTTACGGCAATCACGTTCGTTGGAAAAACAGGCCCTGGTATGAAAAGAGCGTGAATGTTCAAAAACCGCAAAGGCATCATCTTCTGTGCCCGAAGCAATACCATGCCATCTGACCGAATTGCTGGCTTGCAAATTTTTGCAGACTGCAAATCGTGCATAATCGCCCTCAATGGCAATTGCTGGTGAGACAAATGATATCGAACTGACCACGGCAATAGCTGATAGTGCAGGGGCGGTTTTAAAGAATTTAGTGATAAGATTCATGGTGTTCTCCTGTTTTATTACTAATATTGCGTAATAAAAAAGCACCCCTGCCTGTTCAATCCCTTTTAGGATATCGGGTTGGACATTACGTTATATCTGGGGGGCAGGCAGCCGATTTTCAACCTGAATGCGGGTAGCTCGCGAAAGATTTGCCGGAAGTGTGTCCTATATACCATGTACTTCAGTTCCAGGACACAAGCTATCACATACCCGGACGACCGGTTTTGTTGCGTCCGCGGGGTTTGGCTTTTGGTTTTTCAGTCCGCCCGACGGTCATTTCGTCCAGCTTGTTCTTGCGAAACAGCTTGCTTTTGCTGCCAGCGGTTTCACCGGGTGCCTGCCTGCCGCGCCTGGATGCGGCACTGCGGCGTTTTTCTCTGGTGTTCTCTATGCCGGTATTTCTGGCCAGGGGATCATCGGCTACCAGTAATTCGGTTTCCTGCAACCGTTTGATTTCATCTCGCAATCTGGCGGCAGTCTCGAAATCGAGGTCCGTTGCAGCATCGCGCATCTGTTTTTCGAGGTCTTCCAGGTGGGTCGCTAGATTATTGCCGACCAATGCGCCGCCTTCGGCGAAACCGGAGATGTCGGCCGTAACATGGTCCTGTTCATAGACGCTTTGCAGGATGTCGCCGATATCTTTCTTGATACTTTGCGGGGTGATACCATTTTCGGTATTCCATTTTTCCTGTTTATCGCGGCGCCGGTCAGTCTCAGCCATGGCGCGTTGCATCGAACCGGTGATATTGTCACCGTATAATATCACCCGCCCATCGACGTTTCTTGCAGCCCGGCCAATGGTTTGCACCAGGCTGGTTTCAGAGCGTAAAAAACCTTCCTTGTCGGCATCAAGAATGGCAACAAGTGCGCATTCGGGAATATCAAGGCCTTCGCGCAGCAGATTGATGCCGACCAGCACGTCAAACGTACCAAGGCGCAGATCACGAATGATTTCAATACGTTCCAGCGTATCGATATCAGAATGCATGTAACGCACCTTGATACCGTTTTCATGCAGATATTCGGTCAGATCTTCGGCCATACGTTTGGTCAGTGTGGTAACAAGTGTGCGATAACCTTTGGCGGTGACTTCCCGGATTTCTCCCATCACATCGTCGACCTGGGTTTTGGCCGGGCGAACTTCGACGGGGGGATCTATCAGCCCGGTCGGGCGAATAACCTGTTCGGCGAATACACCACCGGACTGTTCCATTTCCCAGCCGCCAGGTGTGGCCGAGACACAAACGGTATTGGGGCGCATCATGTCCCATTCCTCGAAGCGCAGAGGACGATTGTCCATGCAGCTTGGCAGGCGGAACCCATACTCAGCCAGTGTGGCTTTACGGCGAAAGTCTCCACGATACATGCCACCGATCTGGGGAATGGTAACATGGCTTTCATCGACAAATACCAGGGCATTGTCCGGAATATATTCAAACAGGGTAGGCGGTGGTTCACCGGGTTTTCTTCCGGTCAGGTAGCGTGAGTAGTTTTCAATGCCGGCACATGAGCCGGTTGCCTCCATCATTTCCAGATCAAAGCGTGTTCGTTGTTCGAGGCGCTGGGCTTCCAGCAAACGCCCCGCATTGTTCAATTCATGCAGGCGAAGGCGAAGCTCTTCCTTGATTGATTTCATTGCCTGATTAAGTGTGGGGCGGGGAGTGACATAGTGGGAATTGGCATAAATCTTTACCGATTGCAGGTCCCCGGTTTTTTGTCCGGTAAGGGGATCAAATTCGGTAATTGCATCGATCTCATCGCCAAACAGGGAGATACGCCAGGCGCTGTCTTCCAGGTGAGCCGGGAAAATTTCGATAGTGTCACCGCGCACCCGGAAGGTACCGCGGGAAAATGCCTGGTCGTTTCGCTTGTATTGCTGGGCCACCAGATCAGCCAGCAACGCGCGCTGGTCGAGCGTATCACCAATTTTCATCTGGAAGGTCATCGCTGTGTAGGTTTCAACAGAGCCGATGCCGTAAATACATGAAACCGAGGCGACAATAATGACATCATCCCGTTCCAGCAGGGAGCGGGTGGCGGAGTGGCGCATCCGGTCAATCTGTTCGTTGACCGAACTTTCCTTCTCGATGAATGTGTCCGAACGCGGCACATAGGCTTCCGGCTGGTAGTAATCATAATAGGAAACGAAATATTCAACGGCATTATCCGGGAAGAAGTTTTTCATCTCACCGTATAATTGAGCCGCAAGCGTCTTGTTGGGTGCCAGGATCAGTGCCGGGCGCTGGGTAGCTTCAATCACCTTTGCCATGGTGAAGGTTTTGCCTGAACCGGTGACACCAAGCAGAACCTGGGTCTGCTCGTTGTTTTGTTCCCCACCCTCGCCATTTGCCGGAACTTCACCGGCGCGATCATCTGAACTTGATGTGGCCCGCAGTCCTTCCAGCAAATCGCGAATTGCCGTGGGTTGGTCACCTTTGGGTTCAAAAGGTGAAACAACCCTGATCTCGATGCCACCTTCGGCCTTTTCAGGTCGAGGAGGACGGTGCGGGATCCACTGTTCACCGTTCTTGATCAGCGGATTGCCTTCCGAGATCAACTTTGAAAGCGCATCGACGGTAGCGGTTACACCTGAGAGTTTTTCGCCTTCATATCCAAATGGTGCGGGAATTGAGGCTTCTTCTTTACTCGTGCGTTTGCGCGATTTGCCCTTTGATTCGGTTGATTGGTTCTCTGCCTGATTTGCCAGCAGTTTTTCCGCCTCTTCAACACTGACATCCAGCCCGGCAATTGGCATCAGGCCACCGGCAGCACGTTCTGCTGGTGAAGCCTTGCCGTCAGCGCCCCGTTTTGAACCTTTGTATTTCGGTTTGGGTCTGGCTTTCGTTGGCTGATCAACTGTCTCGGCAATTTCTTTCGCCCATTCAGATATGCTGCCTGAAAGCGGTTTACCACTCAGGGGTTGTTGGGGAGCTTCTTCAAATCCGGGCGTTTTTTTCGAGTCTGATGACATGGTAGGTTTATGAACTGAATCCGTAGTATTTGAAAGGGGGTGAACAGTACTTCCTGACAACAGGTTGTCAGGAGGCCGGATTGGATATCAGCTGGATCTTGAATTGTTGAAAGTAGTTTCTCAATTAGCAGGTAATACCAACTTGATATGTTGGCATTTTAACCGGAGCGCCCAGATCAATCGGTTTGACATTTCCCATCCAGATGGCGCAGTAACGATTATCACGCTGAGCATTACTGGCATTTGGACGGGTAAATATTACCAGTCCATTTCGGTTGAGTGCAAGATAGGGGAAGATTTGGTCAAACAATCCCGGTTTGAAAGATATCTGATGGCTTCATTCCAGGTGACCAGGTTAATCGCTATCAAACGGTTCAATATAGCCATGAAAGCCTCTATTGTCGAACAAGATGTGCTTAAATTTAAAAGAATATTGCGTGGCAAAGGTGGTCATAATTTCCACAAAGAGGCTAATTACATATTCGGGATTATTTTCAACAGTTTTTTATTTATCATCAGGAATTACATACCATGAAACTTTTTTTCGCCGCAGTACTTTTGTCTTCGTCGATTTTTTCCCCGGTTTTGGCAGACGAGATTTCGCTTGCTTCCAAATTGAGTGACGTGACCGTATATCCGCGTGGTGCCCGGGTCACCCGGGTTGTTGCGGGAGAAGTTCAGGCCGGCGAGCATGTAATCAAAGTTGAAGATTTGCCGGGGCAGGTGGTGGCTAATTCGGTCAGAGTGGAGGGTGCTTCCGGGGCAAAGCTCGAAGTTGGTTCTGTCGATGTGCGTCAAGTATTCATTGCCGGCGATGACCGTTCAGGCGAGCGTCAGGAACTGGAAAACCGGATTGAATTGTTGAAAGACGAGATTGCAGCGCTCAGCCTGGAAATAAAAAACGCCAACACCCAGCGCTCAATGTTGAAGGCGCTGGCCGGTCAAGCAGTGGTGCCGGCACCTCGCGGCGAGACAAAATCAATAATTATCAGTGCTGAAGAATTGAGCTCGTTGCTGGCCCTCACAGGAGAACGCTTTGCGGAATTTTCACAAATTACTGAAAAAGCCAGGATCAGGCAGCGGGAGCTAACCCGGAAGATTGATGAATTGAATCGACAATTAATCCAGCTGGCACCCAAACAGCAAATGAGAACCCAGGTCGCCATCAACCTTAATGCCGGGGGTGCGGGCCAGGCGGAATTTCGGATAACCTATAATATCAATGAGGCAGGATGGGCACCACTTTATGACGCTAAACTTACCCTTGGAGATACGGGTAAAGATAGTGCTGTCAAAATTGTCCGTCGTGCAAGTGTTCGTCAGTCGACAACGGAAAAATGGGAAAATGTTTCGTTGACGCTTTCGACTGCCAGGCCAAAAGGCAATACACAGGTACCGAAACTGTCTCCATATATCCTCAGCGAATATCAACAGTATTTATCCAAACTCAGAAACAAGAAAAGAAGTGCGATCGAAGTAGAGGAAATGGCCGCGCAGGCACCAGCCGCTGACGCGGAGGTGGTTATTGGCAGAGCTGTAATGACAAAACACAAGATGGAATTCAAACAGGTTGCTGAAGAAAATTCGGGTTTTCTGGTGGAATATAAAATATCCGGTGCGGTAAGTGTTGCCAATAATGGGGTGGAAAAAAACGTGGTGATCGGAGCAAAAACCCTGCCGGCAGAAATTGCCGCCCATGCAGTTCCTGTGGTTGACCCATCCGCTTACCTGACCGCGCAGTTCAAGTTGGAAGGTAGTGCTCCCTGGTTGCCGGGAACGGTGACTTTATCTCGTGATCAGGTGTTTTTAGGCAAATCCAGATTGCCATTGCTTAATCCCGGACAGGAATATTCCCTTGGGTTCGGGCGTGATGACTTTGTCAAGATTGAGCGGGTTCAGGTAACTGATAAAAAGGGTGAGAGTGGATTTATTTCATCTGTGAATGTTGAAGAACGCGAATATGTGACAAATGTTACCAATCTGCATGATTTTCCAATGAAGGTTATCGTGCAGGATCAACTGCCCTATGGAACGCATGAGGATATCGTTGTTGAAATGATGAGCGGTTCCACCAGGCCAACTGAAACTGATGTTGATAAACAACGTGGTATTCTGGCATGGGAAAACCTGATTGGTGCAAAATCGGAAAAGATAATCAAATTCGGGTACAAGGTGAGCTGGCCCAAGGACATGAATATCACGCCCGTTCGGTAACAGGACTATATGAATTTTGTTAAAGGTGACGCGCCCTTGAATGCAGACTGCAAGCCCGATCCCAGCCTGTAGCAAAATGAACCGCATTGCAATTGATGAGTTGTGTGCAGTGAAATTTTGATATATCTGGATTGGGATTCTTGGTTGTAGTGGGAGTTTTGTGACTTTTGTTGACCTTACCGGTTGATATTCCAGACAGTCCTGACCATAATTTACTCTCATCTGGATTTGACAAGATGGCAACACGCATGTCTCCACGTATGGCAAATTTGTTGCTTCTTTTGGCCGGAGCTACCTGGGGTTTGGGATTCGTTGCCCAGGAAACCGCAATGGAAGATATCGGGCCGATGTTATTTATTGGTTTGAGGTTTTTTGCGGCTGGCCTGGCGGTGCTGCCTTTTGCCATTCATGAATTTGTCAGGATTGATGGCGAGTTATCCTGGTCCGGAATGTTAAAACTGGCACCGGTCGGAGTTGTATTTTTTCTGGCGATGGCCTTTCAACAGGTCGGGCTGATAGGTACTACCGTCACCAATGCCGGGTTTTTGACAGCATTATATGTGGTATTCGTACCATTGATCCTGTTGCTGGTGCTGCGCGAATCTCCGGCATTGATAATCTGGCCTGCATCTTTTATCGCTATTCTCGGGATTTATTTCTTAAGTGGCGGAAATATCAATTCGTTTAACTGGGGAGACTGGCTGGTCATCGTCTGTGCAGTTTTCTGGGCATTGCATGTAATACTGGTTGGAAAAATTGTGGTCTCCAGTGGTACGCCGGTGATTATGGCAACTTTGCAGTTTTTTATTTGCAGCCTGCTGGGGATATTGGGGCATTTTCTGGTACCATTTCTGGGCATTGTCGAACCGGAAGCAAGTCTGACAATCATCAAGGCTGCACTACCGGAAATAATCTATGCCGGGGTTTTTGCCGGTGGTTTTGCATTTACCCTTCAGGCAATCGGACAACAATATACCAGCCAGGCAGCAGCAGCTATCCTATTGTCCTCGGAAAGCCTGTTTGCAGCACTGTTTGGAGCTTTGCTTCTGGGTGAACGTTTGGGATATCTGGGTTATCTGGGTTGCGCGCTGATATTTTTTGCGTTGCTGATCGTGGAACTGAAACCCAGTTCTCCAAAACGGGTGACCTCAAGTTAGCTGATAATAACGCAGTATCAGCCAATTGCGCCGATATCGACCGGTATCGGGCAAGTTGGGTTGTCGCCAGTGATGGTGATATCATGTGCGGGATATGGGCAAATCCATGACCCGCAAGTTTTTGCCATATTAACAAAAACCACCGATGGCAATTGCCCCGGTGGTTTCAATTTTCAGATCAACGGCTAAAACAGCCGGAATTAACTGTCTACCACCAAGGCGAATGGCAAGGACGTCTTGGACCGTTATAAGGCTGGAAAGTATTTGAAGGCTGATGATAGGAACGATAATTCCTGTAACACCAATTATAATGCGCACGCGGCAGGCCGGAATATACCGGAGCCGGTTGCACATAAACCGGTCTGCGGCGGGCACTATTGACAATTGCACCGCCAATTACTCCACCAATAACGCCGCCAACGATCGCATGCCCGATCTTGTGAGTTGCATTGGCAGTGGTAGTAGCACCAATTGATGTGCCAACCAATGCAGTGCCAAGTATCAGGGCTGTCGCTGCCTTTTTCATATTAAGCTTCATTTTTATCTCCTATTAAGAAACGAACAACATTAATTGCGGTTCATTGAAGAATTTATTATCCGCGAGAGTAACCAAACAATGGTAACATCCGCGAATCGCAAATTGTCTACTGCGCCCCTTATGCCAGTTCTCTTACTAAAGAGGTCCTTTGATAGAAAATCAATAGGAGCAATTAGTTTCGAAATTATGACAACTCAAAGACATTATAGACCAAATTTTTGGCGGATGCCAATCAATTTGCTGTGGTATTTACCATAACAATACGGTGAATATTGTCGAAAAATTGCCACATGGGTGTTGGGAGAGGACTTATCACCCGGATTCTGGTATGTTGGCGGTGTAATGATTCGCCTTTATATCATTGACCAATATGAGGAAGTGAATCCAATATTTGAAAAGTGACCCCATTTAAAATAATGGTTTGTATAACACGTGGAGGTAATAATGAAGCTCAGCGCACCAACGATGATAGTATTTCTCATATCCCTGGTGGTAGCAGTATTGGGATTACTTGGACATTATGCCGAAGTTAATATGCCGCTTGGAAACTTTCATATCATGCTAACAGCGTGGATCGTTCTTGCAGCCGGTTGTGTCATGAAAGGTATCTAAACCTGACAGGCTCCGGTGATTGATTGAAAAATTTGTGGGATTGTGTTGGCGAATGATTCACACAGTGCGTGGTTCATGGTTAAACGGCAATCTTTGTTGATTTGACAGTTGACAAGCAACGAGGACTTTAGAGCTTGGAGCGTCGCTGAAAGACGGTCCATGGGCTGGCGCGGTAGGAACCAATTGTGCTGCTTGCGATAGACGGGCTGCATAACAAGGAGATCGCTATACGCACGGGGGCCAATGCGGATACTGCGGGAATCTGGCGCCGTCGCTTTGCTTAATATGATATTGATGGGTTTTATGACGAACCGCGCCCGGGGTCTCCGCGCTTGGCCGAGTGGACCGAAATGGGGCATTAAACGGTTCGTATTTCATCAAATGGATGCTCTGGTTAATTGGAATCAGTACAGATATCAGCGCCATGGATTGCCATTCTTTTTTTTAAGTGTTCGCTCAGACAACCTGCCAGGGTTTCGGCCTGGACACCAAGTCTGGAAATGCTATGGGTAACCCCAAAATTTTGCCCAGCTGTCAAAGCGTGCTGTGGTTAATGGCTGAATTCATCCACAATCTGAAGGATTTGGGCTTTAATGCACGGATTTGCGTGTTATTATTTACGAATGACCAGCGCTTCTAAACCATCAGTTGTCGGAACGCCTGCTAAAAAAACGGGTGATGCTGAAACTTTAAATAATGCTGTTGCCAGTTCGAAGGATAGCAAGCGTACCATCTTGCCCTCCATAGATGAACAACAGCCTATCCAAACTTACAAAGCCCACTGGCATATTTTCGTGCCAACCGGGGTTATTTGTATTCTTTATATACTGGGCTGGATTACGTTGTATTTCCTGGGAAGATCAGGAGGAAGTCTTGCCCGTCTGTTTATTGTTGTTTTGGCTGTCGGTGTACCGCTTTTGTTTGCTCACGCGTTTTTACGCTATCAGACGATCAGCATAGAGATATTTGAAAAACAACTGCGGTATCATACAGGTTGGCCGAAAGCCGATCCGGTGGTGGTTCCATATGGTTTGATTGAGAAAGTCCAGCATACCAGAGGACTCTCAGGACGCCTTTTTGGCGGTGGGACCGTGATCCTGCAATTGGTCGCGGGAGGAGCCGTTGGTATTGCTGATGTTGAAAAGCCGATAGAAGCGCAGGAAAAAATTGCTGCAATGATGTAAAAATACGGGTTATCTTGGTGCAATAAGTGTAGCTGTAACCGCCGGATTTTTGATCTCGGCCTCGACCAGATAACGCATGGGTCCGCGGTTATTTGTGTCAAATGGATAACAGGTGGAAAGTACCAGTAGTCTGCCACTAGAATCCGCATTGATACCTGATTGATCAAAACGGGCAATCCAGCTTCGCCTAACGTTGAAAGTTACCTGCCTGCCATCGGCCCTTTCAACATTAAGAATATCGCCAGACTGCAGATTCCTGATCCAGGAAAAATGTGAATCGCGGTGTGCTGCCAATACCGAAGTGCCTCTTTCTCCGGGATAGGGAGTGTTGGCGAGATGTCCCGGTCCAAAAGCCAATGCTTCACCGCTGGCGTCGTTCAGAACAATAGCAGATTTGTTTAGACGAGGTGCATCAAGACGGGCAATCGGGGTTATATCCGCCCAACTCCAGGGTCTGAAACCTGCATTGGATGAATAAGGTGAAGCCTGTTTTTTTTCAAATGCCTGGTTGAGCAGTATTTGTGCAAGTTCTGCCTTGGCCTTGATCCAGAGACCATTGCCAATCAATGTAATACCCGCAACCCCCAATGCGGTGACAATGGCCAGTACGAGAAATCGGGGCAGGGTTACTTTTTTTCGAAGCGCGTGCTTCATTTGAATGACTTTCGATATAAGTGTTAGATTTCCCGATAAATCAAGGCAGGCGATTATAGTCGCGTGAGGCCAGGCTCGTCGCTTGCTGACGTGAAATATTGCCGACATTCTGCCACATCGCTGAAATCATCGTCAGCATGGAGGCCAGTAGAATAAGCAATGCTCCCAAGATGATATTTCGATCAGCCCGGGTTGCTGTTTGAGGCAATATGACCGGCTGCTGGTTGTTGCGCGCAACGGTTTTTGCTGCGTCAGGGTTTGTTGCGGCAGCCATCAATTGTGCGGTCATCCTGTAGCTTTTTTTCTGGAGAACCCTGGTTTTTTGAAGTGTTGGAGCATTTTGACCGACCTCACCGAAAACTTTGTCAAATTCCCAATCTCTGGGTAGGTTGGTTGGTATTTCCTTTGTCACCTGCTTGTTGCCTTCCGGGCGCGATTTGGAAATATCGACCGCAACGAGACTGGTAAGACGGGAAACAAGATGGTGATTGAGGGCCGTGGTTTCGATTTGTTGATCCAGCCTTTTGCCATTTTCACCACGCGAACGGGAAGCTTCCAGGGAAGCGATTTTTCTGCGTGCCCATAATTTTCCAATACCTTTGCCTCGGGTTGCATTGGCCAAATTCATTGATATCTGCCAGGGTTGGTTTCCATAATCACCGGTAATTGTTAATGTTCCCCCGGCATTCTTCATTGTTGCGGCCAGTATTACAGGCTCGCCGGAATAAAGATCGGGCAAAGGATCAGGGGTAACGCTAGACAATTTTCCACCCTTCACCTCCGCCTTCAACCCGGTCAGTACCGGATTTTCCAGTTTTTTCAAAAATGCGGTCATTCGTTCTGTGACTTCATTGATCGCGCCAATATGTGCAAATGTTCCCCGTCCAATCTCGGCAGCCCGGTGCATGAAAAACGAGTTTGGTGCTGAGCCGATACCGATTGTGAATACACGAGAGCGTCCTCGTCCCGATGCGATGGCATCAAACAATTGTTGTTCGTTGCCGATGGCACCATCGGTAATGAAGATCACCTGCCGGATGCGTGTGGTATCGCCAGATTTTGTGTCAATCAGAGCGGCACGAAGAGCCGGCAGCATTTCGGTTCCACCATCTGCCTCCAATGCGCTGACAAAACGCAGTGCCCGGCTAATATTTTCGCGATCAGCGGTAACTGCAGATGGAAATACAAGTTCATAGGTATCATCAAAGCGTACAATATTGAATTTGTCCCCGGGCGACAGTCGTGACAGGGCATTGGCGAGTGCAAGCTTGGCCTGAACTAATGATTCACCTGCCATGGAACCTGAATTATCAATAACAAAGATCGCTTCCCGCGGTTTCACCGATTGGTCTTGGGATTTGAGCGCTGGTGGAGTAATGAATGCCAGGATGTAGTCTTTGCCATCGATGCTTTCTTTGAACAAAGCCGCGTTGGGCGCGGAACCTTTGGCTTTCCATGTCAGCTCAAAATCACGATCGGCTGGGATCGTTTCATTCGACAATACCAGCGTGCGGGTCGCTTCATCCTGCCGGGTGATTTTCATCGTATGATAGACACTTTTAACTTCGCCCAAAGGGAAACCTGCAGCAAGGCTGATACGCATGGTGACCGGGTTGATTTTGGCATTGCTGGCCGGGTCAAGCACCGGTGGTGTGATCTTGTCGTGATCGGGAACCGGATCAACCACACCCCAACCAGAGGCGCTGTTATGGTCACTCTTGAAATCCACAGTGTGAGTGATGGGTTGCGGATTATAGCGCGGTGCAACAACCATTGGAAAACGCAAGGAGAACAGGCCGGATGATTGCTTGATGGTTTGCTGATATTCAATCTGGACAATTATTGCTTCACCTGGCCCGATATTTGCTACAGCATTGGTAAAAATATTCGGACGCTGCTGTTCCAAGAGGGAGGCTTTTTTGCCATCCCGCTTGGCTTTTTCGTAGATTTTTCTGGCTTCAATACGTGGTTTGATCTTGCCCTCAATATAACGTTTGCCAATTTGCATTTTTAACGTGTCGACAGCAGAATTCTCCGGCAACGGGAACACATAGATGCCTTCGACATAGCTGTCTGACGGGTTTTCGAAGCGTTGAGATACAATGGTTCTGACAATCGGTCCTGAGATATCAATCTTGACATCGGTCGCCAGGCGTGGGGCTTGAACGTAATAACCGGGACGTTTCGAGGGAAGTAGCAAGCCACCCGAGTTCATGTCATTGGGACGAACGAACCTGGCAATATTAACCGGTTCGGAAACTGTTGATTTCGTCGATGATTTGGCAAATGCTGAATTCCAGGTGGCGAATGAAATGATCACAATGGATGCCAAGGTTAAAAAACAGACCGTTAATGACAGGAAAGTAACGCTTGATGGTTTTGTTCGTGAAGGAAATTTATTTTGTGAATTATTGAATCTATGGACCGGGTAAGGACGATGACGCTGAGTTTGTGAAAACCGCCCAGTATTACCATTATCCTCCTGATGCATTTTGGTCAGAGGAGTTCCTGCGGCAAGATTACTATTTGATTTTTTTTGATCAATTTTGGTGTGATGAAAAACCATTTGGCGTCCCTTGAGCCTGAAGATTGATCCGGCTTGCCCAATTCCGGCTGATTAAATCTTGAATAGGTACTGAACTTCGCTTTTCTGTTTAAATTGTTGCGGGGTTTGAAAATCTGGAGGTTAAAACCGAAACAGGTTTGGAAGAGCGAAATTCCGATGATGCAAATAGAGCAAAGATTCAAGGCGGGGATTAGAAGAAAATAGGGCAAAAACGGACAGTTGTTGTGTCAGGATTGTGACAGTTGATCGTGAAATTATGTAACTTGCAGTGCAAACAATATCCTTGCTTTTGTAATCAAATCCACCTATCAAATTTGGCGGAATTTTATCATTATAAGGCATATCTGGAGCACCAAAATGGCATTTATCGCCGACAATCTTGCGCGGGTAAAACCTTCCGCCACTATCGCAGTAGCCGAATTGGCCAGGGAGCTTAAAGCAGCCGGCCGCGAGATCGTCGCACTTTCCGCTGGCGAACCGGATTTTGACACGCCGGACAACATAAAGGCTGCGGCAATTGATGCGATAAACAGCGGCAAAACCAAATATACGCCGGTTGCCGGCATTCTGGAATTGCGCGAGGCAATTTGCAGAAAATTCAAACGGGAAAATGGTCTGGACTATGAACCCTCGCAGATTATTGTTGGAACCGGCGGTAAGCAAATATTGTATAATGCACTGGCTGCAACACTCAATCCGGGAGATGAGGTTCTTATTCCCGCACCTTACTGGGTCAGTTATCCGGATATGACGCTGCTGAATGGCGGTGAGCCAAAATTTATCAATACCAAACAGGAAAATGACTTCAAGTTGATGCCGGAGGAACTTGAAGCGGCAATTACACTGAAGACAAAATGGCTGATTTTCAACTCACCTTCCAATCCGACAGGTGCTGCCTATTCACATGATGAACTGAGAGCCCTGACCGATGTACTGCTTCGTCATGAACATGTGCGCATTTTGTCTGATGACATGTATGAACACCTTTGCTATGGCGATTTCAAATTTGTCACCCCTGTTCAGGTGGAACCTGAACTATATGAACGCACTTTGACCATGAACGGGGTTTCCAAGGCCTATGCGATGACCGGTTGGCGTATTGGTTATTGTGGTGGACCACCGGAACTGATCAAGGCAATGGCGAAAATTCAAGGCCAGCAGACATCGGGTACCTGTTCAATTGCACAATGGGCAGCGGTTGAAGCGCTGAATGGCACTCAGGATTTCATTGCCGAGCGACGCCAGGCATTTGAAGAAAGGCGTGATCTGGTGACTTCAATGCTTAATCAGGCTACCGGAATTTCATGTCCGGTTCCCGAGGGGGCATTTTATGTTTATCCCTCGGTTGCAGCTTGTATCGGAAAAACGGCTCCTAGTGGAAATCTCATTGAAAATGATGAGGATTTTGTCAAGGAACTGCTCGATGCGCAAGGCGTTGCAGTGGTGCATGGATCAGCTTTTGGCCTTGGTCCCAATTTTCGTGTGTCTTATGCTGCTTCCGTAGAAAACCTGACGGATGCTTGCGAAAAAATCCAGAAATTCTGCAATTCCCTGAGGTAGATTTGCTGCCCGAATATTATCAAAATTGTGGAGAAAACTCAGGTAAATAACTGGTTTCCCTGCCTTGAAAAGATCTGTCCAAAACCATGTATCTCATCCATGATACCAGCTCTTCGCAGGCAACTCCAGAACTGAGCCTGGTTACTGGTGATAACCGGCTTGCCAATTGATTGTTCGATCTCCTCGACAACTTCCAGCGATCTGATGCCGCCGCAACTCAGGAAGATCGCTTCTGCATCCGGGTGGTCAATTTCATGCGCAAACGCTTTCCAATAGGCCGGTGTTACACGGCCGAACTCAATACCGGTCTCCAGATTGAGTCCTTGAATATCCAGTACGTCAAAGCCCCTGGATAGCAGAAATTCAGCCTCAAGCGTGTTGATTTCATCCAGATAAGGGGTGCCGACTACGATTTTCCTTGCGCCAAGTTCGCGCAAGGCGTCAATGACGCCGGTGACTAGGCACATCGGTTTGGCCCAGGGAGCCCCTTGACGGATTTCTTCCATTATCCGCTCCTCGCCGATAACGATCGACCCGCTGGTGCAACTGTAGCTTATCACGTCAGGTTTGGTGTCGGGCTGGATGCGCGAAGCCGCATCGGCCATTTTCTCGATGTGGCGGGCAAGTGTTTCACTGGTAGTATAATCGTCAGTTTTGAGACGGGTAAAATGAACTGCTACCCCCTCAGGCACCATCGAAAAAAAATCGGATTCCGCAGCCAGATCAGTCGACATAAGGATGAAGCCAAGGCGGGCACGGTGGTGTTTGCCAGCATCAAGCTCCGGCTCTCGGGTTTTTGACTTCACGGTATCACCGGGCATAAACATGGTTTTTCTCCCTCAAAGGATCATTTTACCCAGCGCATTTGGGTGGTCGGTGATCTGCTCATAACCATTAGCCGTGATAATGAAACTGTCGCCGACCTGGGCACGAAAAGTATTTGCCACACTGACCGATCCGTCAACGGCCAGAACCATTCCCGGCTGCAATACGGTCTTGTCGCCGAACACGAGTTGCGGCTTTTCAAGAAAACTGTATCCGGTGCCGCGCCCGCAACGAAACGGATAGTCGTAGCCTGCGCCCTGAATAACATCTGCATAAGCCGCATGAACGCTCTCTGCTGTAACGCCTGGCCTTAGCACCGACAGGGCGGCTTCCTGACTGGCGAGCGCTATCTCATAGACTTCTGCCTGCTGATTATCGGCAATTTCACCAATCCAGAAAGTGCGATCAAAACCCAGCTTGAACCGATGGAAATTTGTCATGCCGCAAAAACACAGGAATACTGGCTCACCCCGTTTCATGATGCGGGTCGACGCGCGGTGGTGCGGTTTGGTGATCTCCCTGCCTGATGCCATGATCTGGAGGAAGTGTGTATTGGGCGACATGCAGGCGTCATCATAGTATGTTGCCAGTAATTCGGCCGCCTTGCGCGTGCCGGCCTGTGAGGTGGCCAGCGCCACCTCGAATTCGCGCACACCATCCCTGATAGCTGCACGACCTGCCGTCATCATTGCGTTGGCAACCTGGCCGGCATGACGGGCAAGTTGCAGCTCCTGGGCCGATTTGATCATGCGCATTTCGGCCAGTAGCGGCGTGATATCACGATACCGGTTTGCGTCAACCAGGGTGTCGAGATAGTTGCTTACCACCGGTGGCATCCGGTCCGGTTCCATAGCAATCACTGCCGCGGTGGAAACCACGCCTGGCAATTCTTCACGCCATTCATTGCCAAGCCCGTCATTCCATGGCGCTATGTGGTCCACCCGGGCGGCAGATTCGGCCATGCCCAGTTCCATGCTTGGGGTGACGAGCAGGCTCCTGCCTTCACGATGCACAACAAGAATTGTCGGGCGACCGAAATCCATGTGCAGGTAATCATAGTAGCCTGTCAGATAGTAAACATTGTCGTCGTCGGTGATCAAGGCCACATCAATGTCGGCATCAGCCATGCGATGTCGCAAGTCATCCATCCGTGATGCATACATCAGGTTTTTTCCCCGCTTTCCAATTGTTGCTCGACCAGCGTTACCCAAAATGATGAACCAGGCACCAGTGCGTCATCGTTGAAGTCGTAGTCCGCCGAGTGGAGCGGACGGGCGCAAGCCCCCTTGGTTCCGTTTCCCATCAGCACGAAACATCCCGGTTTTACTGCGGCGAAATGGGCAAAGTCCTCAGAAAATAATTTTGGGGAACAATCCGTATCGACTGCATCTTTTCCTAATATCAAGCGAGCGGCGGAGCCGGCAGCATCCACTGGCGTTGTTGAATTGATCGTCGGTGGGAAAACTGTTTCGTAGAGCACCCTGGCTTCAACCTGGTGAGCCAGGCATGTACCTTTTACTATCTGGCGCATTTTTCTTTCAATGGTCTCGTTCACTTCCGGCGTCAGCGCACGGGCGTCACCGCGAAGGGTTGCCGTGCCCGGCAAAACATTTCGTTTTCCATCAGTGATGAATTCGGTCACCGATACCACTCCGTTCAGTCCAGGGTTCAGCTTACGCGAGACAATCGTCTGCAATGCATTGACGATTTGGGAACCGACGGTGATTGTATCAACTCCCATGTGGGGTAAAGCTGCATGGCCGCCACGTGCTGATATCTCGATTTCAAACAGGCTCTCGCTGGCTGTAATTGGGCCGGAACGGGTTGCAAACGTACCGATGGGCATGCCTGGAATGTTATGCATGCCGTAGATCTCATCGACCTCGAATTGCTCTAATATGCCGTCCTTTATCATCGCCAAAGCGCCCTGACCATGTTCCTCGTTTGGCTGGAAAATGAAAACCACACGGCCGCTGTATTCGCCCCGTTCAGCCAGATGTTTCGCCGCTCCCAGTAACATGCTCGTATGGCCATCATGTCCGCAGGCATGCATAATTCCATCACTTCGTGATTTGTATGGAAGACCATCGACTTCCTGGATGGGAAGTGCGTCCATGTCGGCGCGAAGGCCAATATTCAGCGCGCCGTTTCCCCGTTGCAGCACCCCGACGATACCCGTCTTGCCAAACCCACGATGGACTTGCAGGCCGAAGCTTTCCAGCAGTACGGCAACCCGCTCTGCGGTTCGTACTTCATTGAACCCCAATTCCGGGTTTGCATGAAAATCATGGCGCCATTCCGCCATGTCGCTACGCAGGTGTTGAGTTTTCAAGTCTGTCTTCGACATCGGGTCCTCGTGTGGCCAGGGGATTTTCCCCAACATCACCAATCGGGGCTAGCACTTCGCGCAGTTTTTGTGATATTTATATCAACATTTGGGAGAATTGCTATTTCTGTAGTATAAGGTGGTGGAATTGGCTGGTGGACAACAGTTTCGGGTCATCATGTCCGGTGTACCCCACCATGAATCTCTGATCAATGTCAGTGGAAAATCCTGAAAGTTCCGCCATTTGCTGTGGCAGTTTTGCTATTGGTACCTGAGTTTTTTGTGAAGTTGTTGCTGAACCGGGCAAAATCTGGTAAATTGTGTTGCTAATATGACGCAATGGCGAATTAATTTGGATTCCTGGGTGTTGGCCGGGTGAAATTATGCGTTTGTTATCCAAATCCGAATTGAATTATTATGATTTATTGATACAAATAACCTGTAAGATACTGGCGGAATTCGGATTCGAATGACAATGGCCAATTTTGGTAGAAAGATTATCAAGGGATTTGCCGTTGCTTCCCTTGGCTTCGCAGTGCTGGGCGCAGGCTCCGGCACTTCAAATGCTGCCGGTATTATTGACCCTCAGCCGATAATTTTTCAGGATTCCGGACTGGTTTCAAATAGTACGGCAGTTGACGGATTTAATTTCACTTACGGTGTATTGGGCGGCTCTCTGGACGGGGTGACCAACGGGATGGGGTTGATATCAGTTTCAACAGCAATTCCATATTTTTCATCTTTCGGTATCCAGGGTGATCTGGCTCACGGCTATTACGATGGCAATTCAGCCTCTTCCAGTGCTGCGGCAGCGCTTCATATATTCTGGCGTGACCCGGGTGTTGGCATGATGGGGATTTACGGGGACTGGGGATATCTCAGCCCGGTCCATAGCGGGCGGTTGGGTATGGAAGCTGCCTATTACAGCGGGCAGTGGTCGTTTGAAGGCCTGTTCGCCATGGAATTCGGGCAAAATGTCTATACCAAATTTGTCGATGAAATTGATGTATCCTATTATGTCGATGACAATACCAAAGTTTCACTGGGGCATCGTTTTGTCTCTCGCGGCAATGTGGGCAATATAGGTTTTGAAAAACAATTTGGCGAATTCGCCGGTTCACCCTGGAGCGTGTTTGGTGAAGCTGAGGCGGGTGAGGATGGTTATTTTCAGGTGTTCGCCGGTATCAAGGCAACACTGGGGAGTGGTGCCGCAACAACCATGATCGGCCGGGATCGAAGCCAGAATGTCAGAATTCGTATTCCTCGTAATCTTGCCAGTATTACCCAGTGTGCCTATGTCGACAATCCGTTTCCTGCCCCATCATGGCTGACTGATATACACCTGAATAAACCCGGCAGCAGGACGGAAACGCTTTGCGCTTCTAAAAATTCGCTTAACCGGGTATCCTCCAGCGGCATTTTCAACCCCTGATCATTTCAAGATCATTTTCCTCTGGTATTATTGCTCTCCTGCAAACCACCCATATTCATGTTGTTGATTAGGGTTGCAATAACGCGAACGTGAATTCTTCTTACTTGTTATTGGCTTCCGGTAATCTATTTATCGGTAATGGTTTGAATTGATTTTGGAATGTGGAGGAGATAACAATGGCACCGAATATCATTTGCCGAAAAAGCTGGGAGCTTGCCGGCTTGCAGACAACACCTGAGAGCGCTTTTCTTAACCGCCGACAGTTGATCGCGGGAATGGGCGCTATCGCATCAATAGGTAGTCTTGGCGGGTTATCTGCCACTTCCGCCATGGCTGCAGAGGATCCGAGTGCGGGTCTTTATCCGTTCAAGCGCAATGAAGCATTTGTGCTGGATCGGGATATGACCCCGGAAGATGTCAATTCCACCTATAATAATTTTTATGAATTTGGTTCGCACAAACAGATATCGAAAGCGGCGCAGAAGTTGCGCATTCGCCCGTGGACGCTGATGATTGACGGATTGGTGGATAAGCCGGTTGAACTGGGTATTGATGACCTGATTGCAAAAATGCCTCTGGAGGAACGGTTATATCGTCATCGCTGTGTAGAGGCATGGTCGATGACCATCCCATGGTCTGGTTTTTCTCTCAAATCCCTGGTTGAATTTGCCAAGCCCCTGTCTGGGGCCAAATATGTGCGATTTGAGACATTTGTGGATAAGTCGATGGCAAGTGGCCAAGGGCAGAGTTGGTATCCGTGGCCTTATGTCGAGGGCCTGACGATGGCCGAAGCCAGGAATGATCTGGCGTTTATGGTAACCGGTGCCTATGGCAAGCCACTGGCAAAACAGTTTGGTTCTCCGTTGCGATTGGCACTGCCCTGGAAATACGGCTTCAAGTCAATCAAATCAATTGTCAAAATCAGTTTCACGGATACGGCACCAAAAAGCTTTTGGCAGGAGGTTAGTCCGGGTGAATACGGGTTTTATGCCAATGTTAATCCAAAGGTAAATCACAAGCGCTGGAGTCAGGCAAGCGAACGTGTATTGCATAGCGGTGAAAGGGTGCCGACCTTGTTGTTTAACGGTTATGGAGAACAGGTCGCCGGTCTCTATAAGGGTATGGAAGATCAAAAAATCTGGTATTAGAGCATATTTCATCAAATGGACCCCAGAGATTTTACTCATAGGATTTGGCCACCACTGCCTGTAAATTATGGGTTCGATTCAGGCAATCATTTAGGGTCTATGTTTCTGTCGAGATCTGATGAAAACAGACCATCCTTCATCTCAGATCACGGGAAATGATATTCCCGCAGTATTCTTGAACGGACTCCCAATTATCCATATTTTCCTGATCGACAAATGTAATCTGGTCAAATCTGTTCCATGAATGCTAGGTTGCGGCTGTCATGTTCAGGCTTTTGCATTTCTTTCTTCTAACGAGCACTGTCGGGTTGCTCGCCCTGGCTGCACTGGCGTGGTTTGCACATGGCTACGCGGTGCGACAACTGGTGGCCTATGCAGAAACCCAGAATGTGTCATTGGCGCGATCCTTCGCTAACACTATATGGCCAAAATTTTCTCCATATTCCTCCTCGATTTTGGGACTGTCCGGCGAAGAAATGCGCCAGCGTCCAGAGATACGGGATATTGAAGAAGCAGTAAAAATTGCCACGGCTGGCCTATCGATCCTCAAAGTCAAAGTCTACAATCTTGACGGGATAACCATTTTCTCCTCAGATATAGAGGAAATCGGCCAGGATAATAGTAATAATCCAGGCTTCCTTCTCGCCGCAAGAGTTGGCCAGCCGGCCAGCAAGCTCACCTTTAAGAATCGGCTTAATACATTTGAAGGTACGTTCCAGAATCGCGATATTGTGGAAAGCTACCTGCCCATCCAACATGGTGATGGAGACATTCATGGTGTTTTTGAGCTTTATTCCGACGTGACCCAATTACTCAGTCGGATCAATCGCTCGACTGTCCAGCTTCTGGTGGGGTTGTTGATCATATTCGGACTTCTTTATACGGCCCTTTATTTTCTGGTGAGGCGTGCCGATCATACCATCAAGCGGCAATATTCGAATATTGAGGAGAAAAACGAGGCATTGAGAAAGGCTCGCAACACTCTTGAGATCAGGGTTGCTGACCGAACTCTTAAACTCACAGAAGAAATCGCCGAGCGAACTCGTGCGGAAGAAAATCTGCGTAAACTGTCGCAGGCAGTCGAACAAAGCCCGGCCATGATAATTATTACCAACGTGTCCGGAAACATTGAATATGTGAATTCTCGGTTTAGCGACGTCACCGGCTATACTCTTGATGAAGTTATCGGGAAAAATCCGCGGATGCTGAAAGCTGGTGAACTACCGCCAGAAACTTATCAGGAACTTTGGGAAACCATCAAAGCCGGTGAAGAGTGGCGCGGTGAGATTCAAAACCGCAAGAAAAACGGGGAACTTTATTGGGCGCTTTCGACCATCTCACCGGTCTTGGATTCCAATGACAGGGTTACACATTTTCTTGGAATTTCAGAGGACATAACAGAGTTAAAAATTGCCGCACAGGAAAAGCGTCAACAACAGTTGGAACTGGCTCACGCCGGCCGCGTCATTATCCTTGGTGAAATGGCCACCAGTATTGCCCATGAACTCAATCAACCGCTTGCCGTAATATCGGGGTGCGCGCAATTATGCCGCAAGGTCCTGGGTATGAAAAAGAATCAGGGGGAGACTCTGAAAGATTCCATTGACCAGGTCATCGAACAAGCTGATCGGGCAAATGATATTATTCACTCCATCCGCAGCTTTGTCCACAAAGACCCGCCAAAACATGAGACCATAAGCGTCAACGATGCAATTAAAAAAATCGCGGATCTTTTACGAACTGATGCACGTGAACACGGAGCATCCATAACGTTCAATTTTGCCAATAAACTGCGACCCGTTGCAGCGAACATGCTCCAGATACAACAGGTTATTCTCAACCTTGCGCATAACGGGATCGAGGCAATGATGGGTAACGAGCCGGCTGAACGTCAATTGATAATAAGTTCACATGGAGACGATGGCGGCGGGGTTGGTATTTCGGTATGTGATAGGGGAGAGGGGCTAACACCTGAAAATCTGGAAAGAATATTTGAACCTTTCTATACTACCAAAATTGAGGGAATTGGCCTGGGCCTGTCGATCAGTCGGTCTATTGTTGAAGCTCATGGAGGGAAGTTGACCGTTGATTCAAGCAAAGAACATGGAACAAAATTTCATATTTACCTGCCAACCATAAGTGAGGAAGCAATTGATGATCAATGAGCTGATTTCCCCTATTGTCCATGTGGTTGATGATGACGCAGCCGTTCGCCGGTTTCTTCGCGGCTTGATCAGAACAGTCGATCTTGAAGTTGAAACATTCGATTCAGCGCAATCATTTCTCGATGGATATATCGAGGGAACACCCGGTTGTGTTTTACTTGATATCCGCATGCCAGGCATGAGCGGGCTGGAACTTCAGAAAATCATGGCGGCACGTGACATCAGTTTGCCGATTATTTTTCTCACCGGTCACGGAGATGTGCAGATAGCCGTTGGTGCGATGAAGTCAGGGGCATTTGATTTTATTGAAAAGCCTTTCAGGAATGATATCCTTCTTGATGTCGTTCAAAAAGCGGTGAGGACGGGATTGGATGCAGATATGTCGCGAGCTGAAAAAGTAGCGATAGATAACCTTATCTTGGGCCTTACCGAGCGTGAGCGACAGGTGATGGATATGGTCGTTGACGGTGACACGAATAGGGTGATCGCCCAAAAATTTGATATCAGTGAACGAACCGTTGAGAATCATCGCGCCAGCGTTATGAATAAAATGGAGGCCAACTCTTTGGCTGATCTTGTGAAAATGCTGATACGTGGCGAACCCATCTGAGTGGATTCCCCTAGGTTTGCAGAGGGTACTCCCGGATTTATTTTTTAGAGCAACCGTATATTGTTTTCACAAGGTAGCCGTACTTGTTTGCATGTCGCGCTGCCGATATTCGTGTCAGTGACCGGATAACGACAGGGTTTTTGGTAAGCGGTGTGAAGCGGCAAAATCGGATACTTAGTACTGAGCAATCGGTAGCGGGTCGTGTTGGCTCGTGAAAAGGAGAACCAAAAGTCCTACCAGAAGTCGAAAAATCACTCTCGAAGAACTGACATCGAGTGAATACAAAACAATGGAGCATTACCATGAATACTATAATTCGCAGTTTATCTTCGTTAGCGCTGACAGGTTGCTTTGTTGCAACGATGTTGACACCAGTTTCTGTTTTGGCGGCTGATGAGGGGGCTATCGCTCGTGGTGCAAAATTGTATGACAAGTGGTATGCGGTCATTAAGGCTGAAAAACCCAAAGATACCCATACGGCGTGGCCGGCTTCCAATACCAAGAAAGAAGGTGCTACTACCTGGCGCTGCAAATCATGCCATGGATGGGATTACAGAGGTGCAGATGGTGCATATGGTTCTGGGTCATACAAGACCGGTATCAAGGGTATTAACGGCATGGCTGGGGCCGATCCAGCGAAAATCATCGAGGTTTTGAACGATAGTACTCACAAATTGTCAGGTAAGATGGGTGAGGGAGATTATCGCGATCTCGCCTTGTTCGTCTCCAAAGGACAGATTGATATGAGTAAATATATTGATTATGGGACAAAGGCAGCCAAAGGTGGCGATGCCGCACGCGGGCAGGATTATTTTGAAACCATGTGTGCCCAATGCCATGGTTCGAAAGGAGACCAGCCTAAAGATATGAAGAAGACCCTTGCCAAACAATTGGGCAATCCGTGGGAAGTTATGCACAAAATTCTTAATGGTCAACCAACCGAGCAAATGCCAGCATTGCGTACACTTGATCCGCAGATTGTGGTTGATATCATGGCTCATTTGGCAACCCTTCCCAAAGAAAAATAACTCTGCATTATCTTTGCCTGCGCTGGTTTGTTGCCGGCGCAGACAGTCGTATCAAGCGAGTGATTACAAATGTTGACAAATATCTGGCGATGGTTCTGGCGTCCGGCGCAGCGGTTCGCCTGGGGGGCAATTTTCATAGCAGGCGGAATTGCAGGCGTGATATTTTGGGGCGGATTTAACACGGCCATGGAATATACCAACACGCAGGAATTTTGTATATCCTGTCATGAAATGCGCTCAACTGTATATGAAGAATACAAGAAGACGGTACATTTCAAGAACGCATCGGGTGTCAAGGCGACCTGTTCCGATTGTCACGTCCCCAAAGAATGGACTCACAAACTGATCCGCAAGATCAAAGCCACCAACGAGTTGTACCACAAGGTTATAGGGACAATATCGACTCCTGAAAAATTTGAAACCATGCGCCAGAAACTGGCCGAACGGGTATGGGCCTCCATGAAGGCAAGCGATTCCAGGGAATGCCGGAACTGCCACAGTTACGATTCCATGGATTTCCACAAGCAGTCTCGTCGCGGGGCGGAAAAAATGCAGGCCGGTATCAAAGAGGGAAAGACCTGTATTGAGTGTCATCAGGGAATCGCGCACAAACTTCCTGCCGGATTTGAAGACGATGATGATGATGATTGAGTATAATCAGATGCGCCTGGTTGATGTTTATCAGTGAAAACATGACCAGATTGCATTTGATGGGATATGAACCGTTTGATGCTGGCAGAGCCGGGATCAAATGGGTTGGCTTGGTATTCTTTATTGGCCGTTCGCTGTTTCTGTCACGCCATATCTGATCTAATCGCCCTCCATTGATTCAAGCGATGTCTTGAGATGGTCTTCACCAAAATCTTCACTGCTGGAATCTGCCGTGTTACTTGATAAACGCAAGCTCCATACGCGGCTATTTCCTTTGATTCACAATAAGCTGAATAAAGAGCAGTTTTTGAAAATATCTGACAAATTGAGCTATGCGTGTGCTGCATAGCTGATTTGTAATAACAAGTATTGTATTATGTGAATATAAATACCATATTTAGGTCAGGTTGAGCGGCTGGGTTATTCTCCTCCTCCCTATGGCCTGTGCGCTTGACCGTTCCCTTAAAGAGGCTTCATTGAAGTTCCTCTTTTCTTATAAGCCAGGCTCCTCCCAAGCCTGGCTTTTTTCTTACATTACTGTTATGTTGTTGTTTTTGTTATCTATTTCGTTGTCAGTTGTAGCAAGGAATGTGAGATTTTGGGCTCGTCGTCCTTAATTATTTCTATTTTTACGGCAAATATTTTTACTTGGTTATGGGCTGTTTACAGTGCGATATGTATCATGGACATGCGGCAACGAGGTTGACTGACTGATTCGTTTTATCAACGATTATTCACCCGCAAGAAACGGTCTAGTAGCTCCAGGAGCGTGATTTGGATACGAGGAAATCCCTGAAGGATTTAAGTCTTGCTGATGCCTTTAATTCTTCTGGGTAACAAAAATATGTGTCAAAGCTGGGAACTTCAACGTTTTGCATTAGCTGCATCAGGCCTGAGCGGTCTTCGATAAGATAGTCGGGAAACAGGGCTATTCCCCCGCCAGCCTCCACCACTTTGCGCATGGCAATCAGATTATTGACTGAGAATACAGTTTTGCGAGGATTGTTAGCTTTGCGGCCGACGGTGGAAAGCCAGTTAATATTTGTCAGATAAGTGGGCATATTTTCGCCAAACGTGATGATCGAATGGTTATCCAGATCTTCGATGTTTTTTGGCTGGCCGTTTCTCTTGACATATGCCGGTGATGCGTAAATGTGAAAATGCACGGTAAACAGGCGTCGCTGGATCAAGTCGGATTGTTGGGGTTGGCGCAGCCTTATGGCACAATCCGCCTTGCGCATTGACAAATCAATTTCTTCATTGGTCAACAATAATTCAAGCTGGACATCGGGAAACAGGTGAAGAAATTCATGGATTCTACTGGTTAACCAGCTGGTGCCCAGGCCGACAGTTGTGGTAACCTTCAGCGGTCCTTTTGGATGTTGGGTGGATTCTTTTAATTTCGACTGGACTGCATCAAGTTTCAGCAACACATCATGGGCCGTCTGATAAAGGGTTTCCCCCTGTTCGGTCATGATCAGGCCGCGCGCATGCCGGTGAAACAATGGTACACCCAAATCATGTTCCAGGGTAGATATCTGGCGTGATATGGCAGATTGGCTTAAATTCAACTTGTCACCGGCATGTGTGAAGCTTGAAGCTTCCGCTACAGCATGAAATATCCGCAATTTATCCCAATCCATGGGGCCTTCTCCTCTTCAAAGCGATTTGATACAGCGCAAATTTGCGTGATGTTTTGCCCTGGGTTCTTCTATAAAATTCCCCAATAATGGGTCGCATTTTTATCACATCTTCTCGAAATGTGATCTGTTTGGTTTGGCGTTATGCAAAACAACCTCACCAGTATCCGGAATTATTTCGAAAATTCCCTCGTTTTTGCATTTTGATAAAATATGCGTGTTGAAGCGTAAATGCTAACGCGATGTTACATTCAGGGCAAGGTGCGGTTGTTGCAATCCAAATATATGAAATAAATCAACGCATATTTGTAAAATCATTCGTTTTCGGCTAAAAATTTTTCAACCTCCAAGGCAGCCATGCAACCCATTCCGGCGGCGGTAACTGCTTGTCGGTAAATATCATCGGTAATATCGCCAGCGGCATAGACACCTGGAATTTCTGTTGCAGTGGAGTCGGGTGCGGTCCAAAGATATCCGGAAGGTTTCCTTTTCAATTTTCCTTCAAACAGTTCAGTTTGAGGTGCATGGCCTATTGCAACAAAAATGCCGTCAATTGGCATTTCGGTAATATCTCCGGTTTTAACGTTTCTAATACGTGCGCCTGTGACAGAAGGGGGCATTGATTTTTCGCCGGTTATTTCTTCAACAACACTGTCCCAGATAATTTCAATATTGTCTTTTTTGAACAAACGCTTCTGCAGTATTTTTTCAGAGCGCAATTCGTCACGCCGATGAATCAGGGTGACTTTTTTGGCAAGATTTGACAAATAAAGTGCCTCTTCGACTGCGGTATTGCCACCACCGACAACAATTACGTTTTTATCCCGGTAGAAAAATCCGTCGCATGTCGCACAGGCAGATACGCCAAATCCCATAAATTGTTGTTCGGAATCCAGGCCAAGCCAGCGAGCTTTGGCGCCTGTGGCAATAATCAGTGCGTCACTTGTGTAAACCTGACCTCCATCGCCAATCGCTTTGAAAGGTCGGCTATTCAGATCAACGCTTACGATGTGGTCATTAACAATCTCTGCGCCAACGTTTTTTGCCTGTTCCAGCATTTGTTCCATAAGCCAGGGACCCTGTATTGGTTCAGAAAAACCGGGGTAGTTTTCAACTTCGGTGGTGATCGTTAATTGTCCACCCTGTTCCATTCCTGCCACAAGCGTGGGCTCCAACAAGGCACGCGCAGAATAAATTGCAGCTGAATATCCGGCAGGGCCTGAACCAATAATCAATACTTTTGAATGCTTGATTTCCATAACAATTTGGTCTTTTCAATTTTGACGAGGTTTGGGTTGGATGTTGCTTTTCATGCCTTTTGAAATACGGCGTTGGCGATAGAATTTATCATTTTCAACGGTTAATATGGACCTGGAAATCTTCAATTTCAACTGTCACAAAGCGCCGTCCCGCTTTTGTTTGGCTACTAAATTGCCGCAGGCCCATGCGTAATTGGGCCTTGATACGGCGCCACTTGAATTTCAATGAAGAAAACAGGCCATCAGGCGATGGTTTTTGGTTGGTCCGTGAATCGATGGTCGATTTTGTTTCAAGCGGGCTTCCCACACCGTAAGCGGTACATTGGTCGAGCTGAATGGCCGCAGCAGGTTCAATCTGCCAGGAGGACATTTCATAGGTGGCTGCGATGATTGCATCGGCCAATCCCGCCGCGATGGCGGCCTTTTGCAACAAAATTTCAGCCCCGCGTGGCCATAGAATATAGGCTGCAGCGCCGGTGCGATCTTGAAAGAGACGCAGGATATTAGATTTTTCAGTCAATTTTTGCGGTGAGTGCGCAAGAATTTTTTTGCGACTGCGCGCTTCTAATGTGACGTGATCGGCAGAATTGTAACCATCCAATTTCGCAAGGATTTCGGGAACCTGCGAGGATAACAATGCATCGTCTTCCAAGATCAACATGGGCTTGTTCGCCTTGGCCACCATTTTCCAGGCGACACAATGGGAATATAGACAGGCTACTTCCGCCGCGCGCATCGGCCTTTCCCATTGGGCTGCTTTTTCAGCGATTTCCTCAGCTGGAATATCTGCGACAGTAATTGCCGGCAATCTTTTATAATCGAGGCCCAAGCGTTGCATCTGATCGATTTGAAAAGCCATTCTTTGTTTTTCGCCATCCAAATTGATAATCAACGTTCTCATAGGGGAAACAGCCCGGTTTTTCCTGAAAACAGGTTGATATATTGATCAGTGATGGCTTTCTTGGAAAATTCGCCATCGAGGGAATGGTTGCCGCCGGCAATCACTGTGCTGCATAAATCGGGATTGCTGCGTAGTCGGTTGAAAGCATTGGCAAAACCGTCAATATCATCAATTTCCACCAGCAAGCCATTTTTGCCATCGCGCATGAACCATGATGGCCCTTCGGACCGTGAGGAAACAACTGGCAGATCCAGGGTCCATGCCTCCAGAACAACATTACCCAAAGGCTCATGGCGTGATGGCATGCAAAAGACGTCGCTTGCGGCAAGAAATGGCGCGGGTTCGTTCTGCCAACCTATGAAACGAAGCCGCTCGTCAATGCCCACTTGTTTGGCGAGGGCAATCAGATTTGATTTTTCCTTTCCGTCTCCCACAAGCCAAAGCCAGGCATTGTCGAGTTTCGCCGCCGCCTGGATCAAAGCATCCATGCCTTTGCGGTGAACAAATCGGCCAGCGCTGGATATGACGAATGCGTCTTCCGGCGTGTCAAACTCTGCTCTGGAAACAGGCACTGGGGTCACGAATTTTGTGAAATTGGAGACGATTTCGACCCTTTTGTCCCATCCCATTTTTCTGCAATGTTCGCCGATGCCCGGCACATTTCCAACCAGTACATCGCAATTGGAAAACGGCTTGATGGAATTTGGATAATCCCCCAGGCGGGTGATCCTTACAGCATCGCTTTGTCGCGGTAACAATGGACTGGCGCGAGACATCCAGGAAACAATTGCATCGGGTTTGAATTCATCCAGCCACTTGCCAAGTTTCCATTGCAGCCAATAACGCGAAAGGGAGATACGGCGATAATTGTCCTTGAGTATCTCTCCACAAGATTCAATTTCACTTCGCCAGACGCGGCCAGGGCGAATTACAAATCGTTGCTCAACACCGCGTTCAGCAAGTGAATTTGCAAGATTGACAAAAAACCGCTCAGCGCCGCCATCTTTACCGAAATGGATGTGGATAACTTTCATTTCGCCACCTGGCGTTGGATCACCTGGCATGGTTGGCAATATTCAAAAACTGGCATTTTGGTGGCGTGGAACATTGTAAACTCGGGTTCAGGCAACAGGATCAAGACATTGCGTGGGTAGGTGTAATTAAATGCACGCCAGATTGGCCCAATATATCCAACTTAGGAATATCAATAAAGGTTCTGCACTGTTTTTCCAGAAAACAAGTCGATGAACTGATCTGTTACTGCTTTCTTGGAAAATACGGTATCCAGTGCCTTGTGGCCACCGGCAACCAGTGTCTCACATAATTTTGGGTCGTTGCGCAGGCGCTCGAATGCGGCTGCAAATCCGTCGACATCATCAATATCGACCATCAATCCGTTTTCACCGTCGCGAACATACCATGAGGGCCCTTGAGAGCGAGCCGAAACCAGTGGCAGGCCCAGTCTCCATGCTTCAAACCCGGAATTGCCAAAGGGTTCGTGGCGGGAAGGAAAACAGAAGATATCGCTTGATGCGAGCGTATGAAAGGGTTCCTTTTGCCAACCGGGCATGCGCAGACGGTCGCTCATGCCAACTTCCCTGGCGATGTTAACAAAATTTTCCCGCTCTGAACCATCGCCCAAGAGCCAGAGGTAAGCATTGTCGAGTTTGGACACCGCGCGAATGAGCGTGTCCATGCCTTTTCGCGTATCAAATCGTCCGGCACACGAAATCACAAACACATCTTCAGGAGTATCAAGGGAAGCACGCGAAACCGGGACAGGTGTCAATTCTTTTGCGAATAAGGGAATCGTTTCAATGCGCTTGTTCCACACCAAATTTTTGCAATGGCGCGAGATTTCCGGCGTAATGCCCAAAAGCACATCAATGTTGGTGAAATGTTTCAAATTTGCCGGGTAGTCTCCCAAGCGCGTGATCTTGATTGCATCCTTGTAATCGGGCATCAAGCGACTGGCGCGAGGCATCCAGGCCAGTATCGCATCAGGTTTGAATTGATGTGCCATTTTATTTACTTTCCACTTCAGCCAGTACTGGGAAAGGGAGACACTGCGGAAATGATTTTCGATAATTTCGCCGCAATCAGAAATTTCATCCCGCCAGATGCGGCCCGGTCGAATGACAAATTTTTGCTCAATTCCACGTTCGCAAAGTGAATTGGCCAGGTTGACAAAAAACCTTTCAGCACCGCCTTCGGTGCCGAAATGCAAATGAACTACTTTCATAAATGCTTCCTGAATTTGCGATGAAAATGAAGGCGGAGTTTGTAATTTATCTGGTATGCCACGCTTTTGTAACTGCGAGCAATACGGGCCATTAACGATGTGCGAATGCCGCTGCTTCTTTCACTGCCAATGGTACCGGTCTGGGCTTGTTGGTCGCCTACTTTTATTGGTGAGGGGGTAACAAGGGAAACCTTGATATCTTTTTCCCAGAAGAATTTGTGGTCTTCATCGACCGGCCTGAAAAACGGAACAGATGTCTCTAGAAGGTGTTTGGCAGCCGAAGCAGTGATTCCGTAGCCAAGCAGACAAGTGGGAACCTGATAAGGTGTTACAATGTCATGGATAGTATCCAGTTTTTCACTCTTGATGTTTTTTGGATTTTCCTTGATCGAGAATAGCTTGACGATATCCCAGTCTTGATCAGCATCCGAAAGTTGCTCAAGTATGGGAGAAAGCGGAGATACAATCTCAAAGTCATCTTCAAAAACAAAGCCGCCATTCTTACCACTTTCCGCGATAATCCGCCAGGCCTCCATATGGCTTAAATAGCAGCCTATTTCCGGTTTGATGAGTTGGTATTTATATCTTTGGCGTGCGGCCCGCGCATCGTATACATTCTCAATCTGCTTCTCGTCCATAGCCCAGCCATTTACTGCATCAATGCGGGTAAATGCTATGTTTTCGGCATCAAGCTGGCGTGCGGAGTTTTCCAGACGTGCTTTGTTTTTATCCAGATTGATAAGGTAAGAGTGCCACATGGGATAATTGAATTGCTTGTACTAGTGCCATGACCCGCGCAATTGTTCATCGTTGTGGAGTCAGCGCGGGTGAAAAAATGTTGTCCTGCCGGTGTTGTTAGCTCATTTCATCGTGGCGGACAAGAAAACCTCATGATGAATTTTGCACACTCACATATACAGTCAATATTTCATTAGCCTCACGTTCTATGGGAAAATGCTTGTGTACGTGTTTGAGCGAATTCTCACCATGGCTTTTGGTTTTTTGCAATGGAAAAGGTGACAGAACCAGATTTTGATATCCGGGATGCCCAAAAAAGGAAGGTTTTTCGCAATAACAGTGTGATGCTCATTCCACCACAATCCAGCGTCGCGGATCAGATGTTAGGGGATCTCAATAATCCATTGAAAATAAAGCCATTGTTGACTTTGGAACGCTCCTTGAAACTTTCTGTTAAACGAATGATGTCTGGAAGCTGGGACCTTGGTGCGTTTCCATGGGCGGCTTTTGGGGCAATATCTTTAACCTGTATTTTGAAAGAGAATGACTTAGTGAAATATGCACTGCTTGATGATTCACGGGTTCTGCGGGGAAGAATGGGGCTTTCTCAACCAACAAATGATCTTGAGGATATAACAAGCAATGTGATTTTTACACACTTCACATCATCTCGTTTTGCATCCTCTGAGGCTGACTTTAAATCCCCCAAGCCGGGTTCGGTTTTCAAGTGGCATTGGAGAAATACGCCAGCTAGTTTGCACCTCGCTTTCGGGGCAGGCTGTGTATGGAAATCAAGCCTACCTATGCCCTATATCGCGTCATTTGCAAAAATGAGTATTCTTTTGTGCCGGGGTATCAAAATCAAAGCCAAACGTCTCAATGTCGTCTTTATACCAGTCGGCAACAATCTGGATCGTTTTTTTGTTGTAATAATCCTGGTAGCTGGATTTCTCCAGGAAGTTTGTGCTTGTATTTCGTTTGGCCACTGGTTCATCCAGTCCGAAGTAATCCATGGTTTCTTCGCCTAGATGCTCCTGACGCAGAAGGTCTACGCTTATCTCTCCACTCTCATTAACGACATAGTCCAGTTGAGGGTACCAGCCACGTACCGCCCTGTGCCAATACAGATCCTTACCGCCATATATGTGGCGTTCTTCGAGAAAAGCATCGAAAGTATCCGCACGGTAGTCTGACGGAATATTGCCCAGTTTAATTGCTTTGCGTGAAAACGTGTAACGTGAGACAACGCGTGCCCAAGGATTTCGGATGATAGCTACCGGCTGTAGTTCTTTTAACACCGATGGTCGGATGTCACGATAGCGGGCGTGGTGAAATCCGTGATGTTCGCCATTCGCTTTCATCACTCTTGCCAAATTGCGGGTATAGGCCCTTGAAACATGAAAACCCGGCTCGGCGCCAATGACTTTACCGCGCAACAGGGGTGAATGACGCATGGCGACGCCAGCGTTTTTAGGGATGTGAATGAAAAAGTATTTTGCATTACCGCTGAGATAATGAAAATAGGCACGATAGGCGCGAATGGTCATGGAGGCCTGCTGGATGGTGGATAGAAATTTTTGCTATTTGTAGTGCGTTTCCAGTAATTTGCAAACTCTGCTGCAGGTTAATGTTTGTAGCACATCGGTTGTCCTCTTTATGTGGCGGATGAATAGTGTGGTTGATGCACTGAAAATTCGCAACGACCATATTGCAAACTGGCTGCCCGAACTTCGCCGGTCATGGAAACACTGGGTAGATTGGTGATCGGGGTTTTGGTGATTTATTCGGGCTGGTGGATAATCGCATTTGGAAAAAGTGGTGTTGATCCGGATTATCCAGGAAAGCCGATGTCGTTCATCACGGCTTTTCTATTGGCATATGCCCCGGCGAAAAAACTGGCAAAACTACGAGTTTTACTTGAAAAGATGTTCGTCAACGTTCGCTATATGCATGATGTGCTTGATGATGAAAAACCTGAAATTTTGCGGATTAAAGATGGTGTTCTGCTTGTTGCCTCCAAGAGTGCTCTAACTAATTTGTCGCCAACTGGATTGTGATTTGCCCGGCAATTTCTTCCGTCCATGGCGAAAAATATCTGTGGGCGATGTCGTGTTGTTATCTTATTTCACTGTGGTGTACAAGAACGCTTCATTATGCATTTTGTACTTTCTTATAAACCTTCAAAATTTCTTCTGCTTCGCGTTCAATCGGAAAAAATTCATGCACATGAGCTAGAGCATTTTCGCCGTGTTCCAAAGTCAATCGCGGGTTGTTGATATATTTTTCAGCGGCGTCGACCATCTGTTTGACATGGCCAGGCTCAATCAATTTTCCATTTTTTCCGTCGCAAACAAGCTCTGGAAAAGCGCCAACTTTTGTAGCTATGACCGGCACCGCACAGCCCATGGCCTCAAGGGGTGTCAGACCAAACCCTTCCCAACGTTGGGGAGCGACAAATAATGAGAGAAGTTTGTACCATTCGGCAATTTTATGAACGGGGACTTCACCGGGGAATAACAGGCGATCTGCCAGGCCATTTGCGGCAGCCTTTTGTTTTAGTTCCTGCAGGAATTTGGCGTGGGATTCAGTTGCCCGCCCCATAATAATTGCGCTTGCCTCAGGATGTCTGGGTAGCAAGTCTATCATCGCATCAACAAAAACATCGGTGCCCTTTTGTTTTCGAATACGACCAAAACAGCCAATAACAAATTTTCCCGGAACTTTTTTGGCAAGTCTTGCCGAGGTGAGATCTTCGACCGGTGAGAAATCCTCAAGAGGAATACCGTGCAAGATCACAGAATTGGGTACCTCCAAATATTTTGCCGTGGCCGCCGAGGTGGCGATCACATAATCCATTTTCCGGATCAGAAATTTTGTGTAGGCGGTGTGATTTCGCTGGGAAGCAGAAGTAAACACAAGTTTGTACGAATGGCGCAAGATGTGTTTGAGAAACAGCCCAAGCAACATTTCCAGATTGCGTCGCGCATGCCAGATACGGGGCTTGCCGGAGACCAGGTCCGTGGAACCGAGTTTCAGTAAACGGGCAAATGAAATTTGCGGTATGAAGTCCGGCAATCCGACACCAAATGATACAATACCAACGCTTCGCGCCTGCACTGGAACCAGGCGAACAATTGTTGAAGTGACACCCGAGAGGCGTCGGTTAAGATTTGGAGCGATAATCTCGATTTCTGGATTTGAAGGGAGCATTGGTGAATGTTGATTTTTCTGGCTAACAGTAGCGGGATTTGGCGTTGATGACTAGGGTCAGGACTCATTGGGCGGCACTGATTTTGCTTCTGGATACGTTGTAACCCCTTGAAAGTAAAACGACTTCCTGCGAGTTTACGCCTTTCCAGAAATAAAGTCAGCGCCGCAGAATGGCGCTTATTAATGAGTCCTGACCCTAACACAACTATTGGTTTGATCAAATAATATGAGGCGGGAAGTACAGTAGTAGCAAATCTATCATACAGTTGATCCAAACCACAAGGTTGTCATTGGCATCGACAGCCCTATCGGAAAGTCGATGATGGCTGTGTGGGTTTTATTTGCTGGTGAATATCTTCTTCACATATTTGTCCGAATATTCCCGAAATGCGTTCAAATTTTATCCTGTAGTGCGATAATTGTCCATATTTTGGTTCCAGCCAAACCTCGGGCGCAAACGAAGAGCGATTGGCTTTCCAGATTTTTGCCCAAGTCGATAATGGTTAAGCGGGAAACCCAATTCGGGAGAATGATAGTAGAATTTTGACAGGCATCTGCGTAATTGTTAATTGCATCGCTTGTCGGTGGAAGATTTGGTGCTGAGCAATCGATATTTTGACAAACTTCTCTGGAAAGCCCGACGACAGGTAGAGTTAACTCAAGCCTGCAAATTGTACCGTCGATTATACTGTTGTTTAGAATTGGATTTTGACGTATTTCGTTGATAATATGCAAATTGATGGAAACTGACAAATTTAATGAATACCCGGAGAATAATCAGGCCGCCAGATAGTACGGAACTGCTAATTTGTGAAAAACGCTCGTCACCAAATTCCAGTGATATTTTATGTTTTGCCCTTTGTCACAATGAAGCTCACATATTGCTGCAGTTCCTGGAACACTACCGTTCGATAGGTGTCAAGCATTTTATCATTGTTGATGATCATTCCACCGACAAGACACCGGAAATTCTTGCCGGGCAAGATGATGTTACTGTCTACAAACCAAAATCCGGATCAAGTTATAGCAAAGATAAAATATCCTGGCGATGTGACTTGCTTGACAAAGTAGCTGACCAACAATGGGTTTTGCTTCCTGATGTTGATGAACATCTGGTTTATCCGAATATGGAGAATTGGGATATTCAGGTTTTTACCGGGCAACTTGAAACCGAAGGAGCACAAGCTCTTTTTACGGTAATGGTTGATATGTATGCAGACGAACCACTTAAAGATCATCGATTCAGTGGCGGGAATCTGAAAGAAGCCTTTCCTTTTTTTGACAGCCCTTCTGATCCCGCGTTCAGTTATCGTCTATTGCCGCCAGCGAAGCGATTTCTCAAACGATTTCCGACGCCACCTATATGTGCGTATGGTGGAGTACGTGACCGATTATTTTTTAGTGAAAGCCATTCGACATCAATCATAGCCGCTTGGTTACTACGCAAATTTGCACATTTTGAACGCCCTTTGGATCCAAATTTCTTTCAAAGTATCGAGAATTCAGTCACACGACAACTGACTAAAAAACGATTTGGCGCCAATCCGTTTTCAATGACCAAAATTGGTTTGGTCAAATGGGAAAAGGGGATGAAATTGCCAGGGGGGCCACATGCCGTATCAAGAAGATTGAAGTTGGCTGCAACTACCGGTGCATTTCTCCATTTCAATTTTACCAACGGTATCGGCGGAGTTGAATATGTTGTGAAACGTGGTCAGCATGCCGGTGGCAGTGTCATATATAAAAAGATACTGGATGAACCTGATCAGTTTGAACTGTCCCCTTATTGCGATATATCCAGACGTTTTTGCGGGCCGAAATCTTTTATTGATTGTGGCTTGCTAAGGGTTGGTAAACCAAAAACACACTGAGTGATGATATGGGAACCGTATTTCGGAATGACCTGATATAAATTATTACATATAGCAGAACGCCTTTTTTTTGCTCACGGCTATTCGGGCTTACGCCCGGCCTCCGCAGGGCGGCGCACCGGCGCCGGTCGCTTTTCGCTCCTGATTGCATGATCATTTTACAGGTGTTCTGCTATATGTTGCGGTGCAAAAACTGGAACAACTGAAATGAATATCCGCAAATCCGCGATTGATTTGTCACCGGAGTTATATCGGGAAGAGCTTGGCTCCATCAGACTTCAGATTGACAAAAACCGGATGCGTGGCAGTCATCTGGAAATCGGCACTGCTGCCGGGGGGACATTGCGTGAACTTTTGCTTTGTTGTGAAAGCCCGTGACCAAAGTTTGTGGTGGTTGATCCATTTACCTAGTTTCCAAATCAGTTGGAGACTATAAGGAGAAATTTGTTTGAGGCCGGGTTGGGCGAAGAACTGGCTGAAATTCGCGAAGGTTACAGCTGGCCATTATGTGCAAAGGCGTTAGAAAACGGGGATTGCTTTGATTTCATATTCATTGACGGACATCATGGACCAAATCATGTGATGCGGGATCTGCGCTGTTGAATATTTTTTAGGGAAATATTCAAACCAAGTTACTGGTTTGGTTTGTCAGTATTTTAATAATCCCCTTGTTGCCGGCTGTTTATCTTTTTTCCGGAAAAAAGCTGATCCATCGATAAAATCGGGTTGGACACTAACAGAGCAAAGTTAAATTGTGTTGTCAGTTAAAAATGCTTATAGATTTGGTAGTATATTACAGCAACGACAAACCGGGTAGTTCCAAGGATGAAAGCAGTTGTTTTGGCAGGAGGGTTGGGTACGCGGATTAGTGAGGAAACCCACGTTAGGCCTAAGCCGATGATTGAGATTGGCGGCAAACCGATCCTCTGGCATATTCTGAAAATATATTCTGCCCATGGTATCAATGATTTTATCATATGCTGCGGCTACAAGAGCTATATGATCAAGGAATATTTCCTGAACTATTTTGTGCACCAGTCAGATATCACAATTGATATTCAAAATAATGATATCGAGGTTCACCGACGAAATGCCGAACCCTGGAAAGTAACGCTTGTTGATACCGGGAAACATTCCATGACCGGCGGGCGGTTGAAACGGGTGTCTGATTATCTAAAGGAAGAAGAGGCATTTTGCTTCACTTATGGAGACGGTGTTTCGGACATGGATATTACAACGCAGATCAAATTCCACACGGAACACGGAAAGCTGGCTACAATTGCCGCAGTGCAGCCCCCGGGCCGTTATGGTGCCCTGGAGCTGGATGAAACCAGGGTTCGCGGTTTTATCGAAAAACCCGGGGGAGATGGCGGCTGGATCAATGGCGGGTTCTTTATTTTGTCACCGGAGGTAATCGGTTACATAGACAATGATTCAATGTCCTGGGAGGACCAACCCCTGGCAAATCTGGCGAAAGATGATCAACTGCGGGCATTTTTTCATAAAGGCTTCTGGCATCCCATGGATACACTCAGGGACAAGAATTTTCTGGAAGACCAATGGTCATCCAGCAAGGCACCATGGAAAGTCTGGAAATGAACCGGGCATTTTGGCAGGACAAACGCGTCTTGGTTACGGGACATACCGGCTTCAAGGGGAGCTGGGCTTCGTTGATGCTAAGTGGATTTGGCGCACAGGTGCACGGGTTCTCGCTGAATCCTCCAACAACCCCATCATTGTTTGAGGTTGCTAATGTTCAATCACGTATCAAAAGCTCAAACATTGCAGATATCCGTGATTACGACGAGATATCCGCGGTGGTTCGCGCTATAAACCCGGAAGTGATATTGCATTTTGCGGCCCAATCGCTCGTCCATACATCATATGATGATCCTGTGGGAACTTATGCAACCAATATCATGGGCACAGTGAACCTGTTGGAATCAGCAAGGCAGCTTGACGGCGAATGCGCTGTGATAAATGTCACCAGTGACAAATGTTACGAAAACAGGGAATGGTTGTGGTCTTACCGGGAAAATGAACCGATGGGTGGCTACGATCCATATTCAAGCAGCAAAGGCTGTTCGGAACTTGTCACTGCAGCTTACCGAAACTCATTTCTGGCAGATACAGGGATAAAACTCGCCAGTGCACGAGCCGGAAATGTTATCGGAGGAGGCGACTGGGCTGAAAACCGTTTGGTACCCGATATCTTAAGTGCCCATGATAACAACAAGACACTGGAAATAAGAAATCCTGTGGCTATCCGTCCATGGCAGCATGTGCTTGAACCTGTTGCAGGATACCTGATTTTGGCAGAGAAACTCAGTAGTGATCGCAAACAGTATGAAGGCGCCTGGAATTTTGGCCCATCCGAGGAAGATGTAAGAACAGTAAAGTGGATTGCCGAGCAATTGCACACCTGTTTGAGTTCCAAAACCGGTATTAATACCAAAGAGCACGTTTTTCACGAGGCGAAATTGTTAAAGCTAGACAGCAGCAAGGCAAAAATGCAGTTGGGCTGGAAACCAAAATGGGACGTTGGCACCGCACTGCAAAAAACCGCCGAATGGCATCTGGCCTGTCGAGCCGGGTCAGACATGTTGCAAGTCTGTAATGATCAAATCGCCTCATATCTGGGGCAGGATGAATAGCCATGGTACATTTCAGTTTTGAAGATACGCCAATGGCCGGTTTGAAAGTAATTCACAAAACCAAACTGGAAGATGCCCGAGGGCATTTTTCCCGATTGTTTTGTGAGGACGAATTTGAACAACTGGGATGGGGAGATAATATCGTACAAATCAATCACACTTTGACGCAAAAAAAAGGCACCGTTCGTGGGTTACATTTCCAAAAGGCACCTTATGCGGAGATAAAGATTGTTAACTGTCTGAGGGGGAAAATTTTCGATATAGCTGTTGATTTGCGGCCTGAATCGCCAACATTTCTGAACTGGGAAAGCTGTGAACTATCGGGTGAAAACTGGCGTAGTTTCTATATTCCGGAAGGATTTGCCCATGGCTTCCAAACCCTTACGGAAGATGTTGAAATGCTGTATTTTCATAACCGCGCCTATCATCCGGAATTCGAGGATGGGTTCCACCCGCAGGATGGCGAACTTGCAATAAAGTGGCCACTTGAAATAACGGAACTTTCGGACCGTGATCAAAAACTTGGTTCGGTTCGTGAATTTGTGAGTATGGTAGGTTGAATTGTCGCCATTGTAAAAAACCACTGGTCCATGATTTTGTCAATCTGGGTAGTGCTCCGCCTTCAAATGCCTATCTGACCACGGACATGCTTTCAAAACCGGAGATCTGGTATCCGCTTCGCGTCAAATACTGCGATCAATGCTGGCTGGTGCAGACGGAAGATTTTGCAGAAAAGGAAACTTTTTTTTCGCCGGACTATGCCTATTTCAGTTCCATGTCCCCGTCGTGGCTTGATCATGCGCAAAATTATTCTGCGGCAATGACAAAGAGATTTGATATTACGACTTCATCAATGGTTGTGGAAATTGCATCGAATGACGGCTATCTGCTCAGGAATTTCCAATCCAGCGGTGTGCCTTGTTTGGGGGTGGAGCCAACACTGGCCTGTGCTGAGGCGGCACAGGCTATTGGCATTGAGACAATCGTTGAGTTTTTTGGTGTGGATCTTGCCCAAAAACTGAAAGACTCCGGTTACAGCGCCGACCTGATGGCAGCTAATAATGTTTTGGCACATGTGCCCGATATTAATGATTTTGTTTCAGGTTTTCGTGATTTATTGAAAGATCAGGGCATTGCAACATTCGAATTTCCACATTTGTTGAATCTGGTGCAGCAAAACCAGTTTGATACAATTTATCATGAACATTTTTCCTATCTCAGCCTGAGTGCGGTCGACAGGATTTTTCGGGCAAATGGCATGTCGATTTTTGATGTCGAGCAGATTGGAACCCATGGTGGCAGTTTGCGCGTATTTGCCCAGAAATCTGATACGGGCCGGCATAAATACACCGGCATGTCAGACGAAGTGTTGGCGCGCGAAAAGCAAGCGGGAATGTTGACTCATGGATTTTATGGTGGATTTCAGCAAAAGGCGGAAAGTATCAAAGACGAGTTTGTTGAATTTCTGCTGGAGGCAAAGGCGGCAAAGAAGAAGGTGGCCGCATATGGAGCTGCAGCCAAAGGCAATACACTAATGAATTTTGCCGGCATTAGACCGGATTTGGTGTCTTTTGTAGTAGACAGGAATCCGCACAAAGCCGGTCGTTTCATGCCGGGAAGCCGAATACCGATTGTTTCAGAGGAAAAAATCAGGCAGGAAAAGCCGGATTATGTTGTTATCCTGCCCTGGAACATCAAGGACGAAATTTCCTTTCAGCTTGA
>JAAEMP010000134.1 GCA_024225445.1 Hyphomicrobiales bacterium | reverse complement strand
TCAAAGACATTCGTCGCGTGACGCGCAAGCAATATTCCACCCAGGAGAAGACCCGCATTGTGCCGGATGGCTTGCGTGGTTGAGAAACCATTGCCGAATCACTGAATTCGGCTTTGAGTGCTTTGATTGTATCCTTTTTGCTGTGCATCCCACAATTGTTTGAGGTCTATTCGCTCGGCACCAGATCGCAATTGTTGCTGTGCTCTTTTTGAAATACCGCGCAACAATGCAATAACGGCGGGTGAGGTAAATGCTGTCGAGTGCTTTAACGCATCCCCGCCCTTATAATCGGAAACATCGATCAGCGTCACGCCGAGTGCCCGAAATTGCTTGCTGTCGACCGCCGAGCCCAAACGGTTTGATTTGCCGGTGAGTTTGGCCGAAAAGCCTAGCGCCTTGTCTTGCGTGGAGCCTATAATAACAAAGGGTTTCGGCACCGGTTTTATGCGGCTGATCTGTTCCTTGAAAACCTCCAGATCGATATCGGGCGAAATCAGCACCACGCCGCCCAGTTTCTTTCGAAAAGCCGGTCGTTGCGCAATTGCCATCTGGCGCAAAGTTTCAACTGTCAAAAATCCGCCCATGGAATGGCCGATTAGAAAAATTCTGTCAATGTTACTCGCTGCAAGGTCAGTCAGAAAACTTTCCAAACGGTCACGGGCAATGGTGGTGCTGTCGCGATCGTAAACATAGCCGTTGGTTTCACCGGCAGAGGGCCAGGAGAACAAAACTGGTATGCCGGACCCACCCATGTCGTGGCTGATTTGCGTAAACCGGTAAAGCCCTTCGGCGAAATTGGTGTTGTAGCCATGAACGAACACCTTTGCCTCGCGTTGGCCGACCGGCAATTGCGCAATTCTATTGTTGAGGATTGTTTTCATCTGCGCCGTGTCATCAATGCCCATTGCTTCAATGGCGACAATATCCGTTTTCGGGTCAGGTTTGCCCGACGGCCATTCCACTTTGCCCGATTTGTGAGTTGGTGGTATCGACATCACATATCTGGCGTAGGATGTCTTTGTTGAGCGATCACCGCTAAAATCCAAAGCGTCGGCTTTGCGTTTGCGGTTTGTAACCACATAGATTTGATGCAGAGTTTCTGGTTCGCCCGCCGGATCTTCTGTTACATCCAAAACAGCTAAAGTTCCCCGATCGGCGCAGGCGCCAAGCGCAAGAATTATCGCTAACAATACACATGCCTGCCTGTTGTTACGTCTCATCTGGTTTCCTGCACGGTTGCCCAGTTGCTCATCCGACATTCCCTCGATAGAATCCTTCAACCGTTATATTGGCATGAGTTGCTCATTTCTTGCAAGTTCCTTATTGGCTTGGCTTATTGGCTTGGCATAGCCATTTCGGGATATGCTGTGTCTCTGCACCGGGGCCGCGCTTCACCATCAGCAGTTCATACCCGTCGATCATACCTCCGCCAGAATTGGCGATGCACGACTGGCTTTTTTCATTTTGTTGAAGTACGACAAATATCGGTGTTTCAAACGAAATATACCGTTATCGAATCCAGATCAAAAAGGAAGCAGCAAATGCGTCTCCCCAACCTGACCGCTCACAGTTACTATATTGGTTTGCTAGCCGCTCTAATTGCCCTGTTTGTTGTACCTCCTTTTTTTGACCACGATTCATTTGTCAACCAGTTATTCGCTATTTTTATTTTTCTGACATTTTTGTTTTCCGTGCTTGTAATAAGTCATAGTAAAAAGTTGATGTTGGTATCACTCATTCTCTCCACTCCGTTGTTGCTGGCTATTACGCAGTCGATATTTGGAATTGGTAATGCTTCCATATCTCTACTCTATCCTTTTTCCGGCATGGCATTTGTTCTCATAATTATTATTGCAATGCTAAAAGACATGTTTTCCTCGAGCGAAATTGATCTGTTGCTGATTGTCGGAGCGATTGTGCTCTACCTCCTGATCGGCCAGTTATGGGGATTCATATATCTGGCTATTGAACAATTTAGCGCCGGATCATTTACTTTTGATCTTGAGCATACAGCAGGACTTAAAGACCAGATTGGTATTTTTATGTATTTCAGTATCGCCACGCTCACAACGTTGGGGTATGGCGATATTGCCCCTGTTTCTCCACCAGCAAGATCGCTAGCCGCCATGGAAGCGGTGGCGGGCCAACTTTACCTGACTGTACTTGTGGCCAGACTTGTCGGAATGCACATCGCTCAAAAACGATGATTTAGTCATTAACTGACTTTCTTTTGTTTCGATGCCTTGTTTGAATATGTACCAGGACAGGCCGATCAGGAGCGGCATTGACACCATTTGCCGCGAACATTTCTTTCTCACATCGGGCCATTGTCGCAGTTCCCGACCAACTCTGCAGCGGTATCAAACATTGATTTTACGCAGGTGAAGCAGTTCAGACCTGAAATCACAGAAATTCGTTCATTAATCCAAAAAGTGTTTGGTCCCGGACCTTGATGGTGTCGGTGACAACCTATAGGTCCCCATACACGATCAAACTCAAGTACTTCGGGTCAGGTCCAGCAGCAGCATGTCAAAGCGGCCCTGCAAAAAAGGCAATACCAGCGTATTGTTCCTTGCAACAATCCCCATTTGCAAGTTATAGGATTGTGACGTAACCTATATGGCTTGACGCCAATAGGTATAGCCCCGCATTAGGAGAATTTTATGCAAAAGTCATGGTTGGCGCTATTTGCGGTGCTTTTTCTGGCGGCATGTAATGACGAAAAAGTCGCCACAGAGGATCACGAAAAACCGATACGGGGGATAAAGACATTTCTGGTTGAGGATATCGAGCACAACACAGTACGGCGCTTTCCGTCCGTTTTGCAACCAGCTACTGTCTCAAGCTTGTCTTTTGAAGTAGCTGGCAAAATGAATGAAATGAACTTGAAAGTTGGTCAGGTGATCAAGAAAGGGCAGGTAATTGCCGATCTGGACCCGACAACTCTGGAGTACAATGTGCAAAATAACCAGGCTGCATTGAAGCTTGCGGAGGCTACCGCGAAAAATGCAGCTGAAAATCTGGCGCGCAAGGAAAAATTACTTACAAGCGGCACGGTAACGAAAACCACTGTCGATAATGCGCGTACCAGTGCGATCACTACAGCCGCCCAGGCTACTCAGGCCGAAAAAAATCTGGCCTCAGCAAGGGAGAGCTTGGCAAAAAGCATTCTGCGCGCACCTTTTGATGGCATTATCCACACTTTGGATGCGGAATCTTTTGCAACCGTGGGTGCAGGCGCTCCAATCGCCACGATTTACGCTACAGATGCGTTTGAAGTTTCTTTTTCAGTCAATTATGAAATTGCCAGCAATTTGATTGTTGGCAAGCCGGCACTGGTGCGACTTGCAGACGATCCGTCTGTTACTTTGAACGCGGTGGTCAGCGAACTTGGTTCCAGAGCCAATACGGTATCGTCTTTTCCGGTAGTTGTTTCCCTTGCCGATACCAATCCGACGATCAAAGCGGGCATGGCTGTGGAAATTTCGCTTGAATTCAAGGTAGCCACCGGCCAGGGTTATGCCCTACCTGCCAGTGCCGCGATCAAGCAAGGACAGATTCAGAAAAGGAACAAGTTAACCGATCCTGCACCACTGGGGGTATATGTATTTGATCCTGATTCCGGCACCGTGAAAAAGCGTGTTGTCATGATTGCCGGTGTAAGGGAAAATTCACTTCTTGTTGTTGAAGGGTTGAAGACCGGTGAACGAGTGGCCGTTGCCGGAGTATCTTTTCTGCGAGATGGCCAGCGGGTAAAACTGCTGCCTGACAACAAGTAGGTTACGCGCATGGATTTTCTGACCAGATTTGGAATTGAAAAAAACCGGCTGACATTGCTGGTGATGATCGGGGTGCTGATTCAGGGGATAGTTGCCTATAACACATTGCCCAAGCGCGAAGATCCGGCCGTCACCATTCGAACAGCGATTGTCACCGCTCAATTTCCTGGCATGTCGCCTGAACGCATGGAAGAACTTATTGTCGACCCGATTGAGCGTGCGGCGCGCGAGATCGGCGAGATTGAGGACATCAATGTCCTTGTCTCGACCGGTTTTACAAAAATTGACCTCACACTTTATGACGGTGTCCCGGCAGAAGATATTGACCGGATTTATCAGGATATTCGCAATAAAATGGCTGATATCCAAAAGGAACTTCCGAAAGGTACTGTCGGACCTAATGTTAATACAAATTTCGGCGATGTATCGATTGCGACAATTGCGGTTACGGGTGAAGGGTTCTCATATCGCGAGATAAAAGACTCTGCCGACGACCTGCGCGAAGATCTGTATAAACTGGATGGTATCTCAAAAGTTTCGATTTTCGGTGCCCAGGAGGAGCGTATATGGCTTGAGATAGACTCTCGTAAACTGGCAACTGTGGGCGTGCAGATTAATCAGGTACTCAAGGACTTGAGGGCGCAGAACGTTATTTTGCCAGCTGGAGAACTGGATTTTGACGGCACAACGCTTATCATGGAAGCTAACGGTGATCTGGGCTCCGTCGAGGCTATTGGCGATGTGTTGACCAGGGTCAAGGGACTGGCCGGATTCGTGCGCTTGCGCGACTTGATGACTGTGCGTCGGGGTTATATGGAACCACGTTCAAAACCGGTCTATTTTGATGGTGAACCGGCTGTAGTGCTGGGCGTTGAAATGTCGGACAGTCAGGACATCCAGAAAATCGGAAAACTTCTGGAGAGCCGTGTGGCGGCATTTGAGCAAAGTCAGCCGATTGGAATTTCCTATCGCTTCTCTACCAAGCAGGAAGTTGCGGTAACCGCTTCTATCATCAGCGCTCTGATCAATGTCGGGCAGACATTTGCAGTTGTTGTGCTGGTGATGTTGTTGTTCTTAGGCCTGCGTGTTGCAATTATTATTGCCTGTGTTGTGCCTTTTGCAATAATGTTTGCCCTGATTGGGATGGCCCCGATGGGGGTTGATGTGCACCAGATATCAATCGCTGCGGCCATTATTTCACTAGGTTTGTTAGTAGACAACGGATTGGTTGTTGTTGAAGATATCCAAAAACGGGTTGCCAGAAACATACCCGTCAGGGAGGCTGCAATTGGCGCTGGAGGGCAATTTTTTATCCCCCTTGCGGTAGCCTCGATAACTACAATTTCGGCATTTACGCCAATGTTTATTCTGGATGGCACTTCAGGCGAATTTGCATTCGCCCTGGGCGCTGTTGTGGCCTTGATGTTATCCGGTTCCTGGCTGACAGCACACTACATCCTGCCCTACATCTGTGTTTTGTTGATTAAGAAGAAAAGCAAAACTGCCGAAACACCGGACAATGTCCTGGTACGCGGTTATCGGCAGATCATCAGTGTGTTGTTGCCTTTTGGGATTCCGATTATCGTCCTGGCATATCTGTCGGTCTTTTTATCTCTTAGTGTTTTTGGCTGGTTGAAGTCCGAAATGTTTCCGCTCTCGCTACGTGCTGAATACCTGATCTATATGGATATGCCCAAGGGCACCTCAATTTCAGGCACCGAAAAAGAAGCCCTTTCTGTTGAAAAATGGCTGCGCGATGCAGAGCAAAATCCTGAGGTGGTAAACACCACAACTTATGTGGGTGATGGCGGCCCGCGATTTTATCTTTCGCTGGCTCCCGCAGACACTAATCCCGCCAGTGCCTTTATCCTGATCAATACTATCGACCCGGCCAGCACTGTGCGGGCGGCTGAGCGGGCCAAACGCTATTTGTTTGAAAACCATCCGGCTGCTCGGTTTAAGGTAAAACGCCTGGCGATGGGCGGGAGTGAATCCGGTATTGTCGAAATAAAGATCAAGGGGCCGGATGCTGAACGCCTTTTGTCAATGGCAGCTGAAGTGGAAACGGCTTTTGATACAGTGCCTGGCATTGAACAAAATGAGAACGACTGGGGAAACAAGACCCTGAAAATTATCATCGACATAGCGCAAAACAAGGCCCGCGAACTGGGAGTAACTTCCCAGGAAATATCTGATGTTATGGACTCATATTTTTCCGGCACCTCGTATTCCACTTACAGGGATGGCTCGGATTCCATCCCTATTGTGGTAAGAGCGGCGGAAAATTTTCGTGACAGTCTGGAAGATCTGGCCAATCTTTCTATTCCGGCCGGAGGTAATCTGATTGCGCTGGACCAGGTGGCAACATTTCGCCCCAAACTGGAGTATTCTCAGATACGGCGAGAAAATCAGGAAAGACAGATAATTATTTCAGGCAAAAGCGGCACTCTTGATGCAGCCCGGGTCGAAGCTATTCTCGCGCCCACGCTTGCCAAACTGGATTTGAGCGGCGGCCATTCTCTGGAGATCGGTGGAGAAACAGAATCCAGCAGTGATGTCAACGGTAAACTGGCGGCGGGTCTCCCGCTCGGCCTGACAATCATGCTGCTGGCCCTGATGTTCCAGTTTAACTCATTCCGGCGTATAGCACTTACATTTATGACGATTCCGCTGATTATGACCGGCGCACCGCTTGCATTGTATCTGGTCGACAGACCGCTCTCATTCTTTGCAATTTTGGGACTGATTTCGCTGATGGGAATAATCATCAACAATGCGATCGTGCTGATCGATCAGATCGACATAGAACGCAAATCTGCTGAACTAAAAGAAGCAATAGTTAATGCTGCAGGAAAGAGGATGACACCGATATTGCTTACCTCGCTAACCACAGTGCTGGGTTTGTTGCCAATGGCGATTTCAGGTGGTCCGTTGTTTGAACCCATGGCTACTCTAATGATTGGCGGATTATCCTTGTCATCTGTTATGTCACTGTTTTTTGTACCAAGTGTATATTATTTGTTTTTTCGTGGGCTGCGCCGGTCAAAACCGGTTGTTGTCGACCCCGGGTGAGAACGACCCGACAACGCTCACCATCCTTCTCAATTCGATCCAGCAAATTATTGATATTTGGAGGCGGACATCGGCAATTTCATCAAATGTGCTATGGAACAGAAATAAACTAAAACCAATCCCAAACACATTATCCGGTGATTCCCTGTCCTCAATGATTTTCAGCAATCGTATTGCCCAGGCATCAAGGGCAGGGGTCTTTGTAAGGAATTTACGTAATTTTTGCCGGGTAAAATCCACCAATATATTGAATTTTAAAACAGCAACAAAACAAACAAATATTAAAATATTTCAACAAGTTACTATGAGAGGATGGAGGCCTCGCCCGGAATCGAACCGGGGTGCATGGATTTGCAATCCACTGCGTCACCACTCCGCCACGAGGCCCCTTGCAGGAATTCAACTCCCTGCCAGCGGTTCATTATCAAAGCGATAGCCTGTTGCCAAGCGTATTCTGGTGCAAATTGCAATTTATAGTCAAAGGACAATTCAAATGGTTAATTCGAATAATTTGCTATTGCCCCGATCTGTTGCCAGGACCAGACAAAAATCCAATCCGGGCAAATAACAATAAAAATAGTGAAGTACGTGCGGATTTTACTTGGCAAGGCATAGGGTGCTTTGCTATATGCCGCGAGGATGGTTTGTTTCACTAGACAATTAAACCATGTTCCCCGGTAGCTCAGTGGTAGAGCAATCGACTGTTAATCGATTGGTCGTTGGTTCGAATCCGACCCGGGGAGCCATATTTTTTTGGTCCGCTACTGTACGAACTGTTCTCCTGCTGATTCGAATTTTACAATCCGCAAAATACCAGCAAAAAAAATTCAGACCTTGCACCTTCGCCTTTTGGTCTTGAAAATAGACCTGGGCATTTCCCTTAGCGGCAGCCATTGCGGCCTTCCCACATCAGGATTTGGTCAACTTCGCGCTGGTCGGCGCTACCAAGCCTGCCATAGGGAGCGAAACAGCCAACGCCAAATTGTGCCTGACCGCGCGCTGACTTGAAACAATGGCCATTGCGGGCAAAAATTGCATTGCGTTCATACCATAAAGCGGAGCAACCCATCGTCGCATAAATCGAAGTTTGCGGTGGAGTTGCAGCCTCACCGCCAGCAACACAATTCATTTGCTGTTCCTGTTGTTTAATTCTGCTGACTCTGGCTTGCTCATATGAATTCAATTGACCGAAGGGCGAAAAACAACCAGCGCCAAAGGCGACGCGTGCACGTTGGGTTTTAAAACAAAATCCCTTGTCGGCATAAATCTGGTTGCGGGCATACCATAAATCGTCGCATGACATACCCTGCAAAGACTGTGCCTGGGCTGACTGGGGCGCAATGGTCATGAGCAGGGTGAGCATTGACAAAATGAAGCTTCGAGCCACCGCAACATTAATCAGTTTTAGCATGGACATTCTCCTTTCAAAAAAGTGATATCTCTCCAATCTGAATGTATACAGTCAATATTCAGCCAGCATTGACACAGGACAATCGCTCTGGACATTACCAATGACTATCTATCTGCAAGCATCAAAACCATCATGATCAGCCAGCCAGACGATTGGCGCAGGTTCGAATGAGGGGATGCGTTCCAATCTCATTTGCAGCACAGAAAAACTCGTAAATGTCATTCTCCCTATCACCAATATGGACCAGCCGTTCTGGCCTTCCCAAAAGTTCTGCGGACTGACGTATGTTCTACAGCCAGCGAATGCTTTCCTTTTCTTCAATTGGTATACGCGCCGGATTAATGCGGCCTCTGAGTGCATTCGTATCTTTGAACTTGGAGCGGGTCCAAAACTTGACGGCAGAAAGACCAAGCGGAAGTCCCTCCAATGTAATAACAAGGCTTGCACGCATCAGAAGCCCACATATCGTACGACGTTCAAGGTAACCATGAAGATCCCGCCCAACCGGTGTCAGGCCAGTGGAACCTGTTTTCTCCGGATTGGAGCGTTTAAAAGTGAACTCGGTGGTGTCCTGAAGGGCCAGTATCGGATCATCGATGGTGGCCGCCTGACTGCGCGTCGCCTGGAAATGGCCCGCCAATATCCCGGCTTCTCCCACTGTTCCATTTGACGGAAATTGATATGCAGCCTTTGTATTGGCCCAATCCTGACAGGCCATTGGTATGGGAGCGCCTACCGCTCCCGCCAATTGTGTAACAAGACTGTGCAGCCATTTTCCTAATCGCTTATCGCCGAATGCTTCAACGTCAACATCATGACCAGACCAGTAGCCAGTTTTTGGAGTAGAATCATGCATTGGGCACCTCATTGATTTCATCAGGTGCTCAGACATGAATCACATTTGGGTCTTTCAAGGCTGAGTGAAATCGCAAATTCATATTTGTGGGTAATTGAAAAGTTCCCCGGACGTTCACGCTATAGATGGACATTGAGGGTTTCGATATGGCGAATCGAAAGCGGCGCTCCTGAAACTCGTAGGGACGTCTTCACTGCTACAGAACCGGTAAACCGGACTGTATTGCCTTGTAGAAAGCATGGGTGAGGTTGGTGGCGCCAAGTTTCCTCGTTGCCGCAGCAATGCAATAGTTTACGGTATGATCGGACAAAGAAACCATTTTGGCGGTTTCGGAAACAGTTTTTCCTGCAGCAATCGACTGTAAGCATTTCAGTTCCAGTGTTGATAAACCCAACTGTGGCTGACTTGCATACTGGCTGAACAGGTTGATGTACAATTCATATGTTCTCATTGTATTCAGCACTAAAGCTGGATGTTTTTCTGCAAACTGCCGCTCTTTTCTAAAATACAAAACCGCCCCGCGCTTTCCAAGGGCTGAATGAACCGGAACACAATACCCGCACTTGATGTCGATCCCCGATAATAGATTGTTGATTCCAAGTTCTGCGCTTGTAGGGCTTGCTAAGGGGGTTGTTCGCCCACCAATTTCCCATGCAAAAGGTACGGTTGATATATCCAGACGTTCAAATAAAGTACACGTCCCAAGATCACCTGTCTCTTCTACCTGTTTAACAAATGTATCTGAAAAGCTCGCCAGTTGTATAGTCGGCCTCATCATTCCCGACATCTTCTGGCTAATGTCAAGAACCGTAAACTCGTGAAACCCATGTGATTGAGAGTGCTCTAAAAAAAGGCTTTTAGCCGGTGTGCAATCGTCGTTGGAGTCCGACAATAGTGCTGCGTTACCTATACTTTTGAGCTGATCAATACGCTTTGTTAGCATCAAAAATCACGTCCTCTACTATTACCGGTACGATGGCTGCGCAGTCACTATTTTGATTCTCAACGGAAGTTTGTTTCCTGGCAGTTCGCGCAAGGTCCAATTGCTTTTTTTGCTGTCTACGAATCTATCTGGTCCAAATATCAACATAACTGGTTATTAGCGAAACAAAAATGCCAAAAACTACTACCAAGGTCCGCATTTTTGCAGTATATTGAACATCGTGAAATCACCGCCCGCTTGAATCGATTTGCTTTTGGAATAACGTTGTCAAGGAGGTTGCTACATGATTGATTGGGAACTTTGGCATTCTGCGCGTGAACTATCGGTTACCGGTTCTTACTTGGCAGCGGGGAAGCTGATGGGTGTCAATGCGACCACGATCAAGCGCAGGAAAGAAGCACTAGAGCGCCTGCTTGGGCGCCGTCTTTTTACCAAGGTACACGGTAAAATGACGCCAACGCCAGCTTTTGAGCTAGCTCTGAAAAAGGTTGATACTGCCGCAATCCAACTTGAAGGAGCTCGTACAGATATAAGCCCAGATTTGGAGCACTTAACATGGCGAAACTTTTTGATTACTTCGGTGTCGTACATTTGCGACAATCTTCTGAGCCCGGCAGTTTTTCGGCTACCGGATATTCGCAGATTACGCATTGAGTTGGTCGGACAGGACAAGAATTATGAATTGACTGGTTCCGGTGGAGCGGACATAGCACTGCGGCTCGGGCCAAATCATACCAAAGGCATTTCCGCTTGGCATATCGCGGACATCACATGCTCAACATACGTTTCCCGTCGTGTTCATCATAAGAAGGTACCCTGGATTACGATTGATCGCTCCCACTCTCACCTGAAGGAAGCACGCCTACCCGAAGAGTATTCCGGAGAAGAAGGAATCCGGTTTACGGCGACAACGGCAACATCAATGAAAAATATCATAGATTCAGGTGCAGCTAAGGGGCTTTTACCCGATTTCGTGGGTGCCCAAAATCCCGAACTGATAATTCCAGAAAATCATCCAACCGTCACGCGACCATTATGGATAATGTGGCATGAAAGTAATTTGGAGACACCATATTTCCAGACAGTGCTGAGCTGGATCCTTCTCGAAACGGCCAAATCTCTCCAATCAACGAAGGCCGGTAGCGAATTATTGAAGAGGTTCGGTTCGTGACAATATGGGCAATGGTTTTTTGGGCATAAACTGGCTTAATATCCACCTCAACAAGGTTTGATTTGGTTGGCGTCATGGGACAGGAGTTGCGTGTGAACTGTCCTAATTGATGTGATATTTATACTGTGTTGTTAATTGTAGAAGACTCGACTTAATCTGACACCGCCATCTTTGTAAGCGTCCGCATGGTCATTCATCCGCAATCTAATTCCAGGGTAGCAGTTCGTCAATGCGGTCGATCTTGTGATCTGCAATATATGCCGGTATCACCACAAAGGCAGGGTGAACTGATCAGGAGTATCGGTCTGTAATCAATTAAAGCCAGATTGGGAATAATTGAATAATCCCAAGAATTATAGCCGCCTGCTGCTGAAAAATGAAGCAAGAAGAGCATAACGGGTAAAGTCAATTTTACGGATGAATTCACATTTGCATCGATTATGCAGACCACCGAGTTCGGTTATTTCGTGGGATTATCTCATCGCGGTTGGGCGTTAGAATGTGCTTGCAGTTTGCGAAAAAGCCGGACGCTACTACACTATCTTATCGAAACAGTGTCTGAATTTTTTGCCGGTTTCAGTATCCAGAATAATTTGGTTTTCAGATAACCAAAAAACAACGACTTGGGAAGTCACAAAAATTGGGGGTGCCCAAGTATATAATGAAACATAACTTTACCAGTCGTTTGTGCAAAAAGCATGCCTGCCCAGTTTCTGCCCCGAAATTGCCCGGTTTCTAACGCTTGCTAGACAATGGTTGGGGAATCATTCTGTCACCGGATCGGCAGAAAATTGGGAAATCAACCTGATGGCGGCGCGAAACGATAGGTGGGAATCACCACACAAAGGTGTGCAATTCATTTGGGGGAATTGGGCATATTTGTTTTGTTTGTCAATATTGTTTTGGCTTTGCACCTCTGTTGGTGCGATGGCGCAGCAGGCTGTGCCAGGCTTCAATCACTCCACAACCGGTTTTAATCTTATTGGGGCGCATTCCAAAGTTGCCTGCAAATCATGCCACGTGGGCGGGCGACTGACTAACATACCAAAAACATGTGAAGGCTGTCACAATAACAAGAGGGGTAAAGGTAAGCCTGCCAAACATCTCCTGGTTGAAGAAGCGTGTGCGAATTGCCATTCCAACGCGAACTGGAAAGCTGTGCGATTTGATCACTCGGCAGTCACCAGCACCTGTATCAGTTGTCACAATGGCCGCATTGCAATCGACAAACCAACCAATCATATGTCAGCATCCGATGTTTGTGAGGACTGTCATGTCTCGACCAG
>JAAEMP010000133.1 GCA_024225445.1 Hyphomicrobiales bacterium | reverse complement strand
CGAAGAGTGGTCACAATGTATGCCTGAGCTTAGAGATAAAAAACCCAACAGGGTCAAAAGTACCATTCCTTATGAATTGATACGTTTCCTGATGCTGGGCTGGTTCCGCCTGGCCGGTTGGAAAACAAAAGGAGAAATGCCATCCGAGCCCAAATTTGTTGCAATAGGAGTACCACACACCAGCAACTGGGATTTCTTCCTTATGCTGGCTATTACACTGGATTGGCGGATCAAACTCCACTGGCTGGGAAAAAATTCAATTTTCAGAGCACCGTTTGGTGGATTACTGCGTCGTTTGGGTGGCATTCCAGTCGACAGGAATTCATCCGGCGGTGTAGTTGAGCAGATAGTGCAAAAATTCAATGAACAGGACGAACTTGCCCTGGCGCTCTCACCGGAAGGAACGCGAGCCGATGTGCAATGTTGGAAAACGGGATTCTACCACATCGCCTGCCAGGCGAAAGTGCCTATCGTGCTGGGTTTTATCGATAATGAAAAAAAAGTCATCGGCATCGAAAAGATAGTCTATCCGACTGGTGACTATGCGGGTGACATGGTAGCTGTCCATGAATTCTACGATAGCATCAAAGGTAAATATCCAAAGCAAGACAGAGCGAAATAGACTGTATAGCAGAACACCTTCATTTTGATTCAGTTTTGAATTTTTTTGCTCACGTCTATTCGGGCTTACGCCCGGCCTCCGCCAGGGCGGCGCACCGGCGCCGGTCGCTTTTCGCTCCTGATTGCATGATCATTTTAAAGGTGTTCTGCTATATCAGAGTAGATCAGTTCTATTGGTGTGGATCACGCAGCCGCAACATTTGTTGCAAACTCAAGCAAGAACATTGTTGCAGGTGACCGCTTAATTATCTGGAAGTGCTCTGCTATATCATGGTTCAATAGCCGGCACCAATCGACTTCTTGCGCTCCCGCCACACAATCAGCAACCCCCCGGCAGCAACAAACAGCACCCCTGGAAACAGCTTGTCGAAAGGCGCCTCGCCAAAGATAAACCAGCCAAGGATAAACGAGAACGGGATACCGAAATACTCGAACGGAGTAACATTGCCAGGCATGGTCAATCGATAAGCCATGATGATTGCCAGGACGGCCATACCACCGACAATCCCGGTCCCCACAAGCCACAAGCCATCCTCCAGATTACTAATCGCGACGAACCCGCCTGTCACCGACATGAGTACCAGCGAACTGATAAAAGCCCCGGTTGACGAGTAAAGCGAAATGGTGGCGCTGGGTATCTCATCATCAACCAGACGCACCATGATACTGGTCATGGCATAACCCAGTGCGGCGGCAATGGGCAACACGGCCCACGGTGTAAAAATATCGCTGCCTGGTCGAATTATCATCAGGATCCCCGCAAAACCGATGATCACGGCTATCCACTGCCATTTGGAAACATAATGACCCAAAATGGGAATAGAAAATGTAGTGATAAACAGCGGACCGGCAAACACCAGCGCCGATGCCGTTGCGAACTCCAGCTTGACCAGTGAGGTGTAGAGACAAAACTGGGCGAACGTTAATACCAGTCCCCGTCCAAATGCAATCTTCCATTGTGGCACCGATAATGATCGCCCGGTGCGATGCCATTCCCTGGACACAAACAGCATAACGATACTGGGCACCAGACCAAACATATTGCGGATAACCGCAATTTGCAGGATTGGATAACTGCCGCCCAAATGCTTGATTATTGCACCCTGAACATTAAACAGAAATACTGCGAAGACCATGAGGAGGATGGCCAGGCCCAAACGTTCTGGTTTACCGCTTTTGATTGCGGGTTGAGACGCAGGCCTCATGTGGACCAGAACCTGTGCGTTTCGTAGCCACGAGCCAAGTAGCCTCTGAATTTGCCGGTGAAACGCGGCAACCGGAAAAAATCGAACTTTACCACCATGCTTGTTTCACTTTCGCTATGCTGTGGATGATACCAGCGATCCGTTGCCAAATGGTGGGTTCCGCTGATTGTTTTGACACGAATTAGTAACCCACAGAGCCTGGGCCAACAACAAGCAAAATCCGACCGGTGTGGCTGCCTCCCTCAAATGATATAGTTTGAACCAGATACATTAATTCTGTCAAACAGACAACGTGGTATATCTCGCACTGATATCCAGCGGCACTTCAAAAAGCGCCCTCGGCATATTATATTCTGATGCCCCACGCAAAATCAAACGCAGTACAAAAGGCTGTACACCACTTGCAGCAACCGCTTAATTCGATTGCGAATATCTGACACTGGTTCCAACAGATATTACACAACAATAATGCCAGGGGCGGGAAATGCTATGATATCCATGTTATAGCAGAACCCCTTTAAGATGATCATGCAATCAGGAGCGAAAAGCGACCGGCGCCGGTGCGCCGCCCTCGCCCAGGCCGGGCGTAAGCCCGAATAGCCGTGAGCAAAAAGAAATCAGACTGAATCAAAATAAAGGTGTTCTGCTATACGTCTATCGTTAATCGGGCTATTGACCTTTTGACGATTGGATATATCAATTCCTAAGCACCAACAAAACCAAAATGCAATTCTGTATCAATACCCAGACTTGAACCATCATCATCTTTCATCAAATTAGTCCACATTATTCAGGAAATGACAGCTGCCTATGATGACCCTCTGGATCCCTGTCACCATCGCTGCAGCATTTTTGCAAAACCTGCGTTCGGCTCTGCAAAAAGCCATCAAAGACAGGCTGTCAACTACTGGTGCTGCTTATGCAAGATTCCTTTATGCCCTGCCCTTTGCCGCAATATATGTTTGGATGTTATTGACGCTTGGCCAATTCCAGTTACCTGCATCCAATACTGAATTCCTGATCTATTGTGCACTGGGTGGCATATCGCAGATATTGTTTACGGTAGTGCTTTTATGGATGTTTTCATTCCGCAGCTTTGCTGTTGGAACGACTTTTTCAAAACTGGAAATAGTTCTCATAGCGATATTGGGTTCATTGCTGCTGGGTGATAAACTGGGACCTGTAGCAACACTGGCAATTGTTATTGGCGCCATTGGAACGGTTGTTTTATCCTCAAAGCAATCCAGGCTCACGCTAGGAAACTTCGCTCACGGAATGGGTGAAAAAGCCACTTGGGTCGGTCTTTTGTGTGCAGCCCTGCTTGGGGCGTCGGTGGTATTCTTTCGTGGTGCAGCATTGGCGCTGAACGGTCCGGACTTCATCATGGCGGCCGCTTTCACATTATTCGTCGCTTTGACCATGCAGACACTGATGATGGGTACATGGTTCATAATATTTGATCGACCTGAACTGTTTCGGGTGGTTCGTGAATGGCGGCGCGCACTACCTGTAGGAATTGTTGGCATGGCGTGTTCTGTATGCTGGTTCACCGCTTTTACACTGCAAAATGCCGCCTATGTCCGCGCACTCGGTCAAATAGAACTGATCTTCACTTTTGTCGTCAGCATTTTTTATTTCCGCGAAAAAATTACCAAATTGGAACTGCTAGGCATTATTTTGATCGCATCAGCGGTGATATTAATTTTGCTTGCGGGGTAAAACGCACCTGATCAATTTAACTGATCACGCGACTGCTTGACGCTGACTTCGACATAATCGAGAATTCCCATTACCGGCGCATTTGGTTTACGGATAGTAATCTCAACCTGCTGGACACTGCCAAATGTGTCTAACATGGCTTTCGCGATGTCGAGAGCCAGAGCTTCAATCAGGTAGCGACGCGTTCCGGTGACAATTTTTTCAATCAGTGAAAAGGCAACACCATAATCGACCGTATCATCAATATCGTCATTTACCAGACCTTCGCCAGCCTCGACTTTCAATACCGCGTCGATAAAGAACCTCTGGCCAAGTTTTTCTTCTTCGCTATAGACGCCGTGGCGGGCAAAAAACGCGCAATTCTCTAGCCGTATGGTGAATTGCATCAATTTGCTCCTCTTGTTTCGACTCTGATCGGCCATCATCTCAAATGAACAGGATAACAGGCCCGGATTGTTTTAGCGGGTATTTAGCACAGCATCAGCCAGATTCAACGCCAGTCTGTTGGTTTTCACATCATGCACACGAAATATCGCACATCCTGCCATTCTGGCAATGACATTGGTGGCTGCTGTTACAGTATCCCGGTTTTCCGTTGTGTCATCTTCTCCCAACACCGAACCGGTAAACCTCTTTCTTGATGTACCCGCCAGCAGAGGAAATCCGATTTCCTGTAGCAAACCAAACTTCTCAAGCAGGCTCAGATTATCATTAATATCTTTGCCAAATCCAAATCCCGGATCGAGGACAATTTGAGAGTCGGTCACGCCGCTATTTTTTGCAGTCAAAACACATCTGCAAAGATATTCTATTTGATCTGAGACTATTTCATCCCCAACATCCCTGTCCCTGGAATTGTGCATAAGACAGGCACCAGCCCCAAACCGGGTGACAACGGATGCCATTTTTTTGTCAAACAGAAAGCCACCTACATCGTTGACCAGATGTGCCCCAGCCTCCAGCGCCAGTTGTGCGGTATCAGATCGGTAGGTATCGATTGAAATTATAGTGTCAAAACGCTCCTTTATTGACCTGATCACAGGCAATACACGCTCCTGCTCCATATCCCGGTCTATAGCAATTGCGCCGGGTTTGGTGGTTTCCCCACCCACATCAATGATATCCGCTCCATCATCCACCATCCTGGCCGCCTGATCGACCGCCTCGCCAACGGTAGTAAAATTGCCGCCATCTGAAAATGAATCCGGGGTTACATTCAATATTCCCATGATCCGCGACACCGGACCCAACTCCAATACCATTTCATGGGCCAGTTGCCAGCTTCTTGGAAAAAATGGATCAATATTTTTTTGGCTGCGATGATTGTCCAAGATAATCCCAATTCATTTGCATAATTTATAACGACATTTTGGGCATTCAGACCCTTATGTATTTCAAGTGATTAAACAAAATTCAGGCAAGTTGAAACCAAAAAAGCCGCAGGCTTGCAGCCTGCGGCAGTAATTTCCGAAAACAATTAAGGCAGTTGGGGGAGTTTCCGGAAAAATTTCCAATCATACTTCACTTCGGCAAAGTATTAAAATTTGGCGACAAATTTCTGTTGGGTAATATCACAATTACCCATCAAGGCATTATCCCTTCAGGGCTTTACCCTGACCTTCAATACCCTCACCACTCTCCTGGTCCTTGATCTCCTTTGGATCAACTTCACCATCAAGCAATGCATCGGCAATCAGGCCGGCATTCTGGCGAAGAGCCAATTCAATTTCATCAGCAACAGAAGGGTTATCGCTCAAAAACTGCTTGGCATTCTCACGCCCCTGCCCCAGCCGTTCAGAATTATAGGAAAACCAGGAACCGGATTTCTCGACAATCCCACCCTTGACACCCAGATCGACAAGTTCACCGGTTTTTGACACGCCCGTGCCATACATAATGTCAAATTCCACCTGTTTGAAAGGCGGCGCCAGCTTGTTCTTGACGACTTTGATGCGTGTCTGGTTACCCACAATTTCATCACGGTCCTTGACCGCACCAATGCGGCGAATATCCAGACGTACTGAAGAATAGAACTTCAATGCATTACCACCCGTAGTTGTCTCGGGCGAGCCAAACATAACACCGATCTTCATCCGAATCTGGTTGATAAAAATTACCATTGTATTGGAACGTGAAATTGAAGAGGTCAGTTTGCGCATCGCCTGACTCATCAATCTTGCCTGCAAGCCCGGCAGGCTATCCCCCATCTCTCCTTCAATTTCCGCACGTGGTGTCAATGCCGCAACCGAATCGACCACCAGCACATCAATCGCGCCAGAGCGCACCAGCGTATCTGTTATCTCCAGCGCCTGTTCACCGGTATCGGGCTGGGAAATCAGCAATTCATCCAGATTGACTCCCAGTTTGCGGGCATAAATCGGGTCAAGAGCATGTTCAGCATCAATGAAAGCACAAATACCGCCAGCCTTTTGCGCTTCCGCCACCGTATGCAAAGCCATCGTTGTTTTACCCGAGGATTCAGGACCAAAAACTTCAACCACCCGACCCTTGGGTAATCCGCCAATTCCCAGAGCAATATCCAGTCCCAGAGAACCGGTTGAAATCGTCTCGATTTCGACCACCTGCTCATTTTTGCCGAGCTTCATGATTGAGCCCTTACCAAAAGCCCGTTCAATCTGCCCCAGCGCTGCATCCAGCGCCTTAGATTTATCCACGTCTTTATCCTCTACCAACCGCAACGATTTATTAGCCATGCTTAGCATCCTTGTTTGCCCGCGAGTACCCCAAAAAGCGGAGACTCATTGAATAATGTACTAATCGTACTTGTTTTGTTCTCATTTGTAAATACCAATAAGCAATTGAAAATTAATAATTAATAAATTTTGTTCCTTTTTTGTACTCAACACATTGTATTTCGCTAAACCGAAATCAGATACTAACACCATCAAATACAGTCTTGTTTATGCCGATCCTGGTACTATAGTTGATTCTTTATCAGCCCACCTCAGAACCCGAGCGGAAAGTCCTGAGATATCAGTCCCCATGCACAGCAATTCCACCGACAATAATGCCGTGTTTTTCAGCGGTATCCACATGGATTTGCTCGGCCGCCTTGCGGCGCCGGCGCATCCGGGAACTTCCAATCCGGGAAAAATTACCACAATGGCAGGTGGAGCCAGCCTGAATTCCGCCAGCGTAGCCAGCCTGCTTGGATTAAAGTGCACGATCATAGGCATGGTCGGTGATGATCAGGCGGGGGCAATCCTTGCAGACACATTGAAACACCGGGCCATCACCAACCGCCTCACCATTTGCCAAGGCAAAAACACGGGTTCTTATACCTCAATTATCGAACCAGATGGAAATTTGCACATTGCAATTGCCGACCTTGGCCTGAATGAAGAGATGCGAACTGAATGGATCCTGGAAAATTTTCACCGGGAAATTAGCGGAGCTGATATCTGGTTTGTCAATTCCAATCTGTCTGCGGACACCCTTTTGAACCTGACAGACAAACATCTGCCCCAGCGCCCTAAAATTCTCGCTGCCGCATCCATCTCGCCTTCAAAATCACAAAAGCTCGCACCCTCGCTTGCCAATATCGATGTTTTATTCACCAATATTACCGAAGCAAGCGCCATGCTTAATGTCATCACCGGCAAGAAATATGATGCACCCCAATTTTCAGCCGCATCGTGCATCGGACAAATAAGGAAATTGGGAGTAACGAGAGGCTCCTTGTCCCAGGGCGCAGATTTTCTCTGGGTTTGGGACAAATCAGGCGTCTACAAATTCAAACCGCCAAGTCTTGATAAAATAGTCGATGTGACTGGCGCTGGCGATGCCCTGGCAGGCACTTTTCTGACAGGACTTGCCAATAATATGTCGATTGTCGAAATTTCACCTTTAGCCATTGCCGCGGCACAAATGACCATTACCACGCTCGGTCCCTACAACCCTGATATCAACATTGATGAATTGAAATCTCTCGCAGTTCATGTCAAAGCACCCGATATCCAATGAAAATTCCCACCTTGTAAATTCTCCCCCCGGAACCTAGGGTCACGCGATAATGACAACAATACCTGACAACTCACTGCTGGAATTCACAGCAGAAATCAAACAGGCAATGGAAAATTCAAAACCGGTTGTCGCACTTGAATCCACAATCATTACCCATGGCATGCCCTGGCCGCAAAATATCGAGACAGCCCGGGCCGTGGAAACAAATGTGCGCGAGGCGGGTGCAATTCCGGCAACGATTGCGGTCATGGACGCAAAAATCAAAATCGGACTTTGCGAAGCTGATCTGGTCAAATTGGCTAAAGCTGAAAACGTCATGAAATTGTCCCGCGCCGATCTGGCATTTGCCATTTCGCAAAACCGCATGGGTTCGACTACAGTAGCTGCGACCATGATGGCCGCTGAACTCGCAGGCATCGAGGTTTTTGCAACGGGCGGCATTGGCGGCGTTCACAAAGGCGGTGAAACTTCAATGGATATTTCTGCCGATCTGAACGAGTTTGCAAAAACACCGGTGATCGTGGTTTGCGCTGGTGCAAAAGCTATCCTGGATAT
>JAAEMP010000132.1 GCA_024225445.1 Hyphomicrobiales bacterium | reverse complement strand
GCTTTTGTAAGCGCATTTGCGAATGCCCGGCTGTTTTAGTGGAAAAGCAGCCAGGGTCGTGACAGCGATTACAGTATTGAACTTGGAAAAACGATATAGCACCGTTCGAATATAGTGCTGATAGAAAATACTTTGTTTTGGCTGGCAGCGAGATTGAGGAAAATCGGTATTATTGCACAAGAACAATCCTGCTTCCGTAGCCACTGACATCTGACAGGCCCGCTGGCACAGGAACATCAGTTTCACTATAATTGGAATTGAGAGTCAGGACAGGGCCTTCCTCCAATCGCAAACTCTTCACAATGATCGCTGTATATGCTGATTGGTCAGCAACCGCACTATCTGCATCAACCAATAAAGAACTATTGGGAAAATAAATCGTACCAAGCAAAAGCCTGGCATCATCGCTGGTGATCCTGTGGGTATTTCCACCAGCCATTCGATCTTCAAAAAACAACAGTCCGGCCATAGTACCACTTGTGGGGGCAGTCAAACTGATTGAGGTACTTTTTTTAAGTTCCAGAATCGCTTGTTTTCCCGCAAGATAAAATCCCACATTTACTCCTGTTGCGCGCGCGCTATCAGTAACTCGAAATTTTCCATCCTTGATGATGTAAACGCCTGGCTTGAAAGTAACGTTGGAGGTGCCGCTAATTGTTAAGCCTTTGCAATACACCCCCGGCGAGAGTGTCCTGCTGATATTTTTTATTACCATAGCATCATAGTCGCAACCACCAAAACTCGGTGCTGGGCGGTCCGCCAACGGATCAGAATAAGTTGGGCAATCTACCACAGGATTGGGTGTGAATGCGGAAGATTTTCCCGATAATCCACCCGATGAACATATTATCGAAGCCTCCATTGTGGCATTGTCATCCATGCGAATTGATGATGTGCTATCGGAATTGGAAAAGACGCCGCATCCCTTCGCCAGCAATCTTGCGCTGGATCTCAGATGAACAGTTGCCCCTTTTTTTTGATCAAGACCGATTACGCATATTTTGGTGCCGCCAATCGTTGATACTTCCGCGTCTACAATAATTGGGGTAATTTTTCTGTATAAATATTGCGCCAGAAACGGCTTCCAATATTCCTTTATCGAAACTTTCACCTTGCGATTGGCAAGGTCCACCGCCACATCGACTGAAAATGGCGTACCTTTATGAGTCCTGCCACTCTGATAGGCCGAGGCTGTAGCTGCCGCAATAATCTGGTCACCTGTGGCATTGGCAAGCGATATCTCATGACCACCGGCAATAGCGGCTGCATCGGCACGAGACTGGAGAAAATTCGCTTCACGATACATAACGCCATAGTCTATTGCGAGGCCTGCGATCATTATCAACGGAACGAGGCCCAACGCAAATGTAGTGGCAATACCTCCATGTTTGCTCAATAAGAAAAGCTTGATCCTTCCCATTTTACCCATATTTTTTGAATCCCGTATAAATTTGTTTCACTCCCACCTCCTCGAGATGATATCTATCTCGAACCGAGTTTCAATTTTTTCAATTATGTTGATAACTGCACCAATTCATTTTCAGTTGAATTCACGGTCAAAGGATTTGTCGGTGGCACAGACTGTTCAAATCGCCTTTGACAACAGCCAATGATAACGGATTGAAGGTTCCGGTATATCAACCCAGAATTCAGATGAGTTTGGCAAGTGACGGTGCTAAAGCATACAAATTTAAGATCAAAGTACTTCGCAAATTGACTGAGATTGCTGATAATGCGTGCTATTGATTTTGAACTGGTCAATATTTACAATCCCTGTGTTATTTCATGTTAGACATTCGAGCTGGACCCGGTCTTTGATTACAGCGCAATTCTGTATTCGCAACTCAATAATACAGTAGCAAAATTAACAAAGGGCAAATCAAAATAAACACTTGAAAACATATTCAAAATACCGCGCACTTACCGAAATACTTCGCTTTCCCAAAAAAAGTTTTCTACACGCGGACAAGCTATTGACAATTTCATCAACGGAAAAAATCAGATGGTAGCATCACAAATGCCGGTTACCGACTGAACATCCACTTGTCGCAGTAATTCAGGTTTCCCAAACTACTTTTGTTTTTTTGCCACGAAAATGACCGCGTTGAAAATTCCTGTATAGTCGTTTTTCTACTCATCTGTGGCCAAAAGCATCGTATTAACTGGCTCAAATATGTCGACACCGTCTGTGCCGATAATAACCAGACTTTGCTTATTTTCAAAATCACTTGCTAACGACACAAAGTCTTTTGCATACTATTCGTAGTGCTTGTCGACGGGATAGGATTTGTATGCACGCCTTCAATCAGTAATTGTACTCAATTCAACTTGAACCCAGCAGATATTTTAACAATTTCTCAGTACTTTTGCCCTATTGGATTCAACTATGACGCTGGGAAAAATCTAAGAAAAATCAAATCTTCCAGGACCGGAGTTCAATAATCCGTGACACAGATACAGATACAGAACGATTTGAAAGAATAGAGCTATCAAGAACAGTGACGGGTTTGACAATATAAATGAGTAATAATTCAGTGATCGATTTTCAAATACCTTTCAGTTTGTCGCTAACCTGGTTTCCAAATTGACTAAACCCTTAAAAAGCCTGGTATGAGAATTGTCAGATGTCCGGCAAAATAACAAAGCTAAAACGCAGTGAGCGGTTAAAATATCGGCTTTCCATCGCTTTGGGAGCGGTAATCTTCATCGCAGTGATCACCGTTTCGGGCATGGTTTCCTGGTCTGGGTTCGAACGCGAACTAAGTCAGCAACGCCAGTTATTTGAAAATACCGCCAGTGTATTCTCAACCTCCATCGCAGAATCATTGTCAGAAAAAGACAAAAGACAAGTTCAACTTGTGCTAACCGCGATAGGAAAATTCAACACCTATCAATTTGCTTCGGTTCAGTTGCCTGACAACACCACTTACACAGAAATGGGGTTTGATGTCATCTTGACCGGACAGACATCAAAACTTGATAATCAAACTACCTACTCCCTGCTATTCGTTGACAGCATCTGGGTTGTCAGGGAAATCAATTACGCCGGAGAAAGAATTGGTCAGCTCAACTTGCTGGCAAATATCTCCGATGTTCGCGAAAGATTTTTTAACAACATTCTGTTGAACTTGCTGATGTCTTTGGTATCCGCGATGGCAGCCATATTTGCATCTGCATCTGTCATATCAAAAATTACCGCCCCAATTCATGATCTTTCCAATTTGATGACCACTTTCAGCCAAGAGGCAGACTATACAGCGAAAGCGGATGAAAACCAGACAGGTGAAATGGCTGTTCTGGCTAGGTCATTTAATACAATGCTGTCAGATATTAAGATCAGGGATGACAAATTACTCGAATATCACCAGACGCTTGAAGACAAAATAGAACTGCGCACTCACGATCTGATGATTGCCAAAGAAGAAGCCGAAATGGCAAATGCGGTAAAATCGGAATTCCTTGCTACTGTCAGCCATGAAATCCGCACACCTATGAACGGTATGCTGTTGATGTCAGAACTCCTGGCTACGGCACAATTGTCACCAAAATATCAACGTTATGCCAACGTCATAATGAAGTCCGGCAAAAGTTTACTCGCGATCATCAATGATATCCTTGATATATCCAAAATCCAGTCCGGCAAGCTGGAGCTTGAATCCCTCGAAATCGAAACCGAAAGTCTGGTCGGTGATGTCATGAGCTTGTTTCTTCAAATGGCGGAAGAAAAAAAGTTGGAATTAGCCTGTTGCATGGACCCTGATGTGCCCATCAGTTTCGCCGGTGACCCGACCAGAATTAATCAGGTGCTCAGCAACCTGGTAAACAACGCGTTGAAGTTTACAAAAAATGGAGGCGTAACCATCCGGGTGAATATCGAAGGGGACAAAACCGATTCTGTTATCCGTTTTTCAGTTATTGATACTGGAATTGGTATTGAATCAAAAAATCTGGGAAAGGTTTTTGACAGTTTCAGCCAGGCTGACCAAACCACAACCAGAACCCATGGTGGAACAGGACTTGGGTTATCCATTTGCAAACAATTGACCGAGGCCATGGGAGGTGAAATTTCGGTATCAAGCACGCCTGGTCATGGATCAGAATTCAGTTTCACCCTGCCATTGTCTGCACTCAAAACTCCTTTACTGCAGGAAATTACTCCAAATCACAGAACCCTGATTTTGTTACCTGAATCAAAAACTGCCGAGATTATCCTGGAAACAACCGGGCGTTTTGGTGGGTTTGTCGAGATGGGGGAATATTCAGCGAGCAATGATATTGATATAGCTGCCTATGATTGTGTGATCGCGGAGTCGGCGGTGCTGGCAACCCTGCCCGGTATGGTAAAAGGTCAATATGGGATTGCCGTTACTGATTTGGGTGACAGCCAACTTGAAAAACTGGTCACCAATAATCAGGCGCACGACTTTATTGAAAGGCCCATTTCATCAATTTCGGTGCAGAAATCATTTACCAGAATTGTGTTATCAAAACCACTTGGTGATAAAATGATAAATGCCAGCGATAATTATGAGGCAAAACTGCAAAGCTACATGGGGCAAAAAATTCTCGTTGCTGATGACAGCGCCATTAATCGCGAAGTAATTATTCAGGCACTTGGTCGCTTTCATGTAAAACCTGTCGTTGTAGCGAGCGGGATAGAAGCAATTGACGAATTTGAAAACGATAAATTTGATCTGGTGTTTATGGACTGCAGCATGCCGGAAATGGACGGATTTGAAACAACCCGGAATTTGAGGCGGGTTGAACGCCAACGCGGATACGAGCCAATCCCGATTATTGCATTAACCGCACATCTGCCTGACCAAATAGCTGAAAATGCCCGTAATGCAGCGATGAACGATGTTGTCGTTAAACCATTTACTATCAATTCCATTGGTGAGTGTTTTACAAAATGGCTGGATAAGGATTCTGGTGATAATTTACCTCAGCACCCTATTGTTATGGATGAGCAGATGGATTGCATCTCGGGAGACTCATCTTTCGATGATCACCTCCTGGATAATCTGAAAGAGATTGCCGGCGAAGGATTTGAAACCACGTTAAAACAGCTGCACCTTCTTTACCAGGACAGCGCCCCCGACGCATTCACAGAACTTCAGGAAGCGATCACTTCAACTGACTTCGGCAGAATTGCGTCAGCATCTCATGCGCTTGCTTCGATGAGCATGAATATTGGTGCCGGAAAACTGGGAGCCATTTGCAAGACCATTGAATCAGAAGCGAACAAACAAAACCAAACGGAACTGGGTGGAATAATAGAAACCGCCAAAAAGGAATTTGATCAGGTCATATTGATACTGAAGGAGCAAACCATAGATGGTGTTGGTGAAACTTCAAATACCAACTATGCGGCTCAATAATGCAATCAAGTCCATCAGAACCGATTAATGAAGAACTAATACCGCTGTTTCAATATTATTAAACAATTTGAAATATGAATGAGGGCATCTGTTCGACACTTCAAAATTGGCCAATCTATGCCAGACTATAATTCTGTTCTTATTGTTGACGACGATCCAATCCAGATTGCTATTCTCACGGCTTATTTTAGTGGCCTCAATTTGAAAACTATTCTCGGTGCCAAAAATTCGGTTGCCGCCCTGGAAATTCTTGCCAATCATCCAGATAATATTGATCTGATTGTCAGCGACATCCAAATGCCCGGAATGGATGGGATAGAATTCATGCGCTATCTGAAAGCCATAAAGTATACGGGCGGCTTGGCGATAATATCCGGTGTGAAAGCAAATCTCCTGGATCACGCGGCGCGTCTTGCAACTTTACATGAATTGCGACTAATTGGATCTATCAGCAAACCGTTGAACAAAAGTAATTTGGATAAACTATTTCTTAAAAGCCCAACCCCCTCTGTCGACGCTCCGCCTGCTATCCAACCCAAATTTACAGGCAGTGATTTTGTTTCAGCTATGCGAAATGGTAATATTGCCCCTTTTTATCAACCAAAAATTGATGTAGTGAGCGGACGTGCTATTGGGGCCGAAGCTCTAGCCCGTTGGCTTTTACCTGAATATGGCACAATATCACCCGATAAGTTCGTTCCATTTGCGGAGGAAAACGGATTTATTGAAGAATTGACATTCATCATTTTCGAAAAAGTTCTTTCAGATATTGGTGCCTTGGTACGGGTTGATCCCAATCTGAAAATTGCTTTCAACCTGTCACCAAGATTAATCAACAATGTCAGATTGCCTGAACAGATTTTTTCACGGTTGAATAGCTGGAATGTGGAAAGCAAATCTGTCAGTTTCGAAATAACCGAAAACAGCATATTGGATATCGACCCGGCGACACTCGAAGTCCTGTCGCGCTTGAGAATTTACGATTTTGATGTTGCAATTGATGATTTCGGCACGGGTTCAGCTAACATCCATACATTGAAAGATTTTCCCTATTCTGAATTGAAGATAGACAAATCATTCATATCAACGATGACAACAGATCGTTTTTCAAACGAAACGGTATTAGCAGCAATTGCGTTGGCCCGTGAGCGGGACATGCAGATCGTTGCCGAAGGCGTTGAAGACCGTAACACCTTGGATATCATTCGTGAAATGGGCATCGAATATGCCCAGGGGTTCTATTTTGGAAAACCTATGACAACAGAGGAGTTTCGTAACTACCTGATTAGCCAGCAAGACAGTTTGGACATTTCAGCCGCGTAGTCAGTTATCAAATTGCAGAACTTTGTCAGACAAATTTCTGTTATTTATTACGGCGCACAAAGTATGCTGCCACAGCATGGTCATCAGGTGATTTGAGTCCGGTTCAATGCGACTACCACTCTGTTTGCATCAAAATTGTATCGTCCGAGCGTTCTCGATCACAAGGCTGGTCATCAATCATGCAACCCTTGGATTTATAAAGTGCAATTGCCTCATGATGACGTGGCAATGCCCCCAGTACCATGTTAGAAAACCCCATTTCCGGGCTCTGGATTTCACGGTTCTGGCCGAGGTTCGCCCCACCCCAAAACCACGGCCCTTAGTGCGAACAAATAACCGGTTCATTTCGCATCCTGTCTGCATGTTCATCGCTCAGATCATAGACCAGTACTGCCGGCTCTTCACTTCGAACCAGACTTGTCTCAACCATTGCAATATCCCCACATTGACAAAGTCAGAAAAATACAAACCCATCCTTTACGACAAACTGTAATCTGGCAATTTTCTCAGGGCAAATCTTGTGGTTACGCTGGAAGAATTCTCTAAGAGTCTGTTCAACAATTCCTGGTGGCTTTGATTTGGTCCATTTTGTCCGAAATCAAGTTTTCTTTTACAACATGGACCGGGTGCCCCTGCAAGAAAGAAACCGCTGAAACCGGGCAAAATGGGCCAAACCCCCAGCTAATTTTTTGCGGGCGGGACTAATTTCGCCCCCTTTCTCGAAAAATTTTCCTGAAATGGCCAGCCATTCGGCGTCAAATTCCTCAAGAAAGTTGCTCGAAATTCACCTACGTCAAAGCCGTCAGAAATTCTTGAACTGACTCTAAATACAAATCCCCTCACCCCGCTCACATTAAGTTTACTCCCAATTCCTCATGTTTAGCGTCAGTATTAGTCCATCATTCACACCAACAAATATTGCTACTTGACTTGGAGATACCGATGACCCAGACGCGACGCCATTTCATTACAACTTCAACCGCAGCATTGGGGATAACCACATTACTGCCATTCGCAGCGCGCGCCGCCAGCCACTCCGGCGACACTTTTAAAACCAGCGCCGGTGATATTACCATACATCCGATCAGTCATGCTTCATTCGTTATGGAAACGCCAGCCGGCACAATATATTGCGATCCGGTTGGCAGTGTTGAAGCCTATGCGAAATTCCCCCGTGCAGATCTTGTTTTAATAACCCATCACCATGGAGACCATTACAAGCCGGATATTCTGGCCGGGCTGGTTGGTGACAATACCAAAATGATCACCAATCCGACAGTTTTCGACAAACTGCCCGCGAACCTGAAATCCAAAGCGAGGAAAATGGCAAATGGGGAAAATGCCATCTTCAAAAGCGTTGGGATTGACACGATTCCAGCCTACAACACCACTGAAAGCCGGAAAAAATTTCATCCCGAAGGCCGCGACAATGGCTATGTTCTCGGTTTCGGCGATTTTCGCATTTATATTTCCGGTGACACGGAAGACACAGCTGAAATGCGGGCCCTGACCAATATTGATCTGGCCTTTGTCTGCATGAATCTGCCCTTCACCATGGATGTTGCAGCTGCCGCATCAGCTGTGGCGGAATTCAAGCCGGAATTCGTCTACCCCTACCACTATCGTGGCCGCGATGGCGGGACCCAGGACCCGGCAGAGTTTGCCAAACTGATTGGCGACAATACCACAGTCAAAATCGCTCCCTGGTATGGCTGAATAGTTTCTCATCTTCATGATCCACCCGGTTTGAAAAGATATTGTTCTGCTCAATCAACACCTGACTATGCGTGAAAAATGATGCACACAACTTGATCGTGACGAGATATTTTGCTTCAGGGGCAAATACACCACATATATTTGCTGTCGTGGGAAACGAGCCACTGCTGATTATACGATTTAGCAGTACAAACTCGGTTACTTTAATTCAATCTTTGCTTAATACCAAAGTATCTTATACACTTCAAGTCATTGTGAATTGTCTCTTCGCAAGAAAAAAGGCACAAAAAAACAAGTATTTAGCATCGGGAGATAAGCCATGACTGAACAAAACGAAACGTATAAAGGCGGATGCGCTTGCGGACATGTACGATATGAGATGACCTCTAAGCCGATGATCACACATGGTTGCCACTGCCGTTGGTGCCAACGCGAGAGTGGGACATCATTTGCCGTCAATGCTCTTATCGAGGCTGATCGGGTCAATATCACAAAGGGCGATGTGGTCGAGATTATTGTGCCATCCGTAAGTGGTGCAGGGCAGAGATTCACACGCTGTCCAAAATGTCAGGTTACCCTCTGGACTAACTATCTGGTTATGACCGGGGGATTGGGTGAAGTTATCCGGTTCATCCGGGTTGGTACTCTTGACAACCCCGACCCGTTCCCACCTGATGTACATATTTTCACATCAACAAAACAGCCTTGGGTTATCCTTCCCTCTGGTGTTCCTGCCTTTGAAGAGTATTTCGTAATCGAAGAAATTTGGCCACCGGAAAGCCTTGTGCGCCGTGCTGCCTTGTCGAGCACAATTGAAAAGGCAACCTCTTGATCGACGGTTACCTGGCTGTGTATTCACTATAGCAGTTGTCCAAACCATTCAAATAACGCACTGCGAATAGAGGAAATATTAATGAACATTTTAGTGATGGGTGCTGGTGCGCTAGGTGGATACTTTGGCGGGCGGTTGGCTGGCGAAGGGCATAATGTGACTTTCGTTGCGCGCGGCGCCCATCTTGAGGCCATGCAGCAAGATGGCCTCCGGATTGAAAGCCCCATGGGCGACCTGCATCTACCAGAAGTCACGGCAATAAGCGACCCGGCTGGGGCTACCGATGTCGACATAGTGTTGTTTCTGGTCAAGAATTTTGATGTCGAGGCGGCTGCCCAAACGCTTCTACCAACGCTTAAATCCGATAGCCTGATCGTGACAATGCAGAATGGTGTGTCTGCCCGACCCCGTCTGGGTCAGATAGTCGGGATTGAACGTGTGGTGTCTGGAATTGCATTCATTCCTGCAGACGTCAAGGCTCCGGGTATTATCCGTCACAGCGCTGAATTACATCGTTTGGTCTTTGGAACAGGAACCATGACCAACGCATCTAGGATCAACAAATTGGCTGCAGCTCTGAACGATGCCGGGGTTGAGGCAGCTGTGTCAGATGATATTGAACATATGCTCTGGAAAAAATTCGTGTTCCTTAGCGCTTTGAGCGCAATGACAGCTCTGACCCGTCTGGATATCGGGCAGCTACGCAAAACACCGGAAACAGCAAAGCTTTTTCGTCAGACGATGGATGAAACAGAAGCAGTTGGACGCGCAGTTTGCCCCGACCTCCCACACGGGATTGCTGAGGAGCAGTGGAATTTCACACTTGATCTGCCAGGCAGAGTCCATGCGTCGATGCTTGATGACCTTGAACGTGGCAAACCGCTGGAGCTGAATTACCTCAGTGGTGATGTGGTTCGATTAGGACGCATCCACGGCATTGCCACCCCGCTTCATGATTTCGTGACAGCCGCATTGCAGCCTTATGTAAACGGAACTCCCAAATAGCATATGTCTCTATTTGCCAAATCTGCTAAAATAAACCTGACCCGCTTCCTTGCAATAAAACGGATTAGGATAGAAACGGTATTACATTGGCGATCATGATGCCACAATATTGCTCAATGCAGAATATTGGACAAATATGATATTCATCAGGAATCAAAATGAATCGCTCAATCGCAACAAATAGATAATGTGGAAATTGACAATTTACCCGCCGAAGCCGGGACTATGTACAATTTTCTGGAAAACCGAATTGGGACACCGGCACCATGACAGATAAACTCGAAATACGCATGCCAGACGATTGGCATCTTCACTTGCGTGATGGCGCAATGCTGAATGCTATCGCCCCGATATCCGCGGCACATTTTGCCCGTGCTATCATTATGCCGAACCTCGTCCCTCCTGTTGTCACAAGTGATGATGCACACCAGTACTATCAGCGCATCCAGGCCGCATTACCGCGGGGCAGTACATTTCAACCTCTGATGACCCTGTATCTGACCGAAGAAAGTGATCCGGATGATATCACCGCTGCTGCGCAAAGCGGACTGGTCAAAGCGGTAAAACTCTACCCGGCCGGCGCGACTACCAACTCGCAATCCGGTGTCCGGGACTTTGACAAAGTTCGAGGCGTATTTGAGCGCATGGCCGAAATTGGCCTGCCACTTTGTATCCACGGCGAAATAGCTGACAACACAACCGACATTTTTGACCGCGAAGCAATTTTCATAGATAAGGTTCTTGAGCCCATACGCAGCTCAAATCCGCAATTGCGCATTGTCCTGGAGCATGTGACCACATCCAATGGCATTGAATACGTCAAGTCTGTTGAAAGCGGGTTGGCGGCTACACTCACCACCCACCATCTGGTCATCAACAGAAACCATATTCTGGCTGGCGGAATTCGACCCCATTATTATTGTCTGCCGATCGCCAAACGCGAATCTCATCGTTTGGCATTGCGCGCCGCCGCCACATCCGGCGACAAACGCTTTTTCCTGGGCACTGACAGCGCGCCGCATGTGGATACGGCAAAAGAAACCGCCTGTGGCTGTGCCGGATGTTTCACTGCACTCAACACCATGAGCATTCTGGCCCATGTTTTCGAAGAAGAACGAGCGCTTGACAAACTGGCATCATTTACTTCACTCAACGGCCCGCATTTCTATCAACTCCAGCCAAATTCCTCCCACATGTTTATGGTCAAGCAAAACCAGCCAGTCGAATTTCCGCCCTGCATTCAGACCAGTGAAGGAACGCTGACAGTGTTTGACCCTGGATTTCCTCTATTCTGGCAAGCAGAACCAATGCAAAATTAACCAGCAACCCAGAGAGAATTATCTCGATGCAGGTAAATAGCTCCGGTGAGACAGCGGATTAATACCGCCAACCACATTATTTCAAAACCCGTACATCTGAAAATCACCATTCGAGAAGTTTAACAATTTCTCCTCAACAGATTTCCCAGAAAAATCCATCTTTGGTCCCGCTGACAGCAAACTAACTAAAAGCGGGGTCGTCAACTTTCAAGCCCGGGGGTTGTCGGTGAATAAAATAACGTCAATTCGGGATAAGCACTCGCTAACTATTTGAAACATAACGCAGCAGGTAGATGAAGGCCATTTTGTAAGAATCCTAACCGGATTTTTCGGCATTTACATGGCAAACTCGCTAGTTGCGACAAAAACATCGCTCACCTTCGTCTTTCTCTGGCTCGACCAGAGAATCCAGGCTGAGTATCGGTACTGCATTGATTAATAAGGGAATTTCAGTGCTCTCTGGATACTCGGATCAAGTCCGAGGATGACGAAACATGATTTGCAACCAATAATATGGAGTCCATTCTTATCCCGAATTGGCATTAAAATAGGTTTCGCAAATCCTGTCCAATTCAGTTGCCAAAAGTCAGCGCATTTTCATTAACTGCCTGTTCACCAATATTGATTCATATTTTAACTAAAACTAAAACAATTTAAAAACAGTTTTGATATAGAAACGGATTTCGAAAGTACAGTTTCCCAAGGAAAGTTGCTTTATAAAAATAAAGAATCTCAAAATCAAGCTACGGCAAGACAAATGAGCATATGACAATCTCGGAGCAATGATATGAACATTATAGAAATGATCAGCAAATTTTTCCATAATAAACGCGGCAACGTGGTAATTACTTTTTCATTGGCGTTTATCCCAATAATGCTAAGCGTGGGCGCAGCAATTGACTACTCACGTTCCGCCAACCTGCATTCCAGGATAGCTCGGGCCACCGACGCGGCACTTCTGGCAACGGTCTCGAATATTATGAATGAGGTTGATCTGGATGATATTGACGCAGTAAATAAACAATTGAAAGAAGATTTTGAACCCTTCTTCCTGGCCAATATGTATGATGCAGAAGACTATGACTATAACGGATTTGAGATTACCTACGTACCGGGAACTCTTGGCGTAAATGTCAAGGTATTCGCCGACTATAATGCAGTAGTTTTCCCGGTTGTCGGGCTTGAAGGCTGGAAAACCGATGTGTTTGCAGCAGCAAAAGTGCGCTTGAAAGCCGGCGATGCCATTTCCATGTTTCTGGTGCTGGACCGGTCCGGATCCATGAACTCGTCAGCCAAGACAAAAGGGAAAAGTAAAAAAAGTAAAAAAGACAAGAAGGGGAAGAAAAGTGATACAAAAATGGATTCACTGCAAACTGCGGTAAATGGCATGATAACTGATCTCAAAGCTGCGGATCCGGAAGAAAAATACATCCGAATGGGCGCAGTCGCCTATAGCAATGGTATGTGGCCACATCTAAACACCAATTGGGACCTGGATGAAGCTAACGCTTACGTACAGAATATGAATGCCGGTGGTAGCACAGATTCCTCTGATGCCATCAACAAGGCCTATACGCAACTGATGCAAGCAACCGAACAATCCGAACACCTGAACAAGAACGGTCAGGAACCCAGATTGGTGCTCATTTTCATGACAGACGGTGACAACAGTGATCCAAGTGGCGATACCTCTACCATCAATACTTGTAACAGCGCGAAAGCCCACGGAGTGGAAATCTATACCGTCGCTTTCAAGGCTCCGAAAAAAGGTGAGGAATTACTATCCAACTGTGCCAGCAGCGCCTCTCACTATTTTGAACCTCAAAACAACGATGAGATGATTGAGGCTTTCAAGAGTATTGGCGATAATGTTGCGGAATCTCTGGTGTTGTCTCAGTAGACCTGAGAATCCATCACCTGCCATACAGCTTTAAAAGAATATTGCCCCCGGCAAATGATGCAATCAGCACATTTTTCGGGGGCTATTTTATTTGATCTGCATAACTCCGCTTCATATAGAGTTGGAACAACAACCAGAGCACAATATAGTGAATTTGGAGGAAGAACAGAATATTCTACAATCGATCAAATAACAGGACCTGAATTTCATGGCCGTAATCAAAAGCAAATTCAGTGATTTTGAAATAGAAAACGTCTCTATTACCGAGTTTGTGTTTGAGGGATTGTCGGAAGATCCAGACCGGGTAGTAGTCATCGACGGCATGACAGGGAAAAAAACAACCGCTGCTGCCCTTATCGATAACATCAAGAAACTGGCAGGCGGTCTGGTTGAGAGAAATCTGGCTACAGGCCGCACGATTGCAATAATGTCTCCCAATGTACCTGAATATTTTACCATATTTCACGGTGTTGCCTGGGCCGGCGGAACCATAACCACGATCAATCCGAATTACACTGCTCATGAAGCACACCACCAGTTGAAAGATGCGAATGCCAACATACTGATTGTTCATCCCGATTTTCTCGGCACAGCGCGAGAAGCCGTTATAGGCACAGTTGTCGAGGAGATTATCTCGATTGGTGAAACACATGAAACAACTTCACTGGCACAACTGATGGGTGAGCCACTAAATGATCAGGCTCCGGTAGACCTGAACAATCATGTCGTCGTACTGCCCTATTCATCCGGGACAACCGGCTTGCCAAAAGGAGTGATGCTCACTCATCGCAATCTGGTGGCAAATCTTGGGCAGGTAAATTCCGTAATGGCTCTTCGAAAAAACAGTGATCAGGCTAATGCAACACCTGCCTTTCTGCCCTTTTTCCATATTTATGGTTTGCTGATTTTTCTCAATCTTTATCCAGCTTCCGGCGGCACTGTAATCACCATGCCTCGTTTTGATCTGCAGGATTTTCTCCGTCTGGCCCAGGATCACAAATCGATCAACCTCTGGATTGTGCCACCAGTAGCCATGGCGCTGGCCAGGCATCCTGCTGTTGATGACTATGATCTGTCCTGTGTTGAAATGATATTCAGCGGGGCAGCCCCTCTGGGAGCTGAATTGAGCCATGAGGTCGGTAAACGCCTGAATTGTTTTGCAGTCCAGGGCTACGGCATGACCGAACTTAGTCCCGTCTGTCACTTGATGCCTCAATCAGAACCGCGAGTCGGTTCTGTTGGCCTGACAATTGCCGGAACTTCCTGCCGCATTGTCAACCTTGAAACCGGTGAAGACATGAACATCGGCGAAGAAGGTGAAATCTGGATCAAAGGCCCGCAAGTGATGAAGGGCTATCTCGACAATCCCCAGGCTACTGCCCGGATGATCGACAGTGAGGGCTGGCTGCGAACGGGCGATGTTGGATATTTCGATAAAGACCAGTATCTTTATATTGTCGACCGGGTAAAGGAACTGATCAAATATAAAGGCTTTCAGGTGGCACCCGCAGAACTTGAGGCAGTGTTGATAAATCATCCGGATGTGGCAGATGCGGCAGTCATTGGAATTCAGGATGATGAAGCCGGCGAACTGCCCATGGCTTTTATCATTGCCAACAAAGGCGCCTCCCCTTCACTTGATGCTATTCAGACCCACATGGGAGAGCATCTTGCATCATTCAAACAGGTTCGGCGGGTTGAATTGGTTGAAACAATCCCCAAATCCGCCTCCGGAAAAATCCTCCGCCGCCTGCTGCGCGAACAGATTACAAAATAACCTGCTTCCTTTTTGAATCCGGCAAAATATCACGAATTATACCATGCCATGAGGCAAATTCATTCCTGTTGGCTGGATCGCCTCAAGCATTCCACATTTCCAGCATTCCACATTTATTGAAGAAATTCGTCTGACATTCCGTCGATTTGTATAAATTCGATGTTGCTCAATTTCACCTAATCAATTAACCCACATTAATGCATTCACCGCCCAAATCCATTTCCACCACCGAATTTGTAATCATGCTCGCCATCATGATATCCATTGTCGCCCTGGCTATTGATATCATGCTACCCACACTGGATGTCATTGGTCAGGACCTGAATGTCGCAGACCCGAATGATACCCAACTGGTGATTACTTCGTTGATCCTCGGATTCGCCGTGGGGCAACTGATCGCGGGCCCCGTATCAGACAGTCTGGGACGAAAGCCTGTTATATATTTCGGCTACGTTGTGTTCATCATCGGTTGCCTTTTTTCAATATTTGCAACCAGTTTCACTGTTATGCTTGTCGGTCGGATATTACAGGGTCTGGGAGCAGCTTCACCACGTATTATCACCTTGGCGCTGGTCCGCGACAGTTATGAAGGCCGGGCTATGGCTCGTATCATGTCGATAATTATGGCAGTGTTTATTTTGGTCCCGGCCATTGCACCGGCAATTGGCCAGGCTATCGTCACCTTTTCCGGCTGGCGCTCAATCTTTACTCTACTAATGGCAATGGCAATTATTTCCTTTATCTGGTTTGCACTGCGACAGCAGGAAACATTACCACAAAATGCACGGCGAGATTTCTCTTTGTTGAATATCCTGGATGGACTAAAAGAAGCCTGCAATTATCGTTCTGTCATCGGCTATACCGCAGCTGCCGGATTGATTTTTGGTGCATTTGTCGGTTATCTCAGCGCAGCTCAGCAAATCTTCCAGATTAGTTTTGAAGTCGGCAAACTCTTTCCGCTCTATTTCGGTGGCGCATCCCTGGCCATTGGTTCGGCATCGATAATCAATGCAAGACTGGTAATCCGTTATGGCATGCGCCTGTTGACAATGCGCGCGCTGATCTGTTCGACTTTTATCTCTACCATTTTCCTGATACCGACAATCATGACGGATGGTGTTCCACCTCTCTGGCTGTTTATGACGTGGTTACTGGTTACATTTTTCTGCATTGGCATAATGTTTGGCAATTTCCATGCCCTTGCTATGGAGCAATTGGGTCATATGGCCGGTCTGGGTGCGGCTTTCGTCGGATCATTGTCGACGTTTATATCTCTGCCGCTTGGTTGGGTCATCGGTTATCTGTTTGACGGTGGTATACTATCCCTTGTCGCAGGATTTGCATTTCTGGGCGTATGCTCCATTGCCGTTATGCAATGGGCCGAGGCAAAACCGGAAAACAAAACCTGAATCCACAAATACAAAGTTCAGGATTCTTCATTCAAATTCCATGAAACTGTCAAGCGCCTCCAGATCATATCCTTTGCTGGCGACCCAAAGCTGCTTTGTATAATCTTGTGTCATATCGCCCTTGCGCATTTGCTTGTCTGTCATTTCTTCAATAATTGCACCGCGATTCATCACCGCAATACGCTGGCATAAATGACCAACAACTGCCAGATCATGGCTAACCATCAAATATGTCAAACCGTGATCTGCCCGCAGGCG
>JAAEMP010000131.1 GCA_024225445.1 Hyphomicrobiales bacterium | reverse complement strand
CCGCAATTTCGACAATCCGCCGGGCGCGGCCAATACCATGCGCAAGGATTTGAAATCCATTGCCGATGTTGTCGCTACGCACGGGATCGCCATTGCCATAACCGAGCAGGCACTGGGCATCTATGATGATACGGATGCATATGGTGATGGAGAAGAGGATATCTCAGCCATAATCGGCTATTTCGACCGACAGGCATAATATCAACAACCGTTGGCAAATTTACTGGAATGCCTTGGCCGTCTCCGGCAACCACAGGGCTATCTCGGGTATTTGGAAAACCGCAATGATCAGCAGGATCTGGGCCAGTACGAACGGCATGACACCGAGATAGATCGCCGACAGTTTGACATTTGGTGCCATCCCCTTGATGACAAAAACATTCATGCCGATTGGCGGTGTAATCAATCCCAGTTCCACTATCATCACCACGATCACGCCAAACCATACAGGATCAAATCCCAGACCTGTCACAATGGGAAAGAAGATCGGCACCGTCAGCAATATCATCGCCAATGCATCCAGCACTGCACCCATTAACAGATACAACAGCAAGATAATCGCCATGATCATGGAAGGCGACATGTTCAACCCGCCGACAAATGCGGAAATGGCAGCCGCGATACCGGAAAACACCATCAGGTTGTTCAACGTCAACGCCCCGATCAGGATGGCAAATATCATCGCCGAAGTCTTCACGGTCTCAAGCAATGCCTGTTTGGTATTTTGAAAAGTCAGTCGCCGCCGCATGGCCGAGATGAGGAATGAAAAAGTCGCCCCCACTCCGGCGGCTTCTGTCGGTGTAAACACACCAAAATAAATACCGCCGATCACCAGCACAAACAGCAGCAGGATCGCCCAGGTTTTGCCCAGGGCCGACAGTTTTTGCGAGAATGATTTGCGCTCGCCTCCACCGCCCAGTTCTGGCCAAATACGGGTGATGATGCTGATCACCAGCATAAATCCGATGACCGTCAGAATGCCCGGTACTACGCCGGCAATAAACAAATCACCAATCGAGGTTTCCGTCAGAATGCCGTACAGCACCAGCACCACAGACGGTGGAATGAGAATGCCGATAATGCCGCCGGCTGCGACAGAACCCGTGGCAAGGCTATCGGAATAATTGTATTTTTCCATCTGCGGCAAGGCTACCTGTGACATGGTTGCGGCCGTTGCAACCGATGAACCGCAGATTGCCGCAAATGCTCCGCAAGCGCCAATCGTGGCCAGTGCCAGGCCGCCGCGAAAAGCACCAAACCAGGCGTTGAAAGCCTCATACAATTCGCGACTGAGACCAGAGTGCGAGGCGACAGATCCCATCAGCACAAAAAGCGGCACAATCGACAGATCATAGGTGACGGTGGTTTCATAAACCGTGGTGCCAAACAGCGACAGAGCAGGAGACCAACCGATAATCATCGCCATGCCGCCAAGACCTGCCAGTCCCATAGCAAAACCAATGGGCACCGTCAGGGCCAGCAGAACGAATAGAACAACAAAACTGACTATACCTACGAAGATTGGATCCATCAGATCAGTCATCCCCGGAAAACAAGGAAGGATGAAACAGCAAATAAACTGCAAACACCGTGGTCACACCGCCTGCTATCGCCATCAAAAACACCACCGGCGCTACCGGCAGAAACAGGATTTGCGTTGCCAATCCATCCGACCAGAAATTTTCCGCCCGGTCCCACAATCGCCAGGTTACCAGACCCATAAAAATCACCGTAACAAGGGTCGCAAAACTGACCAGCAAAACGTGTAAATTTTTTGGCGTAATTCCCGTAATCAGATCAACCGCAATATGGCCGCGTTGCAAGGTGGTCAGGGCGAGGCCGAAGAAAATCATCAGGCCCATACCGAGTTCGACAATCTCGACGGTGAAAACCAAAGGCGCATCAAAGAAATACCGCCCAACCACATCAGCAAATGTTATCAGCATCAGACCCAGCAGAAACACACTTGCTGCCCCTGCCATCCAGTTTGAAATGCGATCAATAAGTAATTTCACGGCACTCCCCCGATAATATGAGCCGATACGCAACGTACCGGCCCTGGATCACTAATTATAAGCGACACATTACTGGGCGGCATATTTCGCCATTGTTGCCTTGAGGTCTGCCAAAAGAGCAGCACCGTCCAGGCCAACAGCATCGGCCTTTTTGATCCAGTCAGCATTCATGAAATCGATTTTTGTTTTCCATCGTGCCAATTCTGCGTCTGACAACTGGTTGATCTTGCCACCGTTTTTCAGTGCAAATGCGCGCCCGGCTGCATCGGCCCGGTCCCAACCGGCGCCCAGCATTTTTGCCCCGGTAATACCACCAAAGTCACTCAGAACTTTTTTGTGCTCAGCTGACAGGCTGTCATACTTGGCACGATTCATCACGACTGCAAATGGCGTTGTATACAGGCCCCCGGGGATTTCCAGATGATAATCCACCAACTCGGCCAGGCGAAACCCCTTCATGGCTTCATACGGGAACATCGCACCATCGGCCACACCCTTCTGAATGGCTTCATAGGCAGCCGGAGCCGGCATCGCCACAGGCGTTGCGCCAAGGGCCTCGGACATCCGCACACCGCCGCCACCAACGCGCAACTTCACACCAACAAGGTCTTCCAGCGAGTTGATGGGCTTTTTGGTATGCACAGCACCAGGGCCGTGTACCATTATCGTGATAACTTTCACGTCCTTGAACTCTTTGTCAAATCCAATGTTGCGATCATACCAGTCGAATGCCGCCTGGCTGCCAATCTCGGCATTTTTCGACAGGAAAGGCAGTTCCGCCCCGCGCACAATCTCAAAAGGACCAGGCGTATAGGCCACCACGTGGTAGGCCAGGTCGGCGGCGCCGTCGCGAACAACATCATACTGCCCCGGCGGTTTGGCGATCGGTGCGGGATCAAGTTTGATTTTCAAAGATCCGCCGGAAGCTTTTTCTATTGCCGAGAACCAGACTTGCAGCGTGTCAGCCACAAGATGGTGTTTGGGGGGTAACCAGGTTGACATGCGCAAGGAGACATCCTGAGCAAATGCCGAGCTGGCCGAAAGACCCAGTGAAACTGTTGCGGCGATTGCGCCTGCTTTGAGAATTGATCTGCGATTCATGAAATTTCCTCCCGGTTGTTTTTTCATGTAACTTGCATTCGCCGGGATGTGCTGCGGTCTAGTTCGTTTTTGACGCACGTCATTGACATATGGCTAAACCCGGGACGCAAGCCTAATCAGCGAATATAGACGACAATTCCAAATTGTAAAATGTAAAAAATTTGACTGTCTCCTGTCGAATGGACAACCTGTTGGAAGATTGCCCGACCTGAGAAATAGGTGACAGAACGTACCGGACACATGGGTTACACTTTTTGCTATTTGGCGGGAGGTGTAGATGCCCTGGAAGGAAAGTTCGGTTATGGAGGAACGTCTTCGATTTGTCGCCCGTCTGCTTGACGGGGAAAGCATGGGTTATATGTGCCGCCAGTTCGGCATATCTCGCAAAACCGGTTACAAGATATACAATTGCTACAAGGAGCACGGGCTTGAGGCCTTAAGCGACCGGTCCAGACGTCCGGTACGCTACGCCAACCAACTGCCCGCTCAGCTTGAGCAGATGATTGTGTGTTTGAAGAAAGAGAAGCCCCACTGGGATGCCAGGAAGATTAGAGAGCTTCTGGTGCACCGACTGGCTGGAGATGTGCGTATTCCAGCAAAGTCTACGGTGCATGCGGGTGCTCTCCAGACGAATCATGCATGTGGGTACTTTCTTAACCGCAAGCCTAACCTTGAGCGCCCCTCCAACAAAGGAACGAGTGTTAGCTTTTGTTCGGATATGCGTCGATATCGCGCAATTGGAATTGTATGAAGACGACCCATATTTATAGCTGGTATTTCAAACACTCATCACATGGAGGTTTTCATGTTCAGGAAGTGGTAATTCCTTACCAGGGCTTTGCGGGTGATCGTTATCAGTATTTCAATCAGTCTGCTCTTCACGGTTTCCACAGAGGCGGTGGCCAAAACGTGTTCACGATCATTCACCACAGGAATTGATCACTGGAAATACATTGACGCAGCGGCAAGGGCCAGTGCATTGAGAGCGTGGAGAAGCTGGGCGAGAATCAACCATAACCGGCGCTGGGATACATGGTCCCGGGCTGTATCCAGATCCCGCAATATTGAAGTGCGCGGTCGTAAGGTCAGATACAGATATAGAGCTCGCCCTTGCCGCCGTTAACAGACGAGATGCCGTAAAAAGCAGCGCTACGGATGATTTAATCACGACCCTGATGAAGTTGTTCGATCCCTGTCGGTCATAATTAGGCATCATTTGCACAGCCAGGGTCAGAAACTGCCGATCCAGTTGAACAGATATGGGTTTAGACCGTTTCGGAATCGTTGTTTACATTTACGACTTTTCTGTTCCAAAATTCACCAGCTCGGAGCAGTTAAGATTTTTTGTGTCATCGAATTGGATACGACAATCTTGCCGTCATCTTGATTGGCGAAACAGGCAACTAAGTGGAATAACCTGCTTGAAGTATTAGCAGCGGTCATTTATGTGAATACAGGCGAAACAAGTAGGAAGGTGGACAATTTCCGGTGAATATGGTTGCACCAAATATTTTGCTATCAGGGCTGAAACAATGCAGAGGCTGATAAGTAATACGGTCGGCTTTTTCGCTGGTACGATACGCGATCTTGCACCTATTCTGCTCGTCATTGGATTTTTCCAGTTTGCTGTGCTGCACCAGCCAATCCAGAATCTGGCGGATATTCTGATCGGTTTTGTCTTTGTCCTGATCGGACTGACGATATTCATCAGGGGACTGGAAATGGCGCTCTTTCCTCTTGGCGAGGCACTTGCCAATGCTTTTGCCGGTAAGGGGTCTTTATTTTGGTTACTATCGTTTGCCTTCGGACTGGGCTTCGGCACCACGTTTGCCGAACCTGCCTTAATTGCCGTCAGCAAAGAGGCCGTTATTGTCATGGCAGAGGCCGGCGTTATTGATGCGGGCATTGCCAGCGAAACTTTTTATGCCAACGCTTTGCGCTATACGGTAGCGGTGTCGGTGGGAAGTTCACTCATAATCGGCGTTCTGCGCATCCTTAAAGGTTGGCCTGTTCAGTGGTTAATCATCGGCGGATACGTACTCGTCGTCGTTCTCACCGCAGTTGCTCCCGATTCCATTATCGGCATCGCCTATGATTCAGGCGGTGTGACTACTTCTACAATTACAGTGCCGTTGGTGACCGCATTGGGGGTAGGTCTTGCCAGTGTCATCAAAGGACGCAATCCAATGATCGACGGATTCGGACTAATTGCATTTGCAAGTCTTATGCCAATCGTATTCGTTCTTCTATTCGGGATTGTGATAGCGGCATGATACTTGAACTCTTGATGCAACTCTGGGATACCATTCTCTCGACCCTGTTTGACGTCATGCCGATAGCAGTCATTTTGATCGGCTTTCAGGTAACGGTTTTGCGCCAATCGATCCCCAATCTCGGCAGGGTTATGATTGGCTCGGTTTACGTCATCCTCGGCTTGGCATTTTTTCTTTTCGGGTTAGAGCGGGCACTATTTCCTATCGGCAAGTTAATGGCCGAGCAGTTGACCGACCCGGCGGTGTTGGGAATTGGTGGAGATCTGAATTGGAAAAATTATTATTGGACCTATTTGTTCGCGTTTGCCATCGGCTTTTCCACAACGATAGCAGAGCCGTCGTTAATTGCTGTGGCACTAAAGGCAAAAGAGGTCTCTGGCGGAGCGATAAGCGCATGGGGCTTGCGCATCGCTGTGGCGCTGGGGGTAGCCATCAGCCTGGCGGTCGGAACCATCCGCATCGTGACCGGTACACCCCTTTATACCTATATGATCATTGGCTACTTGATCGTTGTTGTCCAAACGGTTTTCGCACCCAAAATGATTGTACCATTAGCCTATGATTCCGGCGGCGTAACCACCTCAACGGTAACAGTTCCTTTGGTCACTGCACTGGGGCTGGGCCTTGCCACCAACGTACCCGGACGTAGTGCACTGCTGGACGGTTTTGGCCTCATTGCTCTTGCCAGCCTGCTTCCGATGATAACGGTAATGGGGTATGCTCAGATCGGTGCCTGGCTTACTGCATCCCGCACGATCACACCTAATGCCAACAACAAATAAGGAAGACCATCATGAAGTTTAAGCTGATTGTTGTTATGAGCCAAGATGAGTTAACCGAAAAGGCGATCGAAACCGCCAGAAACCATGGAGCCACCGGTTGCACGGTTGTCACCAATGCCAGGGGTGAGGGTCTCAACCCGCCCAGCACTTTTTTTGGATTGACCGTTGCCGGTCAGCGCGACATCATCTTGCTGCTGGTGGAGGAACACCAAAGCCGGCACATACTCGAAGCAATAGGCGATGCGTGTGGATTTGAGGCAAAGCCGGGAGCCGGTGTTGCATTTCAGGTGGATATAGAAGATGCCATCGGTTTGCGTGGTCAGATCGAGACCATTGAAAAAGATATCAGCTCGGAGGATCTATAATGAGTACCCAATTTATCAGGGTTGCCGATGTAATGCAGACATCGCTGCATACAGTGAACGGGCTGGCCAGCGTCCAACATGCGCTTGAACAGATGGGGAGGGAAAATGTCAGCTCACTGGTAGTTGAACGCCGAGACGAAAACGACGAATATGGGGTGATTACCGTTCAGGACATTGCTGCAGAGGTTGTTTCCTCAGACCTTTCGGTTGACCGTGTCAGCATCTACCAGATTATGACCAAACCTGCGCTCACACTATCTGCCGACATGAATGTCAGATATGCCATCCGGCTGCTTTCCCGATTCGGGTTGACCAGAGCCTTAGTGACCAGGGGACGAAAACTTGAGGGACTCGTGACCCTGAGAGATCTTGTGCTTAGTGGCGATGATTTCAAGGAAATTACGAAACCCTCATAGTAACGCTCGTGGGTTTGACCCGATGGATTTTTCATTTAGAGTATCCGTGTTGATCAAGCCCTGATATTGGCCATTTTCTGTTATCTCTCAACAGGGAGTTTGCGGTAATAATTGGCTTTCGCATGATTGCGGTTATGGCCACTTTGGCAGGTTTTCCTGCGACGATCATGGCTTGATATTTTGCGCGTAACTGCTGATTGAACCTGATGGTGACCAGTGCCGGCATGTAAAGTGCCATAACCAAAAGTCAGAAGGGTGTCGCAACAAGAATGGTTTTTGCGACTTGTTTAACCAAGTCACGTCCTACCATTCCCGCCCACCTGACCGGGTTAGAAGCTGGTCCAACTGTCTCCTGGACCAGCTTCATTTTTCTCATATCTTTTCAATTCGATTGTTCCGGAACGCTGTCATATGGCTCCGCGGTGGCATTTTCTAGCGAATAGCCAACATCAGCTACTGCGGTTCCGATCGATTTGGCCCGAAGAACCCCGGTCAACCAGACGGGCTGATAAAGTCGTTCTTCCACCAACCCTACAGCCTTTGAAACATAAACAATCTGATTACCTGGCGGTGGCGGATAGTGGACGCATGCACCGTGGTAGGGTACCAGCAGGAATTCACCCAGTTTTTCGCCGGTAAAACTTAATGGCGTAACGTATCCTGGAATCCGTACGGTTTTACCATCCAGTTCCGGTCTGATAAAGGCCCCCTGGGGCTGTTGGTAACGTAGTGTTTCAAGGCTTTCGAGCAAAAAGGCATAATCATCATCACTGCCATCAAAAGTCTTGCGATCAGGCAAGCCAAAGATTTCTTGCTCCGGCGCAATATAGACAGGTATTCCGCGACCCACCTCAGGCACCAGATCCTCCCAGGCCAACGTCAAGGGTGCAGCCGGGACAATTGAGGGCAACATCACCAACATGGCTGAAAGAAAACATATAGTTCGCATACATTTCTTCATCAATTTTTCCTTCTCATATTCTTAATGCGGTGTTCAATGAAACTATAGGCGCATAGAAAGACCATCAGACAACGATATTTGATAGGCACGAATTGCTGGAATAAGGCCACCAACGATTGCTCCTGCAAATATTGCCCCTAAAAACATCACCTCATTGAGATCAGGTGCAGTTATCGGTATATAAAGTCCAGCAAATTGTGTGATTTTATCCTGCGTCAACCAAAGCCCGGCATATATAGTACCAGCTCCAAGTACCAGGCCAATTCCGGCCAAAACAATGGCCTCACTGACAAACAGCAAAAATATTCTAAAAGGCCCCGCCCCCAAGGAACGCAATATTGCCATTTCCCGACGCCGTTCGCCCAGGCTTGCAAGAATTGCAATTATCATACCGACAATAGCGGTAATCGCGACCAACGATGCAATCACCAATAATACGGTTTCAATCTTGGAAACCAGCATCCAGATTTCTGAAAAAGCAACTCCGGGAATAACTGCAGTCAATGGCTCACGGGGATATTGGTTTATATAACGCTGGAATCCCAGGACGGCAATTTTGGATTTTAATCCGACAAAAGCTGCCGAAACCAACTGTGGTTCATCATGCTGATCAGTGTCTTCAACATGTTTCTCTTTGCCTTCATGTTTCTGACCGGGTTGCCAGTCGTGATGCAATTCCTCTACGGAATGCAAAGAGACAAGTATCGATTTGTCGATCGGTGTGCCGGTCCTTGCCAGCACTCCCTTTACAGAAAACTGCTCACGATCATGCTGGGTGAATGAAACCTCTCCCAATCCGTGTGATACTTTGAAATTGCTGCCGGTTTCATAGCCAAGTTTTTGCGCAACATCCGCACCAATCACCGCTTCCAATGCTCCTGAAAATCTCCCTCCCATCGCAAATTGAAGCTTTTTATCGCCCGCGATACGAATATGATCGAAATAATCCGTGTTTGTACCGACCAAACCGTATCCGCGATGAGAATCGCCAAGCGAAATTGGAACCAGCCAGGACACTTCCGGTCGTTTTTCGATTGAACGTAGTGATTTCAACGTTATGTTATTGTTGGCGTTACCAATGTGAAAAATTGAATATAGCAACAATTGTGTGCCCGATGCTCTTGGGCCAATGACCAGATCCGTGCCGGAAATAGTTTGCAAAAATGATTGCTTGGCTCCGGTTCTCAACTTTTCAACACCAAGCAACAGAAATACCGAAAGAGCGATGGAAAATACCGTCAGCATTGCCGTAACTCTGCGATTGGCGAGGCTTTTTGCCGCCAGTCGAGGGATAATCATATCAGGCCCCCTTCCCGAACTCGCCATTGCTCAGAGCAATACTGCGGTCAAAATGCTTTGCAAGACTGGGATTGTGAGATATCATTAAAAGGCTGGAGTTACTGTTTTCAACTTCTGAAAAAAGCAAATCAAGAAAGTTTTTCTGATTCTCAAAATCAAGCGCTGAAGTTGGTTCATCGGCAATGATCAGACGCGGGGCACCAATAAGCGCCCTTGCCGCCGCTACCCTTTGTTGCTGTCCAACACTAAGTTCACCGGGTTTCGCATTGCCATCGTTTATGGCATCCAAACCCAGATTTGCGAATAATCTGCTGGCCTCGTTTCTGCATTCTTCCTTACTTGTACCTACTTTTTGTTTCCTGGTTTTGGAAAACTCCAGCGGTAACAACACATTTTCCAGGGCGCTTAGATAGGGAAGCAGATTGAACATCTGGTAGATGATGCCAATATTGTCGGCGCGATGACGGTCCACCTGTGATCCGGGTAAATCAGTGAGGTTTTTTTCGTTCAAATAGACTTCACCTGATATCGGCCTAATTGTTCCGCAAATCAATCCGACGAGTGTGGATTTACCGGAACCGGATGGCCCGTGCAGGAAGATTTTTTCATGCTTTTGAATCCCAAAATGATCGATACTCAACTCAAACGGGTTAACATTGCTTTGGGTTGCCCGTTCGCCCCAACTAAATTTCAAGTCAAACAATTCAACAATATTTGATTCCATGCGTTAATTCCGGTTTCGAATGATTGGCAGTTCAATTTATTAGAAAGCAATCTGTATAGTGGAAGTCGATTGTCAAAAAAACTATGCTTTAGCGAAATCCACCTGTTTCCAGACGCTCGCAATAACGCTTCAGCAGATCGTCACGTAGCTGGTCGACCGTGATTTGCGCGACCAGTTTCGGTGCGCTTGACCTGGTCTGTTTAGTATCGGAAGCGATGCTTTCGGTGGCGAGCACAATGACCGGCAACAATAAAAATAGCAGCGCTGCCGTCCATGAGGTCAGGCCTGCAGATTTACCGAAAGTTTTGTCGCTCATGGTATTTGACCTGTTCAATTTGAATTATGCGTATAGGAAGTATTTAACCGACATCTCCCAGACAGGTTTGATCGGCAATCCATCAAAAAAATCCAACGTACCCGTCCGAGTCCCGACCCTATTGGGGGTCTTGGTGTTTCCCCGGATTCTGGCATATATAGCATCTTTTTCCAAGTCCATATCTTGGGCGCCCTCGATATATCTCCCAACCAGGGATAAAGTACTGTGAATTAAGTGGACGCTCACTTTCCAGGCGCGTTTTAGTTGACATCAAAATGGCAGAGTTGGGGTCATGAGCGAAAGTCACCACGATTATCGGCTAGAGGCTTTCACGACAAACCTGTCGGGTGATCTCACGAACCCGCAGCCCAATGCCACCTTGCAAATCTGTCAGGTAAAATGCAAAATTTGTAACTGTGGTCAGGTCGGGAATCACTGACTGACAGCGCCTGATTGTTATTGAACTGGAAAAATCATGTTAATACTTAAACCCGGCTGCGAATGCTGTGACGAAAACCTGCCACCCCATTCACCCAATGCAATGATTTGCTCTTACGAATGTACCTTTTGCAGCGATTGTGCCGAAAACAGGTTAAAAGGCATCTGCCCCAATTGCGGCGTCAATTTTTCCCAAAGGCCAATTCGCCCGGTAAATATGTTGCAAAAACATCCACCTTCAGCAAAACGCGTCCATAATCCGGAAAACTGCAGGTGACGGTGTGAACAGCAGATTGGGCATGAAAAATACAAAAATGGTAATGGCACTGGCAATTGCCATCCTGATTTTCACCCTGGCACCGGATTCAGCCTTTGCCCATGTTTCAGAACAGGGCTTTGTGCTGCTCCTTCCAACCAGGCTCTACATAATTTCCGGAACCGCTGCGGTTGCGATCACTTTGCTGGTTATCACCCTGATACCCGCGTCTGTTGTAACAACGCTTTTCCAAGTTCGAAAAACCGGTATCAGCGCCAATATCCGTTTTGAAAACACGATCAGTGTTGCCAGCACTTTTGCACTTCTGGCTTTGGTTTTTCTTGGTTTTTATGGCCCGTATGATCCCCTGAAAAACCTGTTGCCCCTGGTAATCTGGACACTCTGGTGGCAGGGATTTTTGTTTGCCCAGGCAATATTTGGCAATTTATGGCACTGGTTAAATCCCTGGACCGGAATCTATCACCTCATCAAAGGTGATCTGGACAGACCGGGATTCCTGCAACTTCCTGCCTGGCTTGGAAGAAAACCGGGTATCCTGGCTTTTGTTCTGTTTACCGCCTTTTCACTTGTTGATATTGCCCCGGATAATCCGGCAAGACTGGCAGTTGTTGTGCTGGTCTACTGGTTTTATACCTTTGCCGGAATGATCATATTTGGCGCCCGTGACTGGCTGGATCGAGCAGAGTGTTTCACCATGCTGTTTCGCCTGTTTTCGCTGCTTTCTGTCATTAGTATTGAAAATGGAAAAGTCCATCTTGGTTTCCCCGGCTGGCGGTTGATCAATGCCCCCAAGCCTGATTTGGGTATCGCGATACTGGCAATCATGATGCTGGCGGCAGGTAGTTTTGACGGATTGAATGAAACCTTCTGGTGGTTGGGTAATATCGGCATCAACCCGCTGGAATTTCCCGGGCGCTCACAAGTCATCTGGCCCAATTTTCTTGGTCTGCTCGCAGCCGTGATCCTTTTGCCTGTGTGCTTTGCAACATGCATCTATGTTGGCCTGAAGCTCGCCGATGAAACCCGCCAATTTCCTCTGGCCTTCGCAGGGTTTGCATTGACCGTAATTCCGATCGCCACCGGCTATCACTTTTCCCATTATCTTACCTCTTTCATGGTCAATATCCAGTACACCCTGGCGGCTTTCAGCGATCCGTTGGGTAACGGTGCGGATTACCTGCATCTGGGCAGGTTTTATGTAACCAGCGGGTTTTTGAATTCTCATCATAGCGTCAAGATAATCTGGCTGCTGCAAGCAGCTCTTGTGGTAGCCGGGCATATTGTTGCAGTATTGCTGTCCCACTGCCTGACGATCAGAATATTCGCCAATTCTCCAAAAGCCACCAATACCCAGATGCCCTTGGCGATGTTTATGATTTCTTACACGGTGTTTGGTCTGTGGCTGCTAGCCTCACCCAGAGGCTTATAAATTGTAAAAAACACTGGACAAACCGTTTGTATACATACAATCTTCAGGAATACATTCGTCAATCGTTCAAATTTTACCAGGGAGGAATTTTAGACAATGGCTGACAAAATCATCAAACCAAAATTGAAAACACGCCGTAACCTGCTCAAATCGATTGGTGCAGGCACCGGCATTCTGGCAGGCGCAACCGCACTTCCCGGTTGGGTTCGCTATTCCCAGGCACAGACCTCCGAACCGATCCGGATTGGTTTTCAGGTTCACCGCACAGGCATTGGCGCCGCCTATGGTCGCTGGTATGACCGCACCACTACAGCTGCAGCCAAATTGATCAATGACATGGGAGGCATTAACGGCCGTGCGCTGGAAATTATCGCTGAAGACGATGGCACCGATCCCAAACGCGGCGCTGAAGTACTGGAAAAGTTTGCCAACCAGCACAAATGTGATTTGGCATTTGGCACTTTATTCTCGCATGTGGTAATCGGTTCCGCACCTCGTGCAGGGGAATTGAAACTGCCGTATTTTGTCGTCTCCGAAGGCCACCATGTAGCAAGCGGCATGCTGAATCGCTATACTCTGCAACCCGGTATCACCGATGTGAAAAGCCAGGTTCAGGCAATGGCACCATTTGTTGCGGATAATCTGGGCAAGAAAGTCACCATGATTTTCCCGGACTTTGCTTTTGGTCATGACCATCGGGACTATTTCTCGGCAGCAATAGAAAAACAGGGCGGAACGGTTGTCGCGAAGATTGCGATTCCCCCGACTGAATCTTCCTTCACTAAATATTTTCCAAAAATCCCGCGCGACACCGATGTCATCTATCATGTGATGGTCGGCCCAGCAGTACTGACATTCGTCAAGGAAATGGGAGAATTCTACGGACCAAACAAACCACAGATTTTCGGTTTTATCGATAGTCTGGAGGCAGTGGATCTAAACAGCCCGGGTCTCGAATTCCTTGAAGGCAGTTATTTCTGGGAAGGCAATCCACGTTATGCCCAGGCAAACCAGAGCGAACATGACAAGTTCTACCGCGCAGCAGTTGGCGTGGATGACAATGGTGCCTCTGTCTCGGATCCAAAAGATGTCTCCACCTATTCCCATATGTTTGGTTGCTGGGAAACCCTGTTCACCATCAAAACCGGCATGGAAGCCGCCGGCTATCAGGGAACGGATGATCGCAGCAAACTGATTGAGGCGGTAGAGTCGATTACCGATATTCCGTTATCACGAGAACACCCACAAGGTGCAAAAGTGTTCAATAGCAAAACACACCAGGTGTTCGGTCATCAGTATATTTCAAAGGTCGAAGGCGGCAAATTGAAACTTGCCCACACCACTTCCATCGAAGATACTTTATATCCGGATGAAACTGATTATACCAAACAATCATTCTGATTAGCCGGCTCCGGTTTGAAAGGCCGGAGCCAGATTTTTCTGTCGCAAAACAGTGTTTATCCAGGCAAATACCCAATGGATCTAGGTCCTTATCTCCTGCTGGCCTCGCTGGAAGGCGCTGTGCAAGCCGCCGTTCTGGCTTTGACTGCAGTTGGCTTGAGCCTTGTGTTTGGCGTCATGCGGATCGTCAATGTCGCCCATGGTGAGTTTTTCATGCTGGGTGCGGTTTTTGCCTGGTGGATTGCCACCTTCTTTGGTGGCCATCCGGCAATTGGTTTCATCGCCGCCCTGTTGATTGCACCTTTGTTGACTGGCCTTGTCGCGGTTATTGTCGACTGGTTTGTATTAAAGCGACTTGAATATGATCCCGAAGGCACCATTGTTGCAACAATCGGCGTACTTTATATCATTCAACAGGTTGTTTTGATGACCTACGGACCTGATGCGAGGCCGGTTGAAGCGCCCTTCAACCATCGTTTTTATTTTCCCTGGTTTGGTTATTCCAGCTACAAATTATTTGTCATTGCAGCAGCAATTGCAATATTGATTGGCGTCTGGATGATAATGGCGAAAACCCGCATTGGCCTGGTGTTACGCGCTACCCAGCTGGATCGGGAAACGGCAACGGCTTTCGGCATTGAAGTCAATCGCATTTATGCCCTTGTGTTTGGTCTGGGTGCCGCGCTCGCAGCCATGGCAGCTGTACTGATAGTACCTATACAACAAGCCCATTATCTGATGGGTGGTGATCCGTTATTGCTGTCATTCATTGTCGTCATCATTGGCGGTCTAGGCTCCCTGAGAGGCACTGTCGTTGCCGCCGCGCTGATTGGCATGAGCGATGGAATAATCTCCGTATTCTTTACGCCGACGCTGGCCAAAATACTCGCCACGTTGTTGGTTGCCATGGTGTTGGTATATCGTCCCAATGGCCTGTTTGGGACACGAAGCGCATGACCGCAAATACAAAATCCTGGGCATTGCATATTGCGTTACTGGTTACCCTTTTCACATTGCAATTTGTTCTGCCAGCCTATCACCAGGGAAATATTGCACGCATTATGATGCTGGCGGTTTTTGCCATGGGTTACAATATCATGTTTGGCTATACCGGCCTGCTTTCTCTGGGCCATGCATTATTTTTCGCCACCGGAATGTATGGCATGGGATTAAGTATCCAGCACCTCGGCATATCACCCGCCACCGCCTTTGTCTGTGGAATAGTGGCTGCCCTGCTGGTCACCGCAACGGTTGGTGTTCTGGCGTTGCGAACAAGCGGTGTTGCTTTCATGATTGTTACCTTGATGTTCGCCCAGAGCGGATATCTGGCAGTATTGTTTTTTGGTGAATACACCAGAGGTGATGAGGGATTTGTAATCAAGCAGGCCCAGCGAGTTATCGCCAGTGTTGATCTGGCCGACGCCACCAACCGGTATTTTGCCGCACTTCTCCTGTTCGCACTTTGTATCGCTGTAACCCTGAAGCTGGTCACAAGCCAGTTCGGCCACGTCCTGGTCGCTGTTCGCGAAAATGAGGAGCGCGCCCAGATGCTTGGTTATGACACATTCAAATACAAATTGGCCGCGGTTCTGATTTCAGGAACTATTTCCGGTGTGGCAGGGGCCGGCTATGGCCTGCTGTTTGGCTATGTCGGCGCCAATTTTGCCACAGTTCAATACTCGATATATCCGCTTTTATGGGTATTGCTGGGCGGTGCGGGAACCATCATGGGGCCGTTTTTTGGCACGCTTTTCATGTTCTACCTTATTGATCTCGCGTCAGATCTGACCAGTGCCTATATGTTGATCGCCGGTGTGGCACTGGTCTTGCTGACCCTGTTCGCCAGAAACGGACTGATGGGGGAAATCAGAAAGAGAGTGCTGCCTTGGCTGCCATAAATCTTCTAACCACCAGAGGGCTTTCACGCAGTTTTGGCGGTATCAAAGCTGTCCACAATGTCAATTTCGAACTGCCGGCAGGTGAGATACATGCCCTGATCGGTCCAAATGGTGCGGGCAAAACCACTTTTGTAGGCCTGCTTTGCGGACGCATTAGTGCTGATAGCGGTCAGGTATTTTTCTCAAATGAAGAAATTACCGCATTACCTGTCCATAAACGCATCGCCAGAGGGATTGGATATACATTTCAGATTACCTCGATTTTCTCGAAACTTAGCCTCTATGAAAACGTATCACTGGCAGTTCATCGCAGTTCGGGAGATAAGCGCCGGGATTTCGATATTCAGATTAGTGAAGCGCTTGACAGCGTCGGGCTTCTTGATCGCGCATATCAGATCGCCGGTGACATGAGCTATGGCCACCAGCGGCTGCTGGAAATTGCCATGGGCATGGCACAAAAACCCAAATTGCTGATTCTTGACGAGCCAACGCAAGGGTTGGCCCAGAGTGAAATTGCCGGATTCAACGCGCTGCTGAAATCAATAGTTGAACGCTCAACGATCCTCCTGATTGAGCACAATATGGATGTTGTTATGGAAATTGCCGACAAGATAACGGTTCTTGACTTCGGCGAAATACTTGCCCATGGCACGCCTGAAGAAATTCACGCCAATGAAGATGTTCAGGCAGCCTACCTGGGGAAAAATAATGCTTGAAGTCAGCGATCTTCATTGTGCCTATGGCAATGTCAACATTCTGCAGGGTGTTTCCCTGTCCGTTACAGCCGGTGAAATTCTTTGCCTGATGGGCAGGAATGGCGCGGGGAAAACGACCACTCTCAAATGTATTATGGGACTGGTTCGCTCCTCCTCAGGGTCGGTGATGCTGGACGGATTGGAAATCAGCCAGTTGCCAGCTCACAAAATTCCTGGTCTGGGCATAGGATACATCCCACAGGGCAGGCGATTGTTTTCTGAATTGACCGTAGCCGAAAACCTTGAAATAGGCCTGATGACCCGCAATTCCGGTAGAAATATCCGAGAGCAGGTATTGGAGATATTTCCCCGTCTGCGTGAACGCATGGATCAAACGGCCCAGACCTTATCGGGCGGCGAACAACAAATGCTGGCAACAGCCAGAGCCCTTTGTCTGGAGCCGGCAATATTGCTTCTTGATGAGCCTACAGAAGGATTGCAACCTTCAATGATTGAGCAAATCCGCCAGGTCATCATCAGCATGAAAAATGAAGGTGCTGCGGTGATATTGGTTGAACAGCGGCTGGATGCGGTTCTGTCAATTGCCAATCGGGTCACCTTTATTGAAAATGGCATTAGTCGAGAAACAGTTGATGCAGAAAAACTTGATCGTGACAATGAGTATCTGGCACGTTATGTTGGTGTCTGATTTTATTGTCTGATATAGCAGAACACCTTTCAAAAGATCATGCAACCAGGAGCGAAAAGCGACCGGTGCCGGTGCGCCGCCCTCGCGGAGGCCGGGCTTAAGCCCGAATAGCCGTGAGCAAAAAAAATTCGGAACTGAATCAAAATAAAGGTGTTCTGCTATATCTTCAAAAATTCCGATTTCTATTTATCGATGATGCATCACCCAGGGATTTGCCTTGGTCGGATTCTGGTTTCTTTGAACTGAATTATTTGAATCATGTGGTATTAATTGGAATCATCATTCGCAAAACCTGCCAGTACATTAAAATTGAAAGTCTGTTTATTGCGATCCTACATTGAATTCATAGGTCAGAATTTTCGCTGGCTTCTTGGCGGTTTCCTGCTGACCATGTTTTCCAGTTTTGGCCAGACATTCTTTATTTCACTATCTACTGGTCATGTACGAAATGCCTTTGGTCTGACCTCTGGTGAATATGGCTCTATCTATATGATCGCCACACTGGCCAGTGCACTGACATTGACTGTTTTCGGGCGCATTGTGGATTACTTGTCGATCGCCAGAACGACCATCATTTCAACCTTGCTACTGGCCCTGGCATGTATCGGATTTGCCCAGGCTAATTCGGTTATCATATTGGTAATTTCCCTTTATGGTCTGAGACTCCTTGGTCAGGGAATGATGACCCATATTTCGATGACGGCGATGGGACGCTGGTATGCCAAAAACCGTGGTAAGGCGGTATCAATTGTCACCCAGGGTTTCAATATCGGCCTTGCGATCCTGCCAATCACCTTCATCGCTGTTGCAAATATCATCGGATGGCGCCAGGCCTGGTTGGTGGCAGCAGCAATATTGGTGGTGATTGCCATGCCGGCCATCACGTTACTATTGCGTCATGAACGAACTGCCCAAAGTGTTGAACAAGCGGAAACATCAAAACAATCTCATCACTGGACCACATCGCAAATGTTTCGTGATCCGATATTCTGGGTTGCCATTATCTGCCTGCTTGGACCACCATTCATCAGCACCGGGATATTTTTCCACCAGGACTATCTAATTGCAATACGAGGCTGGTCTGTCAGCCTGTTTGCCTGGACTTTTGTCATGATGACCCTGGTCTCGGTCATTTCAGGCCTGGTGTCAGGAATTGCCATCGACAGATTTGATACCGTCACGTTGCTGCCTTTGTTTTTGTTGCCGCTGGGGCTTGGTTGCCTGGTTCTGGCAATAGTCCCCTCCTCCATAGCCCTGGTAACCTACATGGCCTTTCTGGGTGTGAGCATGGGCATCAACTCGTCAATCTATGGATCACTCTGGCCGGAAGTTTACGGCACAAGATATCTCGGTTCCATCCGTTCTGTAATCACAGCAATGATGGTATTTTCTTCTGCACTTGGTCCCGGTGTAATGGGATTTGCTATCGATCTGAATATAAATATCTCTACCCAGTTTCTGGCCATGACAGCTTTTTGTGCTCTGGGAACTTTCGCACTGATGTTTTGCTCAACAAGATACCGGCAGAGAAGCCAATAACATTGACGGCGGTATATCAAAGGTCCTTTGGTATTACTCGTTGTCACCGGCCTTTTCAGCCTGTTTCTTGTAACGTCTGACAAATGGAACAATCACCGGGACAAACAACGCAGCGACAGCCAGCCCGAGAATAATAAGGGTCAGTTCGCGCTCCCACAAAAATGACCAGCTGTCATTGTTGATCAGCAGGGCACGACGCAGATTTTCTTCCATCATGCCACCCAGAATGAATCCAAGAATCATCGGCGCCATCGGGAAGTCCAGCAATCGCAAGGTGACGGCTGCAATGGCAAAAATTACCATTAACTGAATATCAAACGTGTTGAAGCTGACAAAATAGACACCAATCAGGGAAAAGAACAAAATGAACGGCAGCAGAAAACGTGAAGGTATTGCCAGTACCCGGGCAATATACGGAATAAGCGGCAAATTCAGAATGAGTAGTACAATATTACCGATCCACATCGATACGATCACCGACCAGAATACCTCAGGCTGATCTATATAAAGCCTTGGACCAGGCTGAATGCCATATCCGATCAGCGCTCCCAGCATAATTGCCGTTGTGCCTGAACCCGGGATTCCCAGTGTCAGCAGCGGCACAAATGAACCGGTTGCCGCTGCGTTGTTGGCCGTTTCCGGGGCGGACAGACCGCGAACAGAGCCCTTGCCGAATTCTGCTCCCTTTTTTGCACCGGCAATACGCTGCTCAGTGCCATAAGCCAGAAAGCTGGCAATTGTTGCTCCCGCTCCCGGTAATACGCCGACCAGAAATCCGAGAACTGAGGAACGCCCGATAACCGGAACCATTTCTTGCACCTCTTCCTTGCTGACCGCCATCGAGCCCAGATTTTGAGATGCATCTTTTTCCTTCATCCGGTCTTCGTCATTTTTTGGCTTCAAAATCGCCATCAGCGCTTCAGACAGGGCAAAAGTTGCCATCACCAGCAATAGAAATGAAATACCGTCGATCAGGTCAATCATTCCCAGTGTAAAACGGGGAATACCCTGGGTCTGATCGGTGCCTACCGTGGACAACATCAATCCGATAACCGTCATCAGCAACGCCTTGACAACGCCACCTGACCCGGCAAAAGCAGCAACAGAAACCAGACCAAGCACCATCAGGGCAAAATAGTCTGTTGACTGGAATGAAAGCGATACGCTGGCCAAAAACGGAGCTGCAATGATCAGGAACAGGGCGGCAATCACACCACCGGAAAAGGAAGAATAGGCGGCAATCGCCAGAGCTTTTCCGGCCTTTCCGGCTTTCGCCATCGGATAACCGTCAAATGAGGTTGCGACCGTACTGGCAACACCGGGCGCATTGATCAGGATTGAGGAGGTGGATCCGCCAAAAATCGCCCCGTAATATACCGCCGCCATCAGAATGATTCCTGCTGATGGTTCGAGACTGGCGGCAATCGGAATCATCAGTGCGATGGCTGACATTGGCCCAAGACCAGGCAGCATGCCTATGAAAGTGCCAACCAGACAACCAACAATGACAAATACCAGATTCATCGGTGTGATCGCCGTCGTCAGCCCAATGATAATTCCTTCCAGCATGATTTATCTCCCGAGTCCAAAAAATTCCGGCAGTGGAGCCAGGTAAATATTCAACCCTTTTGACATCATCAACCAGAACAGGAACACCAGAGGTACAGCCGCCAGAATAATGGTGAGCGGCTTGCGCTCTCCCAATAATGCAAAGCCGATCATTAAAAATGCCGATGTGGAAAAAATGAATCCTAAATAGCGGATAGTTAGTCCATAAACAGACATCAGGACCAGGAACAGAATACTGGTGGTCCATTTGTATCCGGTAAATACCGGTTTGTCCCGGTTCGCTGGAAGCAATATAATCCATAAGGAAAGCCCAACACCAAGTACTGACAAGACTTCCGGCATTGTGCGCGCCGTAAAAGACGCATTAGCCTGAAACGGCAACAGGCGTATGTCTCGTATCAACAGGGCATAGGTTATGCAAAACAACAGGAGGAGCGCACCGCCAATCCGGTCTTTTGACAAAAACATATCATCCTCCCAAAAACAAAATTTGCCATTAAGCATTAAACAGGTCTGGAAATACTGTGACCAGCATCTGCCAGCCACAGTTTCTTACCTGCATATTTTCGCATGCTTGTCACGACATGCTGGTCAGCCAGGCCCTAGAGAAATCCAAGTTCGCGCATCAGGCCACCGATTTGAGCTTCCTGATTTTCAAGAAATTTTACAAAATCATCGCCCTTGTTGAAAATATCAACCCAGCCATTTCTGTCCCGAACCGTCTTCCATTCCGCTGTGGAATACATGGCAGCCAGCGAATTCTGATAGGCTGTCTTTTTTGCATCACTCAGACCAGGGGCAGCAAAAAATCCGCGCCAGTTGACAAACTCAGCACCAGGCGCCCCGGCCTTGTCACAAGTGGGTGTATCAGGTGAAGCGGAAAGCGCTGCATTTGAGGTAACACAAAGAATGCGAACTTCTCCCTGCCTGGCCAATTCAATTGCCTCACCAAAGCCGGTCGACAGGGCCTGAATTTCACCGCTTAACAATCCGGCCATCGCTTTGCCACCCGCATCATAGGGAATATATTTTACCTTCGTTGGATCTGCGCCGGCTTTTTTCATCACCAGGGCTGCAACCAGATGGTCCATTCCGCCCGCTACCGAACCGCCACCAATGGCAACTTTTGTCGGATTGGCATCATAGGCATCCAGCAATCCCTTGAAATCAGCGATTTTGGAATCCTTGTTTACAACAAATGCCGCATAATCACCGATTGTACCGGCAATTGGCGTAAGGTCGCGAAAAGACTGAGGAAACACTTTTTGCAAGGAGCGAATAACAATAGGTGTGGAATTCACCATCAACATGCCTTCATCTTTCACTTCGATGAGATGGGCAATCGCCTTGCCGCCGCCACCACCGGACATGTTTTCAAAGGTCGCCTGCCCCAGAATTCCGGCTTTCGTCAAAGCCTCACCCGTGCCACGTGCGGTGCCGTCCCAGCCACCACCGGGGCCACCGGGAATAAGGAAATGTATCTTGTCCACAATTTTGTCGGCAGCCAACACACCTGTTGTTGCCGCGACACTGAATATTGTTGCAGCAAAAGCTGCACGAATTGATTTATGCATGATTTTCTCCCAAGAAAATACCGATCCATTGTCGGCGATGATGCCAACAAAACACATGAACCTGTCAGAAAGCTGACAGTTCAACAGATAATCGCAATCAGCGGTTTCTGAGAGCCTTGTTCCAGCGTTCTATCAGCCTGGCTCTTTTCACCTGGTCCAGATAAACCAGTAATCCGGGACTTACGGGAATTGGGCGCAACTTGTTGCCCGCCTGTTGCCGCAACGCGCTGGCAGTATTTTCATCCGACAATTGCGGATGCAAAGCACGAATTCCGGTTTTTTTTGCCATCACCTCCTGACCCGGCATGGACATCAGAAAGGATAAAAACTTGCGCCCCAGTTCATGTGATCTGGCAGCTTCGGGTATCAATGCAATTCGAGACATCACCACGGTGTGGTCCGTGGGTAAAATAATGCCCAGATCAGGGTTGTGCTCTGCCCAGGATTTTGCATAAGATCCCAGTATGTTATAGCCTATGGCAGATCGCCCATCGGAAACACGCTGCAATATCGCCGAAGATTTTGAGTATAATTTTACACCCGATGACCCCATCATCTGCACCAGTTGCCATATATCGCGGTAATGTTCCTCATCGCGGGCCAGAAACAAAAACCCCAGTCCCGCCCGTTCAATATCATAGGTAGCAATGCGACCGTAAAAAGCATTATTGTTACTGGCTAGAAATTCTGAAAGAGCCGCGCGGGTTTTGGGAATCTCAACACCACTGAAGCTCGGTTTGTGATAAATCATTACCGCTGGCTCAAAAGTCAGTGCAAAAGCTGTATTGCGCCATTTGGCCCAGTTCGGCCAGCCGGCAATACCGGCAAAATTCACTTTTCTTGCATATCCGTCATTGGCCAGCTTCATCTGCAAATCCATCGCTGAGGATATTATCAAATCTGCGGTAAGTTTTCCTTCATCTGTTTCACGCACCACGCGCTCGTGAATTTCCAGAGTTTGCAATTCATGATAAAATATTGAAATATCCGGGTTGATATTTTGAAACGCCTTGATCAGCGGCCTCGCCGCGCTGGTATCAAGCGAAGAATAAACCACCACGCCCGAGCCCTGCTCGACGCCAATGTCAGCGGGAAAAACAACCTTTTCCGCCCGGGCAAAACTACCTGAGCAGATCAGGACGATTGCAATGAACAACATTTTCAGTTTCATTTGAATATCTTGCACGAAAGACAGATACTTCACAACAAGATATGGCTGCCATATAATCTGCAATTCCGAAAGAAAAACCATGCGCATTCTGGTAGTCGAAGACAACAAAAAACTGGCCGAAGGCCTCCTCAACGTATTGATGTCCAACCAGTATGTTGTTGACATGGTATCCAATGGTGCGGACGCGGATGCGGTTATTGCAGCCCAGCGTTTTGACCTGATTATCCTGGACTTGACATTACCGGATATGGATGGATTGGAGGTATTGCGAAATCTTCGCGGCAGAAAAATAACAACCCCGGTACTGATTCTGACTGCCAGGGGTGACCTGGACGATCTGGTCATGGGGTTGGATATTGGCGCTGATGATTACATGGTCAAACCTTTCGAGATTAATGAACTGGAAGCGCGTATCAGGGTTTTGCTGCGCCGAAGTGCTGGAAATTCGACCTCACACATCAAACTTGGACCTCTGATCCTGGATATCCAGAACAATACATTATCAACGGAAAATTCACCGGTAGACATCTCCGCCCGCGAACTGAATGTATTAACCGTAATAATGATGTCACCGGCTCGCATCATCCCAAAAAACCAGATCGCTGAATCCCTGTCCACTTTTGATTCAGATATCAGTGACAATGCCGTTGAACAGATAGTCAGCCGGTTGCGCAAGCGTCTGCATATCTATGGAATCAATATAGGTACAGCACGCGGGCTGGGTTATTATCTGGATACTGAGCCAGCTCGAAATGGATAGACAAACCAGGTCATATTCCCTCAGGCGTCGCCTGCTGATCTGGTTGCTGGGGCCTTTATGCGTAATTGGCGCCCTGGCACTGGCTGATGCATATTATTCGGCACGCCAGACCGCCAACGAAGTGTTTGATCGCGTTTTGACCGGTTCAGCTCTGGCGATAGGTGAAAGGGTTTTTGTCAACGAAGATTCCAGACTGGACGTTGATATTCCTTATATGGCACTGGAAATGCTCACATCTGCCGCCCATGACAGGGTGTTTTATCGAATTGACGGTCCCAAGGGCGCATTTATTACCGGATACAAAACCCTGTCACTGCCCGATCAAAACGAAAACCCGCAACGTATGACGTTCCTGGACAGTCATTTCAGGGGAGCGCCTATTCGCATTGCCATCTTCAATAGTGTCGCATCCACCGGTAACAATTCAATTTCCTATCGCGTGGCAGTTGCCGAGACAACAAATGCCCGTGATGCCTTGACCGGTAAAATCATTATTCGCACGGCCATTCGTCTGGCGCTGCTGATTTTCAGCGCGGCAATTATCGTCTGGTTTGCGGTCGCCCGCTCCCTCATTCCGTTGAAAAGACTGGAGGAAGCCATTGGTCGGCGCAGCTCGGATGATTTGCGCGCCATTCATCATCACGTACCCAAAGAAGTCGATGGTTTGGTCAGAACAATCAATAGCTTTATGAAACGGCTGGACAATGCGCTGACAGCGCTGAAACATTTTTCCGGCAATGCCAGCCATCAGATCAGAACGCCACTGACAATCATCAAAACACAATTGGCTTTGGCCAGACGATCGGGATCACTTGAAGAAGCGGTGGCAGCGATGAAAATTTGTGATGAAGCGGTTAGTGAAGCCGAGCGTACCCTTTCCCAATTACTATTGTTAGCCAGGATTGATGTTGAGGCTTCGAAAGACCTGACCAGTTCGAAGGCAAATCTTAGTGAAATTGCCCGCAAGGTCAGTGAAGCTTATGTAATTGGCGCCGCAGAGGCTGGTTTCGATCTTGGTTATGAGAGCAAACAGCAGATCGATTGTCGGGGCGATCCGGTATTGTTGCGAGAACTTCTTCGCAATCTTATCGACAACGCCATCAAACATGCAACAAATGGCAAACACATCACCATTCGCGTCAAATCGGAAACCGGTTCTGCAATTCTGCAGGTTGAGGACGATGGTGTTGGCATGTCACCTGGACAGCGCAAACAGATAATGAGCGGCATGGCGCCAGCAAAACAAATTGGCGACAGGGATACCGGCCTTGGCCTGCCCATTGTATTTGAAATCGCCAAACTGTTCTCGGGCACAGTGGAACTTCGATCAGGGTCCGGTAATTCCGGGTTGCTGGTAGAAGTCACTTTGATGCTGGCATCTCCAGCGACCTGATTGAGAAAAAAATGGGAGACCACCTGTTTGTGCCCGTCTGAATCATCCCAAAATGTGATCTGGCTGGCTACTCGAGGCTGGCCAACGCACAATTTTATCGGCTAATATCAAACAACTCATATCTATCAGAATTATCCTGAATCAAGAGCACGGAGAAAATCAATGCCGCAAACCATCCTCATCACCGGTGCCGGATCAGGAATTGGCAAGGCAACCGCATTACAATTCCTCAAATCGGGCTGGAGTGTCGGGTTGATTGGACGGCGGGAAAAACCACTGGAGGACATAGCCAGTGTTCACAAGACTGCCCTCGCCCTTCCCTGTGATGTTACAGATGAACAAGCTATCGAGCAGGCATTTTCCAGAGCAGTGGAAAAATTTGGCAATATCGATGTGCTGTTCAACAATGCCGGAATATATACGCCAGGGGCCACGATTGATGAAATTCCAATCGATGACTGGAAGCGCAGTGTTGAGGTTAATCTGACTGGCAGTTTCATTTGCGCAAAACAGGCATTCAAAGTAATGCGTGCCCAGCAACCCCAGGGGGGCCGTATCATCAATAACGGCTCTGTTTCGGCCCAGTCTCCAAGGCCACATTCAACCTCTTACACCGCCACCAAACATGCAATTACAGGATTGACCAAATCGATCTCCCTCGACGGGCGTCCTTATGATATCGCCTGCGGACAGATTGACATTGGCAATGCTCGCACTGAAATGGTTGAAGCCATGGCCAGGCGAAATGCGGAAGCAGGCAAAGAAACAGAAGCAACAATGGATGTTGATGATGTCGCGCGTGCCGTTTTGCATATGGCGCAATTGCCACTGGAGGCCAATGTGCAATTCATGACGATCATGGCGACAAAAATGCAACTGATTGGCCGGGGCTAGACCTTTTCATGCCCAGACTGGCTGCAAATCTCAGTATGATGTTCAACGAAGTACCGTTTATCGATCGCTTTGCCAGGGCCGCAGCATGCGGCTTCAAAGGGGTTGAAATTCAGTTTCCCTATGACTGGTCCCCGCAAGATCTGGCTGCACAATTATATGACAATAATCTTCAGCTGGCATTGTTCAATATGATGCCCGGCAACTGGCAGGCAGGCGAAAGAGGCCTGGCCTGCATACCGGGAAGAGAAAATGAATTTGAAAATGGTATCGAAACGGTTCTCGGCTATGCCGAAGCGCTTGATTGTCATCAGGTTCACATGATGGCCGGGATTCCCGGCAGGGAGATTTCTCCACAATTGGCTCATGATACATTCATCCAAAATCTGAAGACGGCCGCCAGAATCTGCCGGGAAAAAGACGTAACAGTGCTGATTGAGCCAATTAACCTGCGCGACATGCCTGGCTATTTTCTTAATACTCAGGCTCAGGCGCTCAATCTCATAGCCCTGGCGGATGAAACCAATATTGCCCTGCAAATGGATCTTTATCATTGCCAGATCACCGAGGGAGATTTGGCCCGGCGCCTTCGTGATAATATTGGACGCATCGCCCACATCCAGATCGCAGGCCCGCCTGATCGCCAGGAACCCGATCATGGTGAGGTAAATTATCCTTATCTCTTCAATTTGATCGATAAACTTGGCTATCAGGGCTGGATTGGTTGTGAATACAGGCCTGCACGAAGCACCGAGGCCGGATTAGGCTGGGCAGCACAATACCTTTCCGCTGGATATAACCATGAAAGCCTCTATAGCAGAACACCTTCAAAATGATCATGCAATCAGGAGCGAAAAGCGACCGGCGCCGGAGCGCCGCCCTCGCCCAGGCCGGGCGTAAGCCCGAATAGCCGTGAGCGAAATAAAGGTGTTCTGCTCTATTACAGAAAACAGATAATCTGGCGATTATCAAAATTTCATTGATAGTGAACCGTGATTACTGCTATTTTTCAGCGGTGGTTTTTCTGTCACACATTCTTCATCGAACCATCTGGCTTCATTGAACCATCCGGAGATTTGTCATGCATGGCAAAAAGATATTACGCGGCCGCGTCCTGAGCTTCAACCGTGAGCCCACGGAGATCGATGACAGTGGGTCGTTTGATTATTTTGAAGATGGTGCAATTATCATCCATCAGGGCCTGATCACCGCAATTGGCAACTATCAGGATATCTCGACAGATGCTGAAGATGACATCAATATCATTGATCATCGTCCTCATTTGCTGATGCCGGGTTTCATTGACGCCCACATCCATTTTCCCCAGGCCCAGGTGATCGCTTCATGGGGAGCACAACTGCTGGACTGGCTCAATACCTATACTTTTCCCGAGGAAGCAAAATTCAGTGATCCTCAACATGCAACCCGAATTGCATCCTCATTCATGGACGAATTGCTGCGACATGGAACCACCACGGCAGCGGCCTATTGTTCAGTGCACTCACCCTCGGTCGATGCCTATTTTGGCGAAGCCAACGCTCGAAATATGCGGATGATCGGTGGCAAGGTGATGATGGACCGCAACGCCCCGCAAGGCGTATTGGACACCCCCCAGTCAAGCTATGACGACAGCAAGTCATTAATCAGGAAATGGCACGGACATGCCCGCTCATCCTATGCAATTACTCCCCGCTTTGCCATTACCTCCACTCCCGGGCAGCTGGAAATGGCTCAGGCATTGGTACACGAGCATCCTGATTGCTACATGCAGACCCATCTGTCCGAAAATCACGCAGAGATTGAAACCACCGCTGAACTTTATCCCGATGCCCGCGATTATCTTGATATCTACCAGACCTACGATCTGCTTGGGGCCCGCAGCCTGTTCGGCCACTGCATCCATCTCAAACCCAGAGAACGTGCCGCCATGGCAGAAACCGGATCAGTTGCCGTCTTCTGCCCAACCTCAAACCTGTTCCTTGGAAGTGGCCTTTATGACGAGGCAGGTCTGAAAGCCGAAGGAGTAATTACCGCAATCGCAACCGATGTCGGCGGTGGCACCAATTACTCAATGCTGAGGACCCTGGATGAAGGCTACAAGGTCCTGCAACTGCAACGCCAGCAAATGAATCCGCTGAAATCATTTTACTGGATCACCCTGGGTAATGCCCGTGCTTTGAGCCTTGAAAACAAAATTGGCACGCTTGCGGCGGGTAGCGAAGCTGATATTGTAGTTCTTGACGCCAGCGCCACCCCGGCAATGGCCCTCAGAATGCAAAATGTCGAATCCCTGAGTGAAGAATTGTTTATCCTGCAAACGCTCGGCGATGACCGCTCAATTGCGCAAACCTATGTCGCCGGGAATCCGTTTAAATAGCAGAACACCTTTATTTTGATTCAGTTCCGAATTTTTTTTGCTCACGGCTATTCGGGCTTGCGCCTGGCCTCCGCGAGGGCGGCGCACCGGCGCCGGTCGCTTTTCGCTCCTGATTGCATGATCATTCTAAAGGTGTTCTGCTATAGATTGATACTATTTCACCTAATATATCTTGCGGCTCACTTTGGCTGAAGTTGAGTTTTCAGGTCAGCAAACTAATCAGATGTCCATTTTTTGGGGCTGGATTGGAATACAGAT
>JAAEMP010000130.1 GCA_024225445.1 Hyphomicrobiales bacterium | reverse complement strand
TGCTTTGGAAAGGGCAAATTGCGCGATGATCCGGTAAGTAAAAGGAGCCTGGGCGCAGCGTCAATAACATCAGGGATTCGATTTACATGCGTGGAGCAAGTATTGAACTTATATGGCGCACATTCGTTCACCAGCCCGAGATCCGATTGTCGCGCACCCGCACAGTAATCCATCATCCTGATAGACCAAAGACCAATCATGCTTTATTATTTAAACTGAATCAATCAATTGAGTTAATCAGCTGGGAGCCGGGTGTGAGAATGGTAAAGCAAAAGGTTTATTTTGTTTATCGCAAATCAATGACGAATTTTGGAAGTACAGTTATGCGCGTCAATCAATTGATGAGGATTGCGCAGACCCATTTAGGTGACAAGTATGAATTTGCAATGCTGCGGATGCCAAACAATAATATTCCGCTGTTGCAACGGGCTTGGGTCATGAAACAACCGCGAGGCGCGGTTTATTTTTTTTCAAAAAAAACCACAAAATCTATAACGCAAGAAAATGTGATGAGATTGCAGAAAAAATCCGGAGGAATTTGCTTTGATTACGTCGATGCTGACATGCGCAAAATATACAAAACGGGTGTGGATATTCATTTGAGCTGTTCTTATTCCCAAAAGAAAATTCTGGAAGGGCTGCTTCAAAAAGATCGCTCGATAAAGGGAAAAGTATTGATGTTGCTGCACAATGCAGATGAGAAGCTTTATCAGTTGGACCTAAAGCAGCAGCAAAAATTGCGGGTAGCATATTTGGGGACGCGTGCGGTTTCGGTGTTTAGTGACGAGATTGAAAACCGGGTGGACTTTTTGGATGCAAGTACACCTTTGAAAATCGAGGAAAATCTTCACCGGCTTGGTAATTATAATTTTCACTATGCAATTCGCGGGCCAGAGCCGAAGGGCGTTCTGGTTTGCAAACCATTTACAAAAGGCTTCACCGCCTCAGTGATGAACGCGAATATCATTGTCAACCGGTCTGCTGCAGACGTGCAGCAATTTCTCGGAAAAGACTACCCATATCTGGTTGACAGTTCGGATGAGAGCGAAATTTTGGAAATGCTTGATTATGCGGAAGACAGTTTTGGATCGAAAGAGTGGTTGGATGCCCTGGATATTATGCGCAGTGTGGCTAATAAAATATCACCTAAATCAATTGCAGGTCAGATTGAAAATATTTTGGATGAACTTGGAACCCGCAAAAATTGATGAGAATTTTCAGAATGGAAAGCGTTAACCGGTCATTTACGCGGTTTATCGGATATTACCACCTAATTTGGCATCACTCGTCTACTCCTACTGCGTCTTTTTTCTGGAATTGCATTTATTCTACTCCACTTGTCTACGACAACAGGGGCAGAATTCAAGGGTGTTGACGAGGGTCTGTGCGATGATAATGCGTAGCGTTGCGATTGAATGGGGATTATGCCTTTGCAGTCTTGCTGGTGGTGGCTGGTTTCTGCGGTGCTTTGGAAAGGGCAAATTGCGCGATGATCCGGGTTTTAGTCGCTCCTGAGGGGGGAAAGGCCGCCTGTTGGCAGATAAGGAACCCATAGGCTGCGATGCAAAGGGCGACATGGTGATGGAAGCCTCGCCAGCCTCGCCCTTCATAGTGGTTCAGCCCGACTTCCTGTTTTAATTCGAGATAATCGCGTTCAATACGCCAGCGCAGTTTGACCGTATCGACCAGGTCCTCCAGGCTGGTTTGTTCCGG
>JAAEMP010000129.1 GCA_024225445.1 Hyphomicrobiales bacterium | reverse complement strand
TGCACCTGATTGTCCGCCTGCTCCATTTGAGCCTTGAGAACCATCTTCACCGCTTGTTCCATTTGTTCCATCAGCACCTGATTGACCTGCGTCTCCATTTGTACCTGTTGAGCCGTCTTCACCACTTGTTCCATTAGTACCATCTGCTCCTGATTGACCTGCATCTCCATTTGTACCTTGAGAACCATCTTCTCCTGAAGTTCCGTTAGTACCATCTGAACCTGATGCACCTGCTGCTCCATTAGATCCTGTTGAGCCGTTTTCACCACTTGTTCCGTTTGTACCATCTGCTCCTGATTGACCTGCTTCTCCGTTTGTACCTGTTGAACCATCTTCTCCTGATGTACCATTAGTACCATCAGCACCTGATTGACCTGCATCTCCTGATGTTCCATTAGAACCATCTTCTCCTGATGTTCCGTTAGTACCATCAGCACCACTTTGTCCTGCTGCTCCATTAGATCCTGTTGAACCATTTTCACCTGAAGTACCATTAGTACCATCAGCACCTGACTCACCTGCTTCACCATTAGTACCAGTTGAACCATCTTCACCTGATGTACCATTAGTACCATCAGCACCTGATTGTCCGCCTGCTCCATTAGATCCTTGAGAACCATCTTCACCTGATGTTCCATTTGTACCATCAGCACCTGATTGTCCACCTGCTCCGTTAGAACCTTGAGAACCATCTTCTCCTGAAGTTCCGTTAGTACCATCAGCTCCTGATGCACCTCCATCACCATTTGATCCTACTGAACCATCTTCTCCACTTGTTCCATTTGTTCCGTCTGCACCTGATTGACCTGCATCACCATTTGTACCTGTTGAACCATCTTCTCCAGAAGTTCCGTTAGTACCATCTGAGCCTGATTCGCCTGCATCTCCATTTGTACCTTGAGAACCATCTTCTCCACTCGTTCCATTAGTACCATCTGAACCTGATTGTCCTGCTGCACCATTAGATCCTGTTGAGCCGTTTTCACCGCTTGTTCCGTTTGTTCCGTCTGCACCGCTTTCTCCTGCTTCACCATTTGTACCTGTTGAACCATTTTCTCCACTCGTTCCATTAGTACCATCTGAACCTGATTGTCCCGCTGCTCCATTTGAACCTGTTGAGCCGTTTTCACCTGAAGTACCATTTGTACCATCAGCACCTGATTCGCCTGCTTCTCCGTTTGTACCTGTTGAACCATCTTCTCCTGATGTTCCATTTGTTCCATCAGCACCACTTTGTCCCCCATCACCATTGGTACCTTGAGAACCATCTTCTCCTGAAGTACCATTAGTACCATCAGCACCTGATTGTCCGCCTGCTCCATTAGATCCTTGAGAACCATCTTCTCCTGATGTTCCGTTAGTACCATCAGCACCACTTTGTCCTGCTTCACCATTTGTACCTGTTGAGCCGTTTTCACCGCTTGTACCATTAGTACCATCTGAACCTGATTGTCCTGCTGCTCCGTTTGAACCAGTAGAACCATTTTCACCTGAAGTGCCATTTGTTCCGTCTGAGCCTGATTCACCTGCTTCACCATTAGTACCAGTTGAACCATCTTCTCCTGATGTTCCATTTGTTCCATCTGAGCCTGATTCGCCTGCATCTCCATTTGTACCTGTTGAGCCATCTTCACCACTTGTTCCGTTTGTTCCGTCTGCACCGCTTTCCCCTGCATCTCCGTTTGAACCTGTTGAACCATCTTCTCCACTTGTTCCGTTAGTACCATCTGCTCCTGATTCACCACCTGCTCCGTTTGAGCCTTGAGAACCATCTTCTCCTGATGTTCCGTTAGTACCATCAGCACCACTTTCTCCACCTGCTCCATTTGAACCTTGAGAACCATCTTCTCCAGAAGTACCATTTGTACCATCAGCACCACTTTGTCCTCCATCACCGTTTGTACCTGTTGAACCATCTTCACCGCTTGTACCATTTGTTCCGTCTGAGCCTGATTCGCCTGCTTCACCGTTTGTACCTGTAGAACCATTTTCTCCTGAAGTTCCGTTAGTACCATCCGAACCTGACTCACCTGCTGCTCCGTTTGAACCAGTAGAACCATTTTCACCTGATGTTCCATTTGTTCCGTCTGCACCGCTTTCTCCAGCTTCTCCATTTGTACCTGTAGAGCCGTCTTCACCACTTGTTCCGTTTGTTCCGTCTGAACCTGATTCGCCTGCCTCACCATTAGTACCAGTTGAGCCATCTTCTCCAGATGTTCCATTAGTACCATCTGAACCGCTTTCTCCTGCGTCTCCATTAGTACCTGTTGAACCATTTTCTCCACTCGTTCCATTTGTACCATCAGCACCACTTTGTCCACCTGCTCCATTTGAACCTGTTGAGCCGTTTTCACCTGATGTTCCATTTGTTCCGTCTGCTCCTGATTCACCACCTGCACCATTGGATCCTATTGAACCATTTTCTCCAGAAGTACCGTTAGTACCATCTGAACCTGATTCACCTGCTGCTCCATTTGAACCTGTTGAACCATTTTCACCTGAAGTACCATTTGTTCCATCTGAACCGCTTTCTCCTGCTTCTCCGTTTGTACCTGTTGAACCATCTTCACCGCTTGTACCATTAGTACCATCTGAACCTGATTCGCCTGCATCTCCATTAGTACCAGTTGAACCATCTTCTCCTGAAGTACCGTTTGTGCCATCAGCTCCTGATTCACCACCTGCACCATTAGATCCTGTTGAGCCGTTTTCACCACTTGTTCCATTAGTACCATCTGAACCGCTTTCTCCCGCTTCACCATTTGTACCTGTTGAACCATTTTCACCTGATGTACCTGATGAACCATTTGTTCCACTTTCTCCTGCTTCACCGCTTGTACCTGTTGAACCATTTTCTCCTGAAGTTCCTACAGAACCATTTGAACCTGATTTGCCTGATTCACCACTAGAACCTATTGAACCATCTTCTCCTGATGTTCCATTTGTTCCGTCTGCACCGCTTTCTCCTGCGTCTCCATTAGTACCTGTTGAGCCATCTTCTCCAGATGTTCCGTTTGTTCCATCTGCTCCGCTTTCTCCCGCTTCACCATTTGTACCTGTTGAACCATTTTCACCGCTTGTACCTGATGAACCATTTGTTCCACTTTCCCCTGCTTCACCGCTTGTACCTGTTGAACCATTTTCTCCTGAAGTACCGTTAGTACCATCTGAACCTGATTCACCTGCTTCTCCGTTTGTGCCTGTTGAACCATTTTCTCCAGATGTTCCGTTTGTTCCATCTGCTCCGCTTTCTCCACCTGCTCCATTTGAACCAATAGAACCATTTTCACCTGAAGTTCCGTTAGTACCATCAGCTCCTGATTCACCACCTGCTCCATTTGAACCTGTTGAACCATCTTCTCCTGATGTACCGTTTGTTCCATCTGAACCTGATTCACCTGCTTCTCCGTTTGTGCCTGTTGATCCGTTTTCTCCACTTGTTCCATTTGTACCATCTGAACCTGACTCACCTGCTGCTCCATTAGATCCTGTTGAACCATTTTCACCTGAAGTACCATTTGTTCCATCAGCACCTGATTCGCCTGCTGCTCCATTAGACCCTGTTGAGCCATTCTTACCTGAAGTACCGTTAGTACCATCTGAACCGCTTTCTCCAGCTTCTCCGTTTGTACCTGTTGATCCGTTTTCACCTGATGTACCTGATGAACCGCTTGTTCCACTTTCCCCTGCTATACCGCTTGTACCAGTTGAACCATTTTCCCCAGAAGTACCGCTTGAACCATTAGATCCGCTTTCTCCAGATTCACCACTTGTACCTGTTGAACCATCTTCTCCAGATGTTCC
>JAAEMP010000128.1 GCA_024225445.1 Hyphomicrobiales bacterium | reverse complement strand
CAAGTTCAGGATGACTTTCCTTTGTTATAGGAAAGTCAAAATCAACAAACCAATGTTTATACAGTGTCATTGCCATGTCCTCGAGGGTTTTGTTTATGGCGAGGTTGTTTTCTATTTTGTTGTCTATGGCAGAGAGGATTTGGGCTATTGCTTTTTGTTCTGGTAGAGGTGGAATTAGAAATTCCAGTCTATCGAATGTACCAAGGTTAATATTATCCTGTACAGAACCAATAGAGTGCGATTGCACTTCTTGCTTGAAATACTGCATCATAAATTCTATGAAATCTACATTACATTTCTCTTCATTTGCAATAAATCCTATTATGCTATCAGGGAAACATGCTGGATAGGTTAATATTGATGTTTCGGCAATATTTGCAGCTATAGTTATACACATTGTATCTTTTGGCCACAACTTACTTTGCGCTAATCCTTCTTCACTATAGGTTTGTGAATGATTGTATAGCTTATGGTTAGTAGCTTTAACATCTCCAGTTTGGATAAAAGGATATTCGCCTCCATACAAATGTGCAGCATCTCTTGGTCTATGCTTGGACTTTCCTCTTGCGATAGTTCCAATTTCTGTAAGTTTATATGTTTTCCAGTTTTTGGGCATTAGGCATTTGTTTCATTAATACCATTAAGTAGGTAGGTTAATATGGTTTTGGCTTTTTCAATGGTGATATCCAGATTTTGAGCAACATTTAATTCAGGGTTTTTGGCTTT
>JAAEMP010000127.1 GCA_024225445.1 Hyphomicrobiales bacterium | reverse complement strand
TTACGCACCCCGCAAGTGTCCACTTATTCGAAGCGGACACTAACTCATGCTATCAACAGGCGTTAGGTGGGGTTCCCCAAACGCTTACCCTGCACATCAACAGCATTTATGTGGTGTAACACCGAACGAAGCAAATGCCTTTATGGCTTGATACACCTATGATTTGAACATCGTTAATTTTGGTGAACTACGCCGCAATCTTGCGTTTCCTGCGCCAGCCGACAATGCCCATGAGGGCCAAGCCTGTGCCTAACAAGGGTAACGCGGCGGGAATGGGGACGACATGATTTCCTACCGACACGTTGTCGACGACCTCAAATAAACCGTCAATGCCGCTGGTGCTGAATACTCGAATTTCGTCGAAAATACCAAAACCGTCGAAGCCAAAATAACTGCCTCCATTGGGTGCGACCGACGTAGCGATAGTGGTCACCAATACGTTGGCGAGATAAAGGCTAATATCAAACGGCTGGTCTGTATTGGTCTGGCTCCCCGCCTCATAGTTTTGATATATGTTCAATCCCGCTGCGTTGAAGATGCCGCCTAGGGACAAACCAAGAAAGTCAGTATACGGATCGTCTGAGCCAATTGCGACAGAAGTATTGGTGCTATGGCCTGTGGCGGCAGAGAAAAGTTCCTGCGATGACGAAAAAACTGTTAAGCCCGTTCCCGCAAAGTTTCGCGGACCAGCAATAATAGCGGTTGCATCTGCTAATGTCTGGAAATCTTCGGTGTATGCGATTGTGTTTGCAGCGTCAAAGGCGGCAAAATTGTCATATGTAACAGCATCGGCTTGAACTGTTCCGAAAGCAAAAACCCCGATAATCGCCGCAGTCGGGACAAATTTTTTGAATTTTTGTGTCATTCTAGTTCCCTGTTTGGCGATTTATCCTTTAGTTGCTACCAGCATATTTTTCCAGTGCCCGAGTGACTTTCAGGATGGCAAATATGTTTAGTATCTGATATAAAAAGCATTATTAACATTTGGTGTCAATAGACGGACCGATAGCGGATCAGTTCAATCCCACGCAAGTAACTTGTTGTAGCTGAAGTACAGTCGCATTTGAGGTGGTCACCGGTCCAACAACCGATAGCCCAAAAATAGCGTCCGAAAACTATGGATTTGGAAAACAGAGGCCAATATGCTACCGTAAAGCGTCAATCGATCATATCCGGGGGATGTTAGTTTAGTTTTTGGAGGAGAATTATGAGTGTTTTTGAACATTTCATCCGGTCAGGCCTCATAGCAATTATCGTATTTATCACGAATTTTTCAGCTGGGACTGCTTATTCCCAGGTCGCACGGCAAAATCTGCAGGTCGGAAAAACTTCAATTGTCGTAAACAAGGTAACTGCAAACAACCGGGATGACGCGCGCCAACTGTCGACAAATGACCCGGTATATTCTCTCGAGCGTATTACTGCGGGTCTGGATTCCCATGGCGAAATATTGTTGAATGATAACACTCATATATTGGTTGGACCGGGCGCAGATGTTTCTTTGGATGATTTTGTCATATCGGATAAAGGAATAACTTCTGCAACAATCAATGTGTTAAAGGGCGCCTTCCGGTTTGTATCCGGAAAATCCCCGGAAGGTACATTCAAGATCAAAACTCCTCTTTCCACCATTGGAATTCGTGGAACAATGTTTGATATTTATGTCAAGAAAAGGGGAGCTACCGATGTCATATTGTATTCGGGAAAAGTGAATGTCTGCACTTCTGCAAATCGCTGCCGCGTGTTGTCACGCAATTGTGATATTGTCCGGATCACTTCACCGCGCAACATTGGTTTCAGGAAATTTTTACGTTCCAGAAACAAGGCCAGTGAGAATCGGGATTATAATCTGGTTGCAAACCAGAACCGTTTTCAAAAGAGCTGGCGGGCACCAATCAAGCAATGCAGCGACCGGGCCTCTCGTATGGATCTGGATGAACGTACGAATGAACAGGGCGAGGGAAATGATAGGGGGGGTGATCCTAGTCACGAAGAACCATCCCGATCATCTGCGGGAAATGACCCAGGTGACGGTGACGGCCCAGGTGATGAGCCAGGTGGCGACCCAGGTGGCGGTAGAACCGGTAGTGGTTTGTAATAAGCAACCCAACATTTCTGCGTGCTGGCCAATTCCGGACAAAATTATCTGGTTTTTGTGATTAACATGGAATTGGGACACAATTGCGCAAATTGTCAATCAAAGCAAAATTGAACCGTTTTCCCGTGCAACTCAACTGCTCGGCAACTCTTTGTTGATTTTCTGTTCGAATGGTAACAATGTCTTTAAAGTGAGCGTCCGGCGAGTCCCACCTGACGCGATTGTTTTTCGTGCGCTAATGTCCGCCTAAAATTCACGTTTGAATGGCAACAATGTCTTCAAATCATATGATTAAAATAGATACCCGTGTTGATGAACAACATAACCATCACGATAGCAAGGTACAAAACATCGTTGGATTTCGCTGGTTTAATGGGTGTTTGTTTGCATAAATGAGAGTCTAGTTCTTCCAGTGTCATTTGTCCGGTCCATTGTGTTGCGTCCCAAATAAAGTAACACTAAAACTCACAATATTTTGATATGTTTCACGGTAAACTATTGATAAAATGGCTAATTAGAATTTTATTCGTTTCTGCTTAATAAAACAAAGGCTGTCAAAACTGAACCGAAGGCATACTATTTGATATTTAGCCTAGAGGCTTCGCTACCGGGCCGCTGGAGAGGCACGTTTCACGCTAGTTGTGATCTTCCAATAGGTTGTTAGTGAGCGCAAGTGCCGTCATTCATCTGCAAGTTAATTCCTGGTCAACAATTCATCAATGCGAGACTGGGGGCGCCCGGTGGCCAGAGCCTCAAGGGTAGTCTTGAGAAAGTCAAAAGGGTTGATGGCGTTCATTTTGCAGGTTTTGATCAGGGAGGCGTAAAGCGCCCAGTTTTTCCCACCCTCGTCATGGACCTGTGGAAAGTTACCCGGAAATTTCACCGCCAAACTGTGAATTTGGAAAATGGAAGAGAACATGGCAATGTCACGGCGTCATTCAACCCCATCCGGGAAATACCGGTCATAATTGTTGGAAAATAGAACCAATCTATGCTACTAATTTGCAGTCAACCGAGCCCATCTGTGGGATTTTGGTAAAGTAGGATTTAGTTCAGCGAGGCCATCTTTGGATCTTTTCATTTTTACTGGCTCGGTACAAGGTGATCTGATTGCTTTGCAAAGGCAGCTTCGTAAGAGCCTAGTGGCAATCTATGAAAAAGATGTAGGACTGTCAGCGCCAGAGATCGAATTTATAGGGGTTCCCAATAAAGGACTTTTCACACTGGTTCGGCATCTTTCGAGTCGAGAACCTCAAATTTCGTTTGCCAGAGATGATCAGCACGCAGTTGTCGTGATAGGTCGCTTGTTCGATACATCCGCTGAAGATATTATCGGGACGCTCAGGGAATCTGACCGAGACTCGGTGATCCAAATGGTCACAGCCGATGACGGCTGTTTTGGTGCAATGATCTTGGATCTCACCAGCGGAGAGATCGCCGTCTTTTCAGATCCAAGCGGGCAGTTCAGTCTTCGTGCGGCGGTCACGTCAGAGGGCTCGATCGGCATCTCTTCGCATGATATAACTCTTGTGGCTGCGGGTCTTGCGACCCCGCAGTTGGTGCCGGAAGAGTTACCCCTTACGGCAGCGATCGGCTGGCCATTGACTCATCGCACGTTACTTAAAGACGTTGTTGCCTGCCGCCCTTTTTTCACGTCGGTATTTGCTCGCAGCAACGGTTCATATTCACGCAAATTTCACACCAAGCCGATCGTTTTTGAACAACACCCTGCGACTTCTCTGGCAGAATTGGCCATCCATTCGATCGAGCGCCGTTTGCCTACGACTGGTGATATTGTGGTGGAGCTGAGTAGTGGATTTGATAGTCGCGCATCACTTGCGGCTGCGTTGCAGGTCGTCGAAAGTAGCCGTTTGAAGGCTTTCTCTGAGGGACCAGGGACTAGTATTGACGTAGTTATGGCGCGGCAGATCGCAAAGCTGGCGGGTATCTCCTTTGAGCCGCGGTTGACTGTAGCGCCCAAGACAGACGACTTCCTGTTTCAATTGTCGCGGGCCAGCGTGGCTACCAATGGTGTGCTGAACGCGAGCGTTTTGGCATCGTGTAATGAGGGCCGAGATGACCCACCGTTACCAATGACTATCTGTGGTGATGGAGGGGAAATCTTCCGTGGGGTCTACTATCCCTATATGCCATTTGGTCGTGTCATGAATTATAAGGCTAAAGACCCCGCTGCAGCTATTTGCAGTATGCTCTGCCGTCAAACAGATCGCGTGGGAAAAAATTTGACCCGAGCCCTGAACCATGCAGTCACCGAGACCGTGCGTCGACTCGATCCGCTATCAAAAAGTCCGAACGAGGTGCTTGATCGCTTCTTCCTTTCGGAGCGTTTTGGCTGTTGGAACCAAAAACTTGCCAGAAATCCCGCCACTTCGCATAGAATTAGTCCCTTCTATAGCCGCCAAGCGATTTCCCGGGCTCTTGGCACCACTCCGCCGATGGCTCAGACGAACATGCTACACGTCAGCATGATTGAACGCGGACTACCCAGTACCTTGGACTTGCCGGTGAATGGTGAGGAAACGATCCGCAATCACAAGAGTGACCTGTTTAACCGGTTCATGTACGACTATCGGGAGTTCTATGGAAAAGTTGAACGAAAGGTGCGAGCCAAGCTTGGCCGAACGCCCGCAGCGCTTGAAACCAACCGCGTGGAGGTGCTTAAAACTCTGGTGAGTGAGCTAACCCAAAATGGTGGCGAACAGTTTTTGTCGAGCGGCGGTCTCTTTAATATCTCCAAGTACAACATTGATGCCAGAATTGATATTTATGGCGATGGGGCATGGCAAGAGTTGGGGAGTATGCGGTTTTTGAAGATTGCAGAAAAGGCCTATGACCGAGCGCAGCCTTGAGCTTATGCTATACACATCTTGTAGTTTGAAAAAGATATCAAATTGGATTTTGCTAACTGTACCGGTGGATTGATTGTGAGCGTTTGGACGTTCTAGTTAATAATATTGCCTGGGATTAATACCAATAGAAGCCCAACTAACAGGCCGATTGATAGACTATCAAATAGAGATATGAATATGGAGGCAAGCACAGAGATAATGATTAACCCTGCCACAAAATACCATCCGGAAAGGCCAATATCGCGAGCGCGCTTTGCGGTGACATTGAGGCCTGCTGTGAATAGCGCAAATATGACCGTTGCTGATGTGATTACGTAGGGGATACCGAGAAAATACCTGATTAATTTTGGGGCCTTTGTAAGATCCCCGCCATATAGTTTTTCAACACCTATTATCGTGAAAAAAGATACAATGACGAAGGCAGATAGCAAAACAACAATCAATAATGTGTATCCTAAAAATGACAACCGGTGCAGTCGTCCAACCTTGAAATCTCCAAAATAGGTATTTGCGATCTGAATTCTCATTTCCTTATTCCGGTACACTCTACTGCACTAGGTGTTTAGCCCGGCAGTTGATGGGTTGTAGTTAGTATGAATCTTTCTAGTTCTTTTGTCGAGATTCCAGAGATGTATTCATACGGTGTGAAGCCTTTAAGCGCCCTTAACCTGCGTGCTTAATTGTTGGCGTCGATGATGTCTGTGAGAAAACTTCGCATCTGGTCATGATATCATGCGCAATATGAAGGTGGAAAGGGTGCTTGTCGACTATCAATGGCGCCATTAGGGAAGATATCGTATTTGTGTACCTGGAAAGTCACGCGGATGAATTTACCGACGCCAGTCGGTAGTGGTTTGACCATATACAATGCATGGTAAATCCAACCTTGAAAATGAAACCCATTTATGTCAAATCTTATTCTACAAATGAACGATCTGGGAGATATCGGTAAATATGCAACCTCCAGAAGTTCGTGAATTGCATCATAGGGTGATATTTGTCTCTGGAGCTTTGCGTTCTGGAACTACTATGTTGAAACTGATTCTGGATAATCATTCGCAAATTTCCAATCCTGGCGAGTTCGATTTTTTGTTTGACCAGATAACTGATGACGGAGCGTTGCCAGATATCGATTCCTACAAGGAATGGCTAACAGGCCGCCGCATTTTTTTAGCACACAAACTGAAGTTCGGTCTGGAAAATGATATTCCGGCATTGCTATCAAGTTTCATTCGTCAGTTGGAAACTAAGAATAGCGAATTGGTACTGAATGTTCATCGGGGTTTCCATAAAATTCCCGCTATATTTCCGAATGCCCGCTATATACACTTGCTGCGCGACCCGCGTGATGTCGGTTTATCCAGTATAAAAATGGGCTGGTCCGGCAATGCGTATTACGGGGTGGATCATTGGATTGAGACCGAAGTTTCCTGGAACCGGTTAAGTTCTCAATTGAATAACGATCAGTTTATCGATGTGAAATATGAGGAACTGGTTTCTTCTCCACAGAATGTGCTGCAGAAAATTTGTGGGTTCTTGAATTTGGAATTTGAACAACAAATGCTGGATTTTTCAAATACCTCTTCATATGGGGAAATTAACCAGGATTCATTGTACCGATGGAAAAATGAATTAAACGCTGAAGAAAACAGGGCCATTGAGTATAAGATATCTGATCTGTTGGGCAAAAAAGGGTATGAAATTCAATCTGATACAAGCAGAAAACCAAATACTCTGGTACTGATTAAATTTGCCATCCAAAATAGACTTTCCAAATGGAGATTTCGTCACTCAAGATATGGTACCAGGCTATTTCTGATGGATAAATTCGCCAGGGTTTTCTCATTAACAAGGTTGAGTAAATCATTGCGAGTCGAGCAAAATGAGATTGACAAAAAATTTTTGAAATAGGATTGGATAAATACGTGAAAATCCATCATAAAGTCAGCGTTCGAAAAGCCGGGATAATCTAAGTTGACTTTCAGTTCTCACGCAGAACTCTGCATTGTTATCATAAATTATAGAACACCGGATATGGTTGCAGACTGTCTCGCATCTCTTCTTGAACAGTTGCAAAAGAACTGGGTTGTTGTCGTTGTCGATAATAAATCAGAAGATGGTTCTGTTGAAATCCTGAATAAATGGCTGAAGCAGTACGATACGAATAATCGTGTGCGACTGGTCGCGTCTGAAACCAATTCCGGATTTTCCGCTGGCAATAATATCGGCATTCGCGAGGTGGAAGCAGATAACTATCTGTTGTTAAACAGCGATACCATTGTGCGATCAGGTGCGATTGCTGAATTGATAAAATGTGCAGCAGAGCACCCGGAGGCAGGTCTGGTGAGCCCTCGTCTGGAATGGCCTGATGGGAGGGCACAGAAGAGCTGTTTTCGTTATCCAACACCGATTAGCGAATTTATCAATGCCGCAGGAATAGGACCTATTACCAAACTGTTTAGAAACCATGTGATTGCCCTTGAGGTCAGTGATGACCTGGTGCGACCTGAATGGACAAGCTTTGCATGCGTACTCATCAAAGCAGAAGTTCTCGAGAAGGCAGGACTGCTCGATGAGGGTTTCTTCATGTATTTTGAGGATATTGAATTTTGCCATCGAGCAAAGCTGGCCGGGTGGCAGATTGTTCACGTACCTACAGCCCGTATTGTTCATCTCAGGGGAGGGAGTTCCCCTGTTAAATCGCGTGCGCATGAGAATAAACGTTTGCCGCGATATTTTTATGCCTCGCGCACCAGGTTTTATTTCTTACTATATGGGCGCGTAGGGTTGACCCTGGCAAATACTCTCTGGTTATGTGGTGCCGCAATTCGTAAATTGCGCGACTTGCTTGGCAAGCGTGCACGCAGCTTGCCGGAAAAAAAATGGCTGGATATCTGGACCGATTGGTTGCAGCCCGGGGATAGTGGAGATCAGATCATCACCAGAAAGTTCATGGCAACAGACTAATGAGTAACCTTCCCAGTTTCTTCATCATTGGGGCAATGAAATCTGCCACAAGCTCGCTATATGATCAGTTGATACAACAGCCCGGCATTTTCATGCCCAAGCTTAAGGAACCAAATTTTTTCAGTAATGATGAGCATTACTCACGCGGTCTGGATTGGTATGGATCGTTATTTGATGAGGCAAAGAATGGCGAACTTTTTGGTGAAGCCAGCACCCATTACACCAAATTACCCACTTACCCCAAAACCATTGAACGACTGCAAGAACAAATCAGGTCGCCGCGGTTGATCTACGTTTTGCGTCACCCAATCGAACGCCTGGTTTCGCAATATGTTCATCAGTGGAGCGAAGGTGAGATTGAATGCAATATAGATGAAGCGGTGGAGCGCCATCCCGAGCTTATTTCTTACAGTTGCTATGCAAAACAGTTGGAACCCTATATCAAGGCTTTTGGAAAAGAGGCAATTTTGCCGGTCTTTATGTCTGACATCACAAACAGACCACAGGAAATCCTGGAGGAAATTTGTCGGTTCATTGGTTATGATGGTGAAGTGGAATGGAAGTCTGATTTGGCGAGGGGCAATGTTTCCGCCCAGCGCGTGCGAAAATTTCCTCATTATGATCTAATAATCGAGAACTCCGTGATGAAGGCTGTGCGGCGCAGGCTGGTTCCCAAGTCTTTTCGTACATGGGTACGCAACCTGTTCATCATGAAGGAAAAACCGGTTTTGAGTAAGCAAACGATCGCCAAACTGGAAAAGTATTTTGACACCGAGCTAAAAATATTGGGAGATTTTCTGGGATGCAAAATTACATGCGCCAACTTCAATTCCCTCAGCTCAAAAGATTTGGCTGATTGGCATTCGAACAGGTAAGTTGATAAACTGATATGGCTATAAAAGGGCAAGAAAGAAACCTTCCAAAGAGTGATGTCAATCTGTCAAATGATGTTGGCATCGTGGTTATTGGACGTAATGAGGGTGAACGGCTGGAATTGTGCCTCAATTCGCTTGTGAAGCAGACAGACAGTTTGATAATTTATGTAGATTCCGGCTCCACCGATAACAGTGTAAATTTTGCAAAAAGCCTTGGTGTCTACGTCGAAGATTTGGATACCTCAATTCCATTCACCATGGCGCGGGGTCGAAATACAGGATTTCAACGTTTAATGTCGCTGAAACCCGAACTTCGATATGTGCAGTTTATAGACGGTGATTGCGAAGTTGAACCATCCTGGATTGCAAATGCGGTTGACTTTCTTCAAGACAGGCAGGATGTTTCGGTCGTTTGCGGCTTTCGCCGTGAACGTTTCCCCGAAAATTCTATTTACAACACTGTGATAAACCTGGAATGGCAGGGCTGTGTTGGAGAAATTTCCAGTTGTGGCGGAGATGCCATGTATCGTACAGAAATTTTCCAAAAATCTGGCGGATTCAACGAAACAATGATCGCTGGTGAGGAGTCGGAACTCTGCCTGCGTCTGCGCCGAGATGGCGGCATCATTTGGCGTGTTGATGAGAAAATGGTCATCCATGATGTCGCACTGACAAAATTTTTTCAATGGTGGACACGAGCGAAACGGGCAGGGTACGCCTATGCGGAAGGTGTTGCCATGCACGGATCATCGCAATCGCGTCATTTCGTCAGAGAACTGATAAGTACAATGGTCTACGGACTGGCATTGCCAGTTCTTTTGATAGCCACCGTGCTGTTGAGTGCGCTCATCCCGACGCTGTCTTTGTACGCCGGATTAGTTGCGTTGATAATAATCGTTGTCTACTTAAAGCCATTCATAGGGGCATTTCGCTTGAGAATTCAATTGGGCAATAAAATGTCACATTCGCTCACTTATGCGTTTTTCTGCGTGATAGCAAAGTTCTCAGAAGCTTTGGGCGCGCTAAATTATTATATCAACCGGATGCTGGGAAGAGGAAACAGGCTAATTGAGTATAAGGAACCGACCTAACAGATGCGTACGATTTTCGGACTGCTGGTGGAGTAAGATGTCGTCAAAAAGCTTCTGATCCTGGCAAGAGTGTTGAAAACTCTTTTTCGCAGGCTGACTAGAATTTTCCCGCTTCCCGGCGGAGTTTCAAAAATTGCGTCGGAACAGTTATTGCCACAAAATTTCGTTGTTGACGTTCTCACGGTCCCTATGGATATCTTAGAAAGAGATATCAAATTGCACTGGAAAATTTGTCATCCAGAAATTGGGAGTTTAGTGGTTATTGGCAACAAGCATGCCTGGTGAAGAGTAAAATTTGAGCATTACCAAACAGATAGAAGGCACGGTAAACCTTCCGCATTAAGTGCGATTTTGCGAGCAATCGGCTAGATATTGTCCAATTTGGGTCAGATCTTAAGCGTTACAAAACCAGCCTTGAATACAGAGCCCTTTCATGCCAAACCTGAAACCACAAAAGAACCCCATGGGAAATATCGGCCAACTTTATGCCTCAAAATGGAAGAGTGATATTACCTGAAAATAGTCATCTTGTTATTCGAAAATCATTGAATCTTGGGTCGAAGGACGAGGTTCGAATAAGCTTCGTCACGGGGCCTGGTGATGTGTTTGGCACTTACCAGCAATGGAAAGAGGGACGAGACGATAAACGTGTCCCAATTATTACCTATTCCGCAATGTTCTATGATTTGATTGCAAGTGCAAAGGCGCATGGCCAACTGATATCAGTCGCAAATACAAAAGACTACCATGACAAGGAATTTCGTTTTGACAAGGTGATACGACCGAAATTCTCTGGCCGATTCAGCTTCTATATCAGCCAGCACAAGTATGCACAAAATGTTATAGAGAAGATAAATCTGTTTGATCCGCAAATTGTTTTGGTTTCAACTGATTTTCCTGCAAATGGATGGCTCGCTTTATCACAGAGTCGGAAATTGATTTTGACTGCGCACAATACTTTTTGGCCAATGGGACAGCCGCCTTCGACATTACCTGGGATGTTGGAACAATATCTACTGTCTCGGCATTCGAGGCATATTGACTCTGCTGTATGCACTTCCAGTGAATGCAAAAGGCAAATATCGACATTAACGAATGGTCGTGTTGAAGGATATGTCCAGTTCCCTCAATTACTTAAAAAATACAGAAAGGAAAAGAGACAACGCGCAAGGAACCTTATTTACATAGGCAGAATCGAGAGGAATAAGGGCATTTTTCTTTTGCTGAATTCGTTTAGGGCTTTGATGGAAAAGTACCCTGATTCTACGCTGACGTTTGTAGGTTCAGGACGAGCGGAAGAAGAATTGCAAAATCGAATTGATGAGATAAACGATACTCGCGTGAGATTTACAGGCAGGTTAGATGCAAAGGGCGTACACAATGAGTTATCAAATTGCGATCTTCTGGTGTGCCCAACTATGACCAAGTTCAATGAAGGGTTGGCTGTTGTTGGAATTGAAGCTGCTGCGCACGGCATACCTTCTGTTTTGAGTTCAATTGTTCCTGCTTCCGATTTGCTAGGTAGCGCTTGCAAGATATTCAAAGCTGACAGTTCTACTGATCTTACCAGCACATTAGAAGAATTGATGGGAAATGAAAATGCCTATATGGAGCTTTACAACCGTGTTCTTCCACAAGTAGGTGAAAACATGTACGATCGTACTCTTTCATGGGGAACGCAGTTGTACAAGGCGATAATTTCAGGTGATTAGAAACTTGTATGGGGTTCTGAACCTTATTTTTGATGTCTGTGTGTAAGATCAAATCAATTGATGTGTGTATACATCAGCCAGATTTTTGCCAAAGTTCCCTGATTCATTTGAAACTCAGGCACGGGTTACACGATCTGATCCGACCTCAAATTTGCCTCTGGTATCAACTAGCACTGATGCATGTTTGCCAATCAGGTCATAATCGAAATCACTGTGATCGGTCAGAAGTATGACCGCGTCAAAACCT
>JAAEMP010000126.1 GCA_024225445.1 Hyphomicrobiales bacterium | reverse complement strand
CATTATTATATTTATTTTAATTTTTATATTTCATGTATTATTGTTATTCTTATTATCTTTAATTCCTAGTATTAATTTATGTTTAATAGCATTTTCATCAATATCAAATAATTATGAATGTGGTTTTTATTCTATTATTATATCATCATTAAGATATAGGTTTAATTATTGGTTTATTCTTTTTCATTTTCCAATATCTGAACAGGAATCGATTTTAGCTCCATTATTAATATATGGAATACAGTCTTTAAATAGTAATTGTATTATTATATTTCTTTATCTTATATTACTTATTGATTTATGATTGATTATTGATTTTATCTCAATTCCTTTAATTATTAATATTCCAATTGTTAAATTATTTATTTATTAATCCACTATTTATTATTATTATTCTTAATTATATCAGTTTTTATTTTAAATAACATAATACTTTTACTTAACTTTCTATCAATTATATTAATATTATTATTATTATTATTAGTAATGAACATAATTCCTATTACATTATTATTTGTATTAATTTATTCTTCTCTATTAATTATATTATTTTTAATAAATGGTATTCTTTTAATGTCTTCATTTTCTTTATATTATTCATTAGTTTTATTATTTATTATAATTCAATTAATTTTATGTTTTTATGTTTTTATTTCTCTTTCAGCAATCAATTATTATCCAGTATTATTCGTTATTTAATTAAGGTATGATTAGTAGTGAAAATTTACACGTCCTTTTCAATATCTTGTTCTTATTAGTTTAATTTTATACTGTATTAAGATTAAATAAATAAATTATCAATTATCTTAACTTTTGATATTTAAATAATTATCATATTTATCTGCTTTTTAATTTAGGACCACAACATCCAGCAACACATGGTGTATTAAGATCAATTGCTATATTACATGGTGAAATAATACAATGAATAAGTCCTGAAATAGGATTATTACATAGAGGAACAGAGAAATTAATTGAGTATAATTATTACAATTCTAATATTGGTTATTTTGATAGATCAGATCATGTTTCAGGTGTTATTCAGGAGTTAGTTTTTATTAT
>JAAEMP010000125.1 GCA_024225445.1 Hyphomicrobiales bacterium | reverse complement strand
CGAGTCCACAAGGGCATGGTCCCAGAGGTTGTGGTCATGCACCGCGACCGGGTTGCTCGATTCGCAATTGACCTACTGGAGTTCGTACTCCGCCAGCAAGGATGCGAACTCCTGGTTCACCGTCGAGACGAAGGCTCCGGTGAACGCGAACTCGCCGAGACCCAAATGGAGGGCAGAGCAACCTCTGTGGCAGGTCATCACGGAAAACGAGCAGTGCAAGAAAGAAGAAAACGCAAACGTCGAAAACGCCAAGAAGAAGAGAAAGCCCGCGCGCTCGAGGGCCAAGAAGACGTACAAGCTGCCCCGCGCAAGAAAGGTTCGCGTTTACCCGCGCAAGGGTGAGCGTGAGACACTCAAGCAGTGGTTTGGCGTCGCGCGGCGCGCATACAACACTGCCGCCGCTGTGCACAGGGCTGTAGAGAGCAAGGAGGGTAAGGTGTGGGATCGAGTCGTCGAGTCCACCAACGAGGTGAAGCGGGACAAGCAGGGCCGCCCGATCGTCAAGGTCAAGGTCAACAAAAAGAACGGGTTGTACCACCCTACGAGGGGGATGAGTGCCGCAAAGAAGGAGGTCGCGAGGCAGATGGAGCGCGAGGACGGTATCGATTGGGTTCTCAAGGTGCCACAGGTGGTCAGGGACTCGGCCATTCGGGATTTTGAGAAAGCCGTCGCGTCGGGGAAAGCCAAGAACGAGGAGAAGCAAGCAAGCGGTGAGGAACAAGTCAAGGAGAAGTTCAAGTTTCGAACAAGGAAGGACTCGACGCAGACGTTCGAGTTCAATGCGCGCGATTTCAATCGTGCAGGAGGAAAGATCAAGGG
>JAAEMP010000124.1 GCA_024225445.1 Hyphomicrobiales bacterium | reverse complement strand
TAAACGGAGTTGGTGCAGTTACGCCAAAAGATATCTCAACGCTTTCTCAGAAAAAACTGGAAAAAATTCGAAAACTCACGGAAGACCTGGCCAATTTCTGGGGTGCTGTTGAGGCAACCAAGGATATCGACCGTCGGGCTGTTATTATTGACAGACATGCAAAACATGCGACAAAGGCAGCCAACGAATTGATAACAATGATTGGCGAAAATGGACTTCATGGGCCGTATTACAGTTAGCCAACTGCTGTGGAATAATTGCGGTTTCTTCGGCAGTTTTCATGAATAGCTACGGATGATACGCATAACCATGGTTGGTATAACTGACATCCTGCGGGGTGGGCTTGCGGGCTAACGCCGGGGCCAGAATTTTCTGCGGGCATCATAGGCGCTGAAGCCAGATACTGGCCGATATTGCAATAACCGGTTCGTTCCTCATCATAGGTATTGCCCAGCAACCGCTTCGTTGAAACCGTTAAAGCGTGAGCCCTAGATCAAAACAAAGGTAGATAATTAGGTATATTTGGTAAACCATAACCCTAATTCCTGCTTCGCTTGAACTACGCAACGGCACCGCTCAGCTAACATTGACCGCAACCAGAATAACGGAAATAGACGTAAACGAATTGCACCTGAGTGGCATGGAGTTACAGTAACCATAATCTTAATGATACCCCTCAGTTGAAGTGAGATTGGCTTTGTATTTTACGTAAAATACATATAATATGTATTTCAGCTTTTTATACTACAAAGGGTATGACAACAATGAAAACCATGGCCGCATCAGTGGCAAACAGGGAATTTGGAAAGTATCTGGATACAGTTCAAAGAGAACCTGTTTTGCTCACAAAAAGAAACCGTCCAGTCGCAGTTACCATGTCGGTGACAGATGCCGAAGAACTCCTTCATTTCCGGGTCGAAGCAGGTATCCAGAAAGGCCTGGACGATGTGAAAGCTGGACGTTTTTCTGAGGCAACTCCTCAAAACATTGCAGCGATGAAAGATCGCATAAAACCGCGCTGATAATATGAAAATTCACTTCACCCAAAACTCGGAAGACAATCTTGCCGAGATATATGTCTATCAACATGAGAGCTACAGCGAATCCTATGCGGGTTCATTTTACGATACAATTACCGAATTTGTGACTAAGAGTTTATCTGCACACCCGAAACTCGGTCATGAGTACAATCCAGACAAAGGCATTTACCGATTGATTTTTAAAAAGCGATAAAATATCTACTATCTTGTTCAGGACGACACAATTTTCATCCTCCATATTCTGGATGGGCCTGTTTCTCTCAATGCAGAGCTAGCTGAACCTGACGCACCCGTTCCATTGCTTGATTAGCAGGCTCTTTCTCCCATTCTTTCAGTGAAACAAAAAAATGATATTCGGTCAGAATCGACAATTTTTGATCAACTGGCAAATTTCATTGAACTTTTTTCTATTGGATATTTCAAAGGACACTGACAGCGTTCCCTGGAAATTGACAAAACGTGCGGGCTGCACGTCAGAACCAGGGAAAGCCTGTGCAGGGCAAAATCCAATACCTAAAGCTCGGTAGTCAATCGGTAATTCTCGGGATAATACATTTTTAGCGTTGTGATCGGTGCCTGCGCCATCCAGGTTGAACGCTCGACCAGAAATATTGCTGAGCCCGTTCTGGATTCCAATACCTGCGCGATTTCATCACTGGCCAGGCAGGCTGAAAAGCTGATTTCTCCACGTGAATAAGGTACTTTGCGCACCAGCCATTCATTCGGGCTGATTTCGCTCAAGGGTGCTGATGCAATTTGTGGCACTTGTTTCAGATTTACCCACCGGTCTTCAAGCATATAGGGTCGATTGTCCGACAGATGGAGAGTTTGCAAATATAGCATCATGGCATCGGATTTCAGGCCAGTTCGCACCTGTACCCATAGCGGCGGCAAACGTTGCTCAGAGGCCAGAATCAGGTGAGAATATTCTTGGCCCCGCTTTTCCACATCCTGGCGGATAATTGGAATTTCCAGAGTAGCTTTTCGTATCGGGGTTAAAGCCACCATGGTTCCAGAATGGCGCTTGCGTATCAATAATCCTTCAGCGGCCAATAGTTGCAAAGCCCTGTTGACGGTGGTTCTTGCGCAGCCAAATTCCCTGGCAAACATCGCTTCGGTTGGAATAAATGATCCAGGCGGCCATTCCCCAGAATGGATACGTTTCAACAAGTTGTCATGAATTAAGCGGTGGGAATTTGTTTTTTTTTGATTTGTCATAAAAATACATTGACATATATGTGTACACATAACAATAATAACTTGCTGCATATCCAGTTTTGCAAAAATGCATAGCAATTAGTGGATCGAGCAACTTCTATATGGCACTACGCCGCCAAATCCAGGGAGAAAATAATGACTTTCAAAGTTACGCTTGCAAGCCTGACACTAGGCTTGAGCATGATTGCCGGAGTGGCACATGCGGATAATATCAAGATCGGTTTAAATGTACCCCTCACCGGCTTTGCTGCAGCCGATGGGAAATCAGCTCTGAATGGTGCTGAACTGGCGGTTGAGCAGATTAATTCAAGCGGCGGTATCAAAGGTGATAAAATAGAACTGGTAGTCTACGACGATCAGGCCTCCCCCAAAGAGGCAGTTCCAATCGCCCAGAAACTTATTGAGAAAGACAAAGTCGTAGCCGGCATTTCTGGAAGTTATTCCGGGTCCACTCGCGCATCCGCCGGTATTTATCAAGAAGCGCAAATTCCGTATGTTTCAGCTTTTGCCATTCATCCGGACATTACCCGCGCAGGTGATTATATCTTCCGCACAGCATTTGTCGGTGAAGTGCAGGGACGCGCAGGAGCCAAGCTGATCGGTGAAATGCTGGGCAAAAAACGCGTTGCTGTTATCACTCTGAAAAATGATTTCGGTAAATCACTGGCAGCAGGATTCAAAGAAGCTGCCGGAAAGTTCGGTATCGAAATAGTCTCAGAATATGAGTACAGCATCAAGGACCGGCAATTTGGTCCAATTGTATCAAAAGTAAAAAGTGATAATCCTGATGCAATTTATGCATCCGGTTATTTTTTCACTGCGGGGCCACTTGTATCCCAGCTTCGCTCTGCGGGCATCGATGTGCCTGTCATTGGCCAGGAGGGTTATGACTCCCAAAAGTTCATTGAAATAGCGGGAGCCGCATCGGAAGGTATTATTATTACCACATCTCTGGACCGAGATTCCAAGTCTGCTGAAACTGCAGACTTTATTTCCGCCTTTGAAGCTAAAGCTGGTCACAAGACCGACATGGTAGCTGCATCTGCCCACACGGCGGTTCATGTTGTTGCTGCCGCCTTGAAAAATGCCAGCAGCATGAAACCAAGCGATTTACGCGCGGCAATTGCTGCGACCAATCTGCCGGCATCCATTGGCACAATTTCTTTCAATGACCTGGGCGAAGTACAAAAAGATGTCCAGGTGCAGGTAGTCAAAGATGGCAACTGGCACCATCATTCGGTGATCAACGATGCAGAATTGCTTGCTCCTCCAATGAAGTGATATTGAATATCCGGTCCGGTTACCTGTGTGATTGGACCGGAAAATCGAACATTCCAATACAGTTGGGTTCACCGGTCGAATGTTATATCTCGAACTCTTCATACAGGGTATCGTACAAGGCAGTATTTATGCGCTCATCGCCTTGGGCCTAACCCTCGTATATGGACTACTTCGTATCCTGCATGTGGCCCATGCAGCGCTGTTTACTCTCGGCGGTTATATTGGGGTAATTGTCACCAACCAGACCGGCAGTCTCGCCCTGGCTGTCCTTGTTGCAGCAATCCTTGTTGGTATTGTTGGAATGGCCGTATACAAAATTGCCTACGAGCCGTTGCTTTCCCAGCCGCCATTCATCGCTTTAATTGCATCAATTGCGCTGTTCATTGCATCTGAGGAATTGTTCAGGATCGTTTTTGGCCCATATGGACTTTCGTATGCAAGCCAGCCGTTGACCGGTCATCTGGAATTGTTCCCGGGATTCAGGCTTAAATATGCTGAAATGCTGGTTATCGGCATGTCAGTTGTTGTCCTGAGTATTCTGGCCTATTTGTCCCTTAACACAAGGATCGGGATTGCCTGGAGGGCAAGTGTGACTGATCCTTCGATGGCCCGGGCCTTCGGGGTCAACATTCAAAATGTTCGCTATATGAACTTCTTCATCGGTTCTGCACTGGCCGCAATTGCCGGCGTGCTGGTTGCCCTGCTGAATAATTTTGTTGAGCCTACGATGGGTAGCGTCGCAAGTTACAAGGCCCTGGCAATTATTGTTCTAGGTGGTCTTGGTAACATCCGCGGCACGCTGCTTGCTTCCATGTTACTTGGCATTATCGAGGCTTTCGGTACAATATATATCGGACATCTGATTGACCGGGATGCGCTGGCATTTGGCTTCCTCATTATTGTCCTGATGGTCCGTCCACAAGGGCTGATGGGTGTGAAATAATGGCTTACGAAATTACATTACTGACCACCATTGCCATTAGTGTACTGTTCGCTTTGAGTCTCAATTTCATATCTGGATTCTGCGGCCAGATCAGTCTCGGCCATGCTGCTTTCCTGGGAACTGGCGCGTATACTTCCGCCATGATGACCAAGGCATCAATCCCGTTTCTGGTGACCCTGCCAGCGGCAGCCCTAAGCGCTGCAGCACTGGGTTTCATCATTGGCCTAACCAGCCTTCGCGTACGCCATGATTTTCTGGCAATAACCACAATGGGTGCAGGTTTTCTTTTTGTTGGCATCATCAGGCAACAGGATTTTTTCGGCGGCGAAATCGGCATTGCCGGTATTCCGGCAACCGGGCTTGGGCGGATTGGTTTCATGTCGCTCTGCATGAGTTTGGCAGCGTTGTTTGCCTTGTTCAGTATTGCCGTGCGTCGTTCCTGGATGGGTTTTGTTTTTGCTTCTATCGCCGACAATGAAGATGTCACCAGAATTCTTGGCATCAATGCGTCAGCTTACAAATTAATAGCTTTCGTGATCGGCACGGCAACAGCCGGTGTTGCGGGAGCTCTGTATGCCCATCATTTTCGCTTTATCGGGCCTGACAGTTTTGGCTTTGTAGAATCGGTCAGTGTACTTGCCATGGTTATTGTAGGTGGAATCGGGTCAGTTACCGGCATCATATTTTCCGCTGCAATACTTAGCGTCATGCCGCTGATGTTTCAATTCATCGACGATTATAAACTACTATTATACAGCGCATTGCTGTTTTTCATGATGCGGTTTTCACCGGACGGACTTGCCGGACTATTCAAGCGGGCATTCCGCAAATACGCAGGAGAACGGCCATGAACAATGTTCTGGAGGTTATCGACGTAACTGTCAGATTTGGCGGTGTTACCGCTGTAGCTGGCGCTAACTTCACAATGAAAAAAGGTGAATTACTCGGCTTCATCGGCCCCAATGGCGCTGGCAAGACCACACTGATGCGCGTAATCACCGGTATTGTTAAACCGCAGGAAGGACATATTTCTCTGGACGAGCGTGATTTATCTTCGTTATCCATCAATGAACGGATAAACTGCGGTCTGGCACTGGCCCAGCAAATCGTGCAACCATTTCAGGATATGAGTTTGCTGGACAATGTAGCTTTGGCATGCGGCAGCACCAAAACCAGGAATGCAATCAAATCGATGTTTTATACTGATCGTTCCGAAGAACGCCAGCGGGCGGCCGAGTTATTGCATATGGTTGGGCTTGAAGACGCAGCCAATTCAATGCCGTCAACCTTGCCATTGGGATACCTCAAGCGCATGGAAGTAGCCCGTGCCCTGGCTCTGGATCCTCATTTACTATTGCTGGATGAGCCACTGGCGGGCCTCAATCAGAACGAGGCAAGAGGACTCGCGGATCTAATCCAGACCCTCAATAATAATGGCCAGACGATTTTGCTGATTGAACACAATTTACGTGAAGTGATGCGCATCTGCCCCCTGCTCTATGTCCAGGACAATGGACGCCCTATCGCCTATGGCCCATCAAAAGAAGTGATGCAAATTGCAGAAGTCCGAAGTGCTTACCTTGGAAAGGCCGAGTAATGCTCAAGGTAACTGGTTTGACCGCAGGATATGGTGAATTAATCGCAGTTCGGGATTTCTCATTCTCGGTTGAAAAGGGTGAGATTCTGGCCCTTCTGGGGGCCAATGGAGCAGGCAAATCTTCGACCTTGCTGTCGTTGATGGGATTGATCAAACAAAAATCAGGAACCATAATTGCCGACAGCGCTGACATCAGTAAACTTACGCCAGAGGCCCGCATCAGGCATGGTATAGCCATCGTGCCTGAAGGCAGACGAATATTTCCAGATCTTTCGGTTCTGGAAAATTTGATTGTTGGCGGCCATACGGTATCCAAATCAAAGCTGGATCATGGGATTAACACCGTGTTTGGCTATTTTCAGAGATTAAAGGAGCGCTCAGGGCAATTGGCCGGATCATTGTCGGGTGGTGAACAACAAATGCTGGCCATAGGGCGCGCGTTAATCAGCGAACCAAAACTGCTGCTTGTTGATGAATTATCCCTTGGCTTGATGCCAAAAATCGTTGATGAGTGTTATGCAGTACTGCAACAGTTAAACCGGAATGGCACGGCTATTATTCTGGTTGAACAAAACACCGAACGGGCTCTTGCGGTTGCGGATAATGTTTGCATTCTTGAGGCTGGGAATCTCAACTTCACCGGTTCAATTGCAGAGGCGCAAAAAGACAGCAGAATTCTCCATTCTTTCCTTGGTCAGGAATAAAGCGGCCTTTCGAATATAATCAGGCACCTTGTGTATCGGTTGACAGGCACTCGGCTCTCAGTGCACGTCTGTCAGTTTTGTCTGTGGCACCGCGTGGCAGTGTTTCCTCTCGAAACCAGTATTGAGCCGGTATTTTGTATTCGGCAATATGATCTTTCAGGAATGCAGCCAATTGCGAAGCGCTCACCTGCATTCCCGGTTTGATTTGAATGCCGGCACCAACAATTTCACCCAGGCGTTCATCGGGTATCGAGAATACAGCGGCTTCGGCAACGGCAGGATGGCAATGCAACGCGCCTTCGACATCCAGGCATGAAATGTTTTCTCCACCGCGGATAATTATTTCTTTCCTGCGATCGACGATAGTGACATAGCCTTCATCATCGACAGTCGCCAGATCACCAGTGTAAAGCCATCCATCCCTAAACACTTCGGCAGTGGCCCCAGGCTTGTTCAGATAGCAACGCATATTAGCCGGGCTTTTGACACACAGTTCGCCTATTTCTCCATTAGGCACCTGATTTCCATCATCAGCCAGAATGCGCATATCCTGTAGCGGAGGCAACAGACGACCGGTGGATTCTGGACGTTCTGCATAATCGGGACCAGCTATACCAAGACCCACGGCATTGGTCTCTGTCATCCCCCATCCTGATGCTACGGCAGAATTAGGAAATGCCCGGGTCAATACATCTACCTGGGCAGCCGGGCGTTTTGCTCCGCCCGAGCCAACATATTCCAGGGAAGGTAAATCCGCACCGCTTTTCCTGGCTGCATCTACCAGTTCAGCCGACTGGGTGGGTACGCCAAGAAACCGCGTTACCTGCTCTTCTTCAATAATGCGGACGGCTTCTTCGGCATCCCATTTATGCAACAACACCAGTTTTGCACCCATAGCCAGACCCAGCAAAAACATTGGATGGGTCGCTGTTACATGGAATAGTGGCGTGACGATCAGCATCGCCTGGGGTTTGGGGGCAGGCAGCGGTTCATCCGTCATTAACGGTGCCATGGCAAAGGTCATCAACCAGGTAAAGATCGCAGACATCGCGCCACGATAGGTTTGCACTACACCCTTTGGATGGTCGGTCGTGCCAGATGAATACATTATAGCAAAATCATCATCAGTATCGATTACTACTTCCGACCAGCTACTTTTGCTGGTGCCATCCCGCAGACCGGAATAAGTCAACTCTCCCATTGTCTCACCGTCTCGCACACCAATTATCCGGATACCACGAATCCCGGCAAAAGGCAGAATACGCCGACGACGTTGCCCGTCGGCAAAGACAATTTTCACGCCACTATCGTTAAACCCGTATTGCAGCTCCTGGCTTGTCCACCAGGCATTGAAAAGAACCGACACCGCTCCTATTGATGAGATGGCCATCATCAGCATTAACAATTCCGGAAAATTGCGCATGGCGATGCCAACGCGATCACCCTGCTTAACACCAAGGTTTTCTGACATTGCCTGAGCCAGCCGGTTGGATTCAGCGGTGAACTCATCAAAAGTCCAACGCTCATCTTTATAAACCAAAAAGTCACTTTTCCCCTTGCCATGCATTTGTCGGGCGTCCTGCAACAGTGCACGAAAGTGGGGAGGAACATTCTTGAACGTGCGGTAGATGACTCCTCTTATTTCGTTTTTCTCGATCGCAAATACTGGATTGGTTTCAACGACATATGCAGATGCCTCTGCCAGGGTCATCGCAGTCATCAAATACACCTCATCATTGTCAAAGGGCCAGGCTCTGATATCCACATTAATGTACGCAACGCCATATCATCAATAGCCTCTCCGCCAAACTGCCTGGTATTCATACCAACGGTATCAATCACAGTACCTTAGACACAATGGGAATAATTTTCTCGGATATTCTGGTATTTATAACCAATCCGGTGAACTAACCAGGAATTTCAAATGCAATTGATCCACGGCCTGTCGAGGGACGATATTTTGTTATGTTTTTGATTTTCAGCTAATCAGCTAGCAAACAATCCGACGGCAGAGTTTTTTTGTTTATTTGATTATGCCGCCGGGATTGTCTTGCGAGTTATCGCAATTATTGTTTTTGCAACCCAGACTGAATTTGTTTGTCGGATGCAAGCCCTGCCTGTTTGGTAACGTATTCCTCATTCACCACCGAATAGGGTGTTGGAGCCAACGCTCTAGTGACAATCACTGTGCGATGTTTGGGCACATTGTCACTTTCCAGCATCGAGGTGAGGCGATCGAGTATTCCGTTTTCGGAGGCATCGGCACTTAGCACCTGATCACCGGCGGCGCGCAGGGTCAGAGACAATTTTCCGGTAGCTTTGGCGAGCGCCAGTTTCTTGGCTTCCTCGCTGGTAACTTCCAGGGTGATCGCATTCGCCACTTTTGCACTGGTGTTACGTTCATCGGCAGCCTGATCCACTGTAATTACCTTTACATTTTGTAAAATCACGTCTGCTGACATTGTTTCACCGGATCGTATCAATACAATATCAACCCGGTCGCCGGGGGTGATAAAACCGGCAACGCCAGAGACGTCATCAACCGGAATAGTAACCGCCCTCATTCCGCTGGATAATTTGTTGGAAAGTGCCGCACGGCCGTCTTTGCCGGAAAGTTTCGACAATAGCAGCAGTTCATTGACCTCAATTGGCGTCAGCACAAGGCGCTCGCCATCACTAACAGCCTGATTGATGTTTTTATAGGCACCAGCGGGTAATTTATCCTCTGGCCACGGAATTTCGACCAAATCCTCAGCGGTGATTTTATCGCCATATCGCAATGGCTTTGCTGCTGCAACGATGGTTGCATATTTAATTGCCGGCGCCTCAATCTTCACCACTTTTTGCGCAACCGGGCGGGCATTGGAACTTGCATCAAGCCAAACATCGGCAACAAAAATCGACATTGCACCAAAGATAACAGCGATGGCTATCATTATGATCGGTTTGTTTTTCATCAAATCTCTCCCCACACGACAAATCAGGAATGGTGAATGGGAATTTAACTCAAGCGATTTAACAGACCATGCTGTGTATGGCTAAAATTTTAGGCATTTGCTTGATTTACAAATAGTTAAAATTTGAATCAGATTTTGGCTGCGAAAGTTGGACTTTGTAAATTCACACCCCTTATTGATATTGGGTAAATCAATTGACTGAAAGCTGTCAGGTCTTTTACAACAATGGCAAAATCTGGACACAAACGAATGTATCCGAAAACAATCGATGCAATATCGAAAAGTCTGCATTATACCCGGCAAAAAATGAGTCGGCTGTTTTCAGGACTTCCTGATTTATTGCCGGTACTACCAAATTCATTCGCATCGGATTGCCGCGGCAATGTGGCGGTGATATTTGCCATTGCCCTAACGCCCGTTATTATGGCTACGGCTATGGCTGTTGAATACAGCCGGTTTTCAAGTTCATACACCAGTCTGGTAAGTTCAGCGGATGGTGCGCTATTGGCAGCATCGATGAAGATGGCAGAACAAGGGGATCTGGATGATGATGAATTGCTCGCCGCGATGCAGGTGGAATTCAACAAATATATGAACGTCAATTTTGATGGTGGCAAGCACCATACATCCTATTCCTATACGATGGCGTTTGATCGTGACGAACGAACGGTGTCGATAGACATTAACCTGACACAGGATGGTGTTTATAACAGCGTATTTGGAGACAAGCATCTGACAGCCTCGCCAACGATTGCCACCAAACTGACCACTATTCCGGAAAACTATGTTCTCGATATTGTGATGTGTGTTGACGCCACCGGTTCAATGCAAAGCACCCTCAATTCCGTTCAGCAAAGTGCTTCAACTTTTGATGTTCAATTGCGTAACGAACTGGGCATTGAAACGAATGATCCACGGATTAAAATCCGGGTGAGGCCTATATACTTTCGCGACTGGAGAGATACCCATTATCACGATCTTTACCCAAGCTATTATCGTGATGGCCTGATCATGGCCAGCGACTTTTATGACCTGGATGACAGCAGCGATGCCGCCAGCTTTCAGGCATTCCTCAACTCGGAATATGCGAGTCGCGGATTTGACTATCCTGAAGCATCCGGAGCGTGCATGAATGAGGGAATGCGCTCCAACTGGTACGATGTGGAGAACCAGACCGACTTCCCCGAGGATGAAAATCTGACGGTATTTCCAATTGTTGTGGTGTGGACAGACAATGCAATTCAGCAGTTATGGCGGACCCAGCAATATATGTCTGCCACCCAGCCAACCAGCTATACGACGTTTGAGACCCAATGGAGCAATCCGGCAATTATCCCCCAAGACCCAAAACTGCTGGTCCTGTTTGGACCGCAGAATTATTCGGGATGGAGTACCGTAAAAAACTGGGATAATTTCGTTCACGGTGGCAGCATATGGGATGGAAACGCCAATGCGATTTCCATCATCGCCGATAACATTGTAAAAGCGTTACCGGAGAATCTACGCCTAACCCACTGATGTGCCGTTTGGTGCCAATGCTTTACTTTTCAATCCTGAAATTGCTGTAACAGACAAATGAGGCCAAAGCCGAAATTGTGCTGTAAAACCATGTTTTGGTCACTGCTTATTAAAACATGTCGCGTCAAATATGGTTCGAAAACACCGAATCAATTTTGAAATTCTCATGATGAAATCAGTTTTTTTTGCAAAACAGCAATGATCAGATCACCTGAATTGGATTTATTTCTCCAAAAAATTGCGATATTTGTTAACTTTCCAGGGCTGAAAAACCTGGGCCATCTCCACATCAGATCATTCTCAGCAAACTATTTTCAATTTGGAGATGAATTTACGGCTACATAAAATAACCTTTTATTATCAGAGATATACGCTGGCAATCCTGAATTGACAAAGAAAAAATATCCGGAAATAGAAGTTATTCCCTCAATAAATTTCAGAATATTGTTTGGTTGAAACAACTACAAAAAATAATACATGGTGAAGAATTTGTTAATTTTCTGACTTGATTAAGGTTTAGGCAAGCTTAATATGTTATCAATGAATCTGGATTGGGGCATTTCCTCCCTTAATACCTCAATTCCTGATTTGGAATAGTCATCTGCGGTAAAATGTATTCACAAACAGATTGGTAAGAGCTTCAAGCGCCGCTATTCCAATTCTCTCAACCCGCCAAAACTTCTGTCTCAAAAATATAGCCAGCCAGTTCTTTTTCGATTGCAGAAATTGAGGAAGTTGCCGATTTGGGGATGTTCACAGTTACTTTCATGCCGCGGGCGCCACCCTCAACCACCATAATGTGACTGTCTGTCAGACCCATCTGTTGTCTGACTATATTACTCACCAGCCTGCTGGCAGCTTCACATCGCAATTGCGGTTTATAGATCTTGCCTACGGTTGTCAGGGGGATATTGTCTACAATAATAAAATGTTTTGGCCAGGCCGGTCGTTCACCAATTGATTGCCGGGCGTGTTGGTGCAACTCTTCCTCAGTTGCCTCACAATCTGGACGAAATTCGACAAAACATACAGGTAATTCACCGGCATAGACATCGGGCATACCAACGGCTGCGGCGAGCGCCACATCGGGATGTGTCGCCATGGCATTTTCAATCATCGACGGATCAATGTTGTGGCCGCTGCGAATAATCAGATCCTTGGAGCGGCCTGACAAAAAGATACGGCCCTGTTCATCCTTGTAACCAAGATCACCTGAGATCAGCAGGCCATTTTCAAAAACGCCATCGTTATGATCAGGGTTGCGATAGCCTGGAGACACATG
>JAAEMP010000123.1 GCA_024225445.1 Hyphomicrobiales bacterium | reverse complement strand
GCTGAGATGGGTCATTATGGAGCGAAGCGCATCAATGTCGCTTTCATCACCACCAGCCATGATTGCCAGAGTGCCATCCTGTGCGCCGGGCCTGTGGAAATGGCAATGAACAAATAACGCACCCAAGCAAGTCGGCCCACAGATTGAAACGATCCACAATTGCCGTGGCGCTTCAAGGGCGCGTGTTAATGACAGGGGTCCAATCTGCGGAGAGCATAATGGCCAGCGGTCATGTAAAGTGCCGTATTAACAGGCCTAACTCATGGCAGCTTCGAGCCGATTTTGTTCCTGTGAATCAGACATCTCATGTCTTACAAGTCAATATCAGCAAAGTATCCGGCGTTTTCAGATCGAATTCTGGTCATTTCTTCCACTAACCTGGACAAGTGTTGCCGTATTAGAATGACTGCTTTTACGCCATCTCGATTTTCCATGGCGTCCACAAGCCCCTGGTGCTCTTGCATGGTTCGTTCCTGATTGAAAGACAACGATAACAGGCGGACGCGGTCCAGGTGGGATTTGCTTTCGCTTATGATCTGCCAGGCGAATGGATGACCTGAAATTGTGCAGATTTTTTTATGAAATTTGTCGTCCAGTTGATGAAAGCGCGGTCGGTCATCGTCCAGGATGGCTACTCTTTGCCCCTCGATATTTCTTTTCAGGTGGGAAATTTCTGAATTCCCGATTTTCTTGCATGCAATCCGTGTTGTTTCAACCTCCAGGGCTGTTCGAACAAATCGTGCCTCCATTACTTTGTTAACGGAAATCAGATTCACCCGTGTCGCACGCTGTGGCCGGATATCCAGAAAACCCAAATTTGACAAGCGAAAAAAAGCATCCCTGACTGGTTGCCGTGATGTGTTGAGGGCTTTTGCGACCTCTGCTTCAGAAATCTTCACTCCCGGTGGCAAGGAGAGATTGACTATCTGGGATTGCAGCTTTTCGAATACCTGGTCGGTGACACTCGGACGATCGATCGGCTCTAGCGGTGTAATGTTCGATAAGGTTGACATATTTCTTTGCACTTTGAATGGTCCAGATCAATTGTTATTGCATCGTGGAGTATTGGTCCATCACCAACATGAATTACAGATTGTGGTTTGCTTCGCCACCTTTGAAACATTTCATCTTATCTGATTGTTGCACTGTGTCATCGTGACATTCTCCCAACTCAATTACTATTTCCCGCAACTTGTGAAATTTCGATACGGATAAAGATCGCATTCATGCGTCACAGGTAATCAAATTGCAATTTGACTATTCTAATAAACTAGCATATTAGATTATTAGAAGGCAATATCTTTCAGAAGATAATTGAAGTCGCAGGGAGGCGACGAACGTTGATCACACTAAGAGAAAACCGTCTATTTCCTCTGGAGCAGTCAGCCAGCTCTCTAGCGGCGGCGCTTTTTGCAGAAGTGAAAGATCTGCCGATAGTGAGCCCCCACGGGCATACTGACCCTCGCTGGTATGCGGAAAACAAGCAATTTCCAGATCCGGCTCAATTATTCGTAACACCAGATCATTATGTGTTTCGAATGCTTTTTTCGCAGGGCATTGCGATGGAAAAGCTGGGGGTTCCGACAAGAGAAGGTCATCGTGTTGAAACCGACGGGCGCAAAATCTGGAGACTATTTGCAGAAAATTATCACCTGTTTCGCGGGACGCCGTCGAGGATGTGGCTGGATCACTCCTTTGAGCAGGTTTTCGGTTTGTCCAAGCGGCTGTCTGCTAATACCGCTGACAATCACTATGATCATATTTCTGATTGCCTTGCAAACCCCGAATTTCTTCCGCGTGCGCTCTTCGAACGGTTTAACATCGAAGTGATTGCCACTACCGACAATCCGCTTGACGACCTGCATTGGCACAGGATGATCCGCGATAGTGGCTGGAAAGGAAGGGTTGTTACAACCTACCGACCTGACTGTGTAGTCGACCCAGAGCACGCGTGCTTTACAAAAAATGTAGAGAAATTCGGGGAAATTGCTGGCACTGACACAACCAGCTGGAAAGGCTACCTCGAAGCACATTTTGTCCGCCGAGCCTATTTCAAGGAATTCGGGGCGACTTCCAGTGATCACGGGCATCCTACAGCAAGAACCGAAAATTTGTCGCAAGCTGAAGCCGCAAGTCTTTATGCAAAAGTGCTTGAGGGAGACTGCACATCTGATGATGCCGATGCATTCCGAGGTCAAATGCTCACCGAGATGGCGCGGATGAGCCTTGAAGATGGCTTGGTGATGCAAATTCATCCTGGTTCCCGGCGCAACCATTCCGACACCATGATGAGGCAATATGGCCCCGACAAGGGGTTCGATATCCCAAAACCCACCAATTACGTCGAGGCACTAAAGCCGTTATTGGAAGCTGTTGGTCTTGAGCCTGAACTTACCATCATACTCTTCACGCTCGACGAAACGGCACTTGCCCGTGAATTGGCGCCACTGGCCGGCGTATATCCCTGCCTTAAGCTTGGCCCTGCCTGGTGGTTCTACGACAGCGCAGAAGGAATGCGCCGCTTCCGTGAACTGACGACCGAAACTGCAGGTTTCTACAACACCGTCGGTTTCAATGACGATACCCGAGCTTTTTGTTCGATTCCCGCTCGCCACGATGTCGCGCGACGGGTCGATTGCGCCTATCTTGCTACACTCGTTAGAACCGGGCGTCTGGACGAAGAAGAGGCATTCGAGGTTGCACACGACCTCGCTCACCGGCTTGCAAAACAAGCCTACCGGCTCTGAAATGCTTGTCTTATGATAATCCCGGTTCTTTTGCTATAAAGAACCACTGGCGGCAAGAGGCCTCCTCGCTGCCAGCGACGGGGCAGAAAACAACTGGCCGTCCTATGAAAGTTTCGGTCATTTCGAGGTCGCTGGCTACTATATGCTCGACCAGCATCTGATGGTGCCGGAAGTCCTCGTCATGTCGAAGAAGCAGTGGAACAAACTCTCCGCGGACAGCCAGAAAGCTGTGCTGGAAGCCGCCGCCACGTCGAAGACGGGTCAGCGCCAATTATGGGCTGATCGCGAGAAAGCCTCAGAAGAGAAAGTCCGTGCTGCAGGTAACAAGATCATCACTGATATCGACAAGGCGGCCTTTATCAATGCAATGGTTCCGGTTTATAAGAAATATGTGACCGACGACAATTTGAAGGCGCTCATTACTCGTATTCAGGCGATGAAATAGCCTGATGCCTTTTGCAGCGGCCCTCGGGCCGCCGCAATCAATTCATAGGAGACAAACGTGCAGAACAAAATGAAATTCATAGCGTTGCTCACGGGGTGGATCGGGCAGATTGGGCTATATCTGTCCGGCGCAGGGCTGGTTTTGATGACCACACTGATCGCTGCCCAAGTGTTCTGGCGATACGTTCTTAACGACTCTATAGCCTGGACCGAGCCTGGTTTTGTCATGGTGATGGGATGGTTCATTTTTCTTGGTGCCGCTGTGGGTGTACGCGAAGGTTACCATTTGTCTTTTGACGTGCTTTTGATGATACTGCCGAAACGTGCAAAGCCCATTTGTCACTCGATTTCGGATATTGTTGTTATCGCCTTTGGCGGCGGAATGATCTGGTACGGCGGCCAGTTGATCGAGAAAACGGCTAGAAATGCAATCCCGTCACTTGGCATATCCGGCGCGTTTGATTTCCTGCCACTGGTGGGTGGTGGAGCAATGTTGATCATTTTCTCGCTGGAACGATTTTTGCGTCGCGCGGCAGGTATGCCAACTGCGAGATTTGGAGAAACGTTGCCGCCCGATGACGGGGCAACACCAACCCAGGCTTCAGCGTGAAAACCTTTCTGGGCATCGGAGAATGCATGGTGGAGTTGTCGCCAGCCGGCTCCGGGCTCTGGAGGCAAAGTTTTGCCGGGGACGTCTTGAATACGCTGTGGTATGCGCGTGCCGTCCTTCGCGAGAATTGGCTGGTTCAATTTCATTCGGCAGTGGGAATGGATCCTGTCTCAAACGATATGCTGCGCTTCATCGAAACCGCAGGAATTTCCTGCGCCAATATGCCCCGGATCGAAGATCGGCACCCGGGACTCTACATCATCAATCTGGACAAAGGAGAGCGCAGTTTTCATTATTGGCGCGACACTTCTGCAGCGCGGCTGATGTTGCGTGACTCGCAGATTCTCTGGAAAAAGATCGAAGTAGCAGATGTTGTCTATCTCTCCGGGATTACGCTGGCTATTCTGCCGCCGGTAGATGCTGAGGCTTTGCTTCAAGGAATTGAAAAACGTATTAAGCCAGATGCCATTCTTGCTTTTGATCCCAACATCCGAACAGAGCTGTGGGATGATCCTGGTTGGATGCGTAATTTGATTTCTCGGGCTGGCGGGATGGCAGAAATTGTATTTCCCAGTTTTTGTGACGAGCAATTATCATTCGGCGACGTGTCAATCGAGGCTACAGCAGATCGATATCTGGAGCTGGGGGCTTCGCAGGTTGTTGTGAAAAATGGCGAAAATCCGACACTGGTGGCAAATGGTGAAATCCGGCAAGAATTTCCGGTTCCAACGGGGTTCGACGTTGTCGATACCACCGCCGCAGGAGATTCGTTCGCGGGGGCCTATCTGGCAAAATTGGCAACAACGGGTTCCATCACGAAATCCGTCGAAACGGCACAAGCTTGCGCGGCCCGAGTGGTGAGCCACAATGGGGCGCTGGTTCCTCACAAACTTCTGCGGGGGGAGGAGACATAATGAAATACTGGGTTCTTTTCGGCACAATCACTTTCCTGTTATTCATCGGCACTCCAACTGCCTTTTGCCTTGGTGTAGCAAGTTTTGCCACAGTGACTTACCTCGGGTTACCACCGGTGGTGGTTTTCCAACGACTTAACTCCGGCGTTTCGGTCTTCGCATTGATGGCAATCCCGTTTTCTATTTACGCGGGCGAATTGATGGTGCGCGAAGATATTGCCGGTGCTGCCCTGTTCCTTGCGTCACCGGCGGCGAGTTACGTTCACGGTGCAATCTTAAATGTCGACGGAGGTTGGCTTGCCCGCTAGCTCAACAATGGCTGATACTGGTAATCGCCCTGGTATCGGGATCGTTCATCTCGGACTTGGGGCCTTTTTCCGTGCCTTTGGCGTGCCCTGGATTTGCGAGGCAATGCAGGCCGAAGGTGGAGACTGGGGTATTGTGGGAGTGTCGCTGCGCTCGCCAAAGGTGCGTGATGCGCTGAAACCGCAGGGTTTTATCTATACGGCTATGGAACTTGGACCGGAAGGCGAAATATGCAGGACAATCAACGGGGTGCAGGACGTGCTTGTAGCACCAGAAGACCCCGGTGCGGTAATCTCGATTATGGCCGATCCGGACGTTAAGATCATTTCACTCACTGTAACCGAAAAGGGGTACTGCCATAATCCAGCAACTGGAAAGCTTGATCTTGATCATGCCGATATCCGTTCGGATATTGTCGAGGCATTACCAAAATCCGCTCCCGGACTTATTGTCCGCGCGTTGCAAATGCGTCATGCGGCCGGACATGCTCCATTTACGGTGCTGAGTTGTGACAACCTGCCGGAGAATGGTAAACTGATCCGCGGTGTAATCCTGGACCTGTCGCGCCGCATTGATGCTGATCTTGCCGCCTGGATTGCCGAGGATGGGTGTTTCCCAAGCACAATGGTTGACCGGATCGTTCCCGCCACCAAGTCGGCGGACATTGACTGTGTAAAATTCCTAACGGGCCGGTACGAGGCTGCGCCTGTTGTGCATGAACCCTTCCGCCAGTGGGTGGTGGAGGATGAATTTGTCGGTGGACAACGCCCCGCTTTCGATGCAGTGGGTGTTCAGATGGTGGCGGATGTTGCGCCATTTGAACATATGAAGTTAAGAATGCTGAATGGCACCCATAGTTCGATGGCCTATCTTGGGTACCTGGCGGGGCACGAGACAATTTCACAGGTAGCGGAGGATCGGGTATTCGAAAAATTCGTGAAATATCTGTGGACTGAAGAAATCATCCCGGCGCTGAAACCACCACCGGATGTTGATCTTCAGGACTATGCGGGGCATTTGTTTATCCGCTACGCCAATTCATCGATCCGGCACCTGACATGGCAGATCGCAATGGACGGCAGTCAGAAGTTGCCACAACGAATTTTGTCCACTCTAAGCGACAACATTGCAGCCGGGCGAAAAAGCCCAGGGTTGATCCTGGCTGTGGCTGCGTGGATGAGATATGTCGGCGGCGTTGATGAGAAAGGTGCACCCATCGACGTTCGCGACCCATTGAGCGAATTATTGCACACTGTGTCGGGAAATGAGAAGGGTGGGGACAAGGCATTGGCATTGTTGGGGGTACGGGAGGTATTTTCAACTGATTTTGCCACGGCAATTGAGCCGCGCGTTAAGTCGGCTTATGAACGTCTCTTGACCGTTGGCGCCCGGAGAGCTGTAGGAGAGATTGGATGATTGAAAGCTGGCGTTGGTATGGAGCCTATGACAATATTCAACTCGGTGAGATCGCTCAAACCGGAGCGGAAGGGATCGTCACCGCTTTACACGAAATTCCTTATGGTGAGGTCTGGACCCGCGAATTAATCGCTTCGCGACGAAAGCAGATCGAGGATGCCGGATTCACCTGGGTCATGGCCGAAAGCCTGCCGGTGCACGAACGCATCAAACGTGGGGACGGGGATTTGTCATCGATGTTTGCCAACTATCGCCAGTCTCTGGCAAATCTGGCTGCTGAGGGGGTTGGTGCTGTTTGCTACAATTTCATGCCATTGCTGGATTGGACCCGGACCGATCTCAATGCTCCAGTTCAAGGTGGCGGCACATGTCTTCGGTTTGATGCCGTTCGGATGGCTGCATTCGAGATTTACATGTTGGAGCGCGAGGATGCTGTTGACGATTATCCGGCTGAGGTGTTGCCGCGTGCTGCCGCATGGTTCAAATCCTCGACTGAAGCAAGCCGTACCGCTCTTTTGAATGCGATCATGTCTGGATTACCGGGTGCTTTCGATCGCTACGATATTGACGGGTTGCGTGAAGCATTGAAGTTTTATGATGATCTGACAGAGGACGATCTGCGCGAAAACTGCAAAAGGTTTCTTGTCGAGGTAGTACCAGCAGCTGAAAAATTGGGTATCCGTCTTTGTGTTCATCCAGATGATCCGCCTCGCGACATTCTTGGAATGCCTCGTATCGTTTCAAATGCCGAAGATATTGCCTGGATTATGTGCGCCGTGGACTCGCAATCAAACGGTTTAACCCTGTGCGCAGGATCTCTGGGTGCAGATCCTGCCAACGATGTTCAGGCAATTGCACGCCAATTTGCCGATCGGATCCACTTTGCACATCTTCGCAACGTCGCAACTGAGCGAGACGGCTCCTTCGAAGAAGCTCAACATCTTGCCGGTGACACAGATATGGTGAATCTCATTGGCACCATTTTGGATGAAGAAAACCGGCGCCGGACAGAAGGACGCCTCGACTGGCAGATTGTAATGCGCCCTGACCATGGTCACGAATTGTTGTCAGATGCAAAGCGTTGCAACCCTCCCGGATATCCGATGATCGGCCGCTTGCGGGGGCTTGCTGAACTGCGCGGCGTAATATGCGCTCTTGAATCGAAGGATCACACATTGCGGTAGTAGAGAAGATGGTGCACCCTGCAATGCATGCCTTGCCAGCAAACGTGAAAGACCAGTTAAATGATTCAACCTAAGCCGGAAATGCTCTAATTCAACAGGTCGGAAATGAAATGTGTTCAGGGAGTTAATAATTTTACTGAACAGAATTCATGCTATTTTCTTGACCTGCTGCTTCTGATAAGGCCTGTTCAAATTAATACAGACAGGTGGAGCAGGTTGATATGTCATATGATGCGGAACTAATGCAAGAAATCAGGCGTTCGGTCGCGGTTCTTTGTGCACGCTATGGTGAAACCTATTGGCAAAAACTTGACGAAAATCAGGAATATCCGACACAGTTTGTCGCTGAAATGACCGAGGCAGGTTTCCTGACCGCGTTAATTCCCGAAGAATATGGCGGTATGGGTCTGGGCATCCGTCATGCGTGTGGAATTCTCGAGGAGCTCAGTCTCAACGGCGCCCATCCGGGTGCCTGCCATGCCCAGATGTATGTGATGGGTTCTCTGCTTCGCCACGGATCGGTACAGCAGAAACAGGAATATCTGCCAAAAATTGCGTCAGGAGAATTACGATTGCAGAGTTTCGGTGTGACCGAACCGACAACAGGATCTGATACGACCAAATTACGAACCTTCGCCGCAAAAGTCGATGGCGGTTTTAATATCAAAGGACAGAAAGTATGGATAAGCCGGGTTCAGCATTCTGATTTGATGGTTGTTTTGGCCAGAACTACTCCGATTGATGAATGCAACAAAAAAACTCATGGCTTGTCAGCGTTTATTGTCGATCTCAACGTATCGGTGGACAATGGTCTGACAGTCAAACCGATTAAGGCGATGATCAACCATCATGCCTGTGAATTGTTTTTTGATGATCTGTTCGTGCCCGAGGCCAATCTGCTGGGCAGACTGGATGAAGGGTTCAAGGTTATTCTTGACGGGATGAATGCCGAGCGAATACTTATTGCCGCAGAATGCATCGGGGACGCCCGATATTTTATTGACAAGGCAACCCGATATGCAAAGGAACGGGAGGTTTTCGGCAGGCCGATAGGAGCCAATCAGGGGGTTCAGTTTCCCTTGGCCAAGACTTTTGCGCAGACCCAGGCGGCCAGCCTCATGGTTGATGATGCGGCAGACCGGTTTGATGCTGGTGAATCCTGCGGGATTCAGGCCAATATGGCAAAATTGCTGGCGGCGGAAGCCAGCTGGGCGGCGGGAGATGCATGCATGCAGACCCATGGTGGGTTCTCATTTTCCCGGGAATATCATATTGAACGAAAATTTAGAGAAACACGCCTCTACCAGATCGCGCCGATATCGACCAATCTGATATTGAGTTATATTGCGGAGCGAGAACTCGGTCTTCCCAGGAGTTACTGAGTAAATGACACAGATGAAGTCACCAGCCAGCCAACTGGAAAAGCCTCTGCAGGGTGTTCTTGTGGTCTCGGTCGAGCAGGCGGTTGCAGCACCTTTATGTACAGCGCGACTGGCGGATGCCGGTGCCAGGGTTATCAAGATTGAGCGTCCGGGTGGAGATTTTGCACGTGGTTATGACAAGGCGGCGAAAGGTGAGAGCTCCTATTTTGTCTGGGTTAACCAGGGCAAGGAATCACTGGTTCTGGATTTCAAGCAGCAAGATGACAAATTGCTGCTTGACCGGTTGATTGCCAGCGCAGATGTTTTTGTTCAAAATCTGGCCCCGGGCGCATTGGTGCGGGCGGGTTTTGATATGGATGGGTTAAGAAAATGTCATCCAAAGCTGATTACCTGCGATATATCCGGTTATGGTGACAGTGAGGAAATGGCCGATATGAAGGCCTATGATTTTCTCGTGCAGGCAGAAAGCGGTCTTGTTGATATATCTGGCGGTATCAATGAACCGGGAAGAATTGGTGTATCGGTTTGTGATATAGGTGCAGGTATGGCCGCCCATGCGGCAATTCTGGAAGCTTTGTTATTGTGCGCGCGAACCGGCAGGGGATCCGAGCTTGAAATCTCATTGTTTGATGTGGCTGCGGAATGGATGTGCGTTCCTTTAATTCACAATGATTATGGAATGGGTCCGCCAACCAGGCAGGGACTGCAACATCCCTCCATCGCGCCTTATGGAGCCTATCAGACAAGTGATGGGATCAGCACCGTCATATCCATCCAAAATGAGCGGGAATGGCACCGGTTTTGCGAGGTTGTGCTTGGTAATGCTGACATTGCCATTGATGAAATGTTTTCAACGAATATGGCGCGTGTTGCCAATCGGGAAGAGCTGGACAAATGCATCAATGGCATTATCAGCCGTCTGAATGCAGACGAATTTCGTGCCAGACTTGTCGGAGCATCAATTGCCCAGGGAAGAATTAATTCTGTAAGTGGACTGTCTGAACATGCTGCTCTGAGAAGAATTAACGTGCGCACCAGTGAAGGTGAAAATTTAACAATTCCAGCACAACCTGCCCGATGGCGGGGATATCAGGCCAGAGAGGGAACAGGTGTTCCTGAACTGGGAGAACATACAGAAAAAATACGAACTGAATTCATGGATCGGGATGAACTGATATGAACGATCAGGGAAATGACGACAACGGGTTTTCTGCCTGGATAGGCAGGGTTGAGGAAAATTCGGATATTATTGATGTGCGTCAGGCTCGAGGGATGCAGACCATCATCGATTCTTCTGAAAAAAGTGAGATTGATCATCTTGCAAAAGGTGACGAATTGCCATTGCTCTGGCATTGGCTGTATTTTCCGACATCAGCACCGCTGGATGAACTGGGTCGCGACGGACACCCAAAACTGGGCGGTTTCCTGCCACCGGTAGAATTGCCGCGGCGGATGTGGGCCGGGGGGCGATTGCAGTTTCTGCGCCCTCTGAAAATCGGGGATCAGGTTAAAAAGAAATCGACAATCAGGAATATCAGAACCAAAAATGGCCAATCCGGCAGTTTGTGCTTTGTAACGGTATTGCATGAATTCACGGTTGCTGGCGAATTGTGCCTGAGTGAAGAGCATGACATTGTTTATCGGGAACATTCTTTACCTGGAGTAAGGCCTCCCAAACCACCCGACGCGCCAGACAAAGCAGACTGGAAGCGTATCATATCACCGGACCCGGTGATGCTGTTTCGTTATTCGGCACTTACTTTCAATGGCCATCGGATTCATTATGACCGTGACTATTGCATGCGGGTCGAAGGGCTGGAAGGCCTGGTGGTTCACGGACCGCTAACAGCGACATTGCTTGTTGATATGGCTGTTCACAATAATCCTCAACGCCTACTTAAATCATTCAAGTTTCGCGCCATCAGCCCATTGTTTGACACCAGCAGCTTTGCCATTGCCGGTCAGAATCAGGACGGGACAACCAAACTCTGGGCGCAGAATTGGGAAGGGCAACTGGCGATGCAGGCTGAAGCGGTGTTTGAATGAGCTGGATTTTTTGACCGGCTGTTGCCTCATCGCTGCATCTGCAATTTATGTCGTGCCAGAAAGCGGGAAATTTCTGATTGTGTGGGGGATTGCCCTGAATAAATTGCGACGTAAGCGGGCATTTTGCTGATGCGCTGCAGAAGATGTTCATCAACCATCATCGAGATATAACCGACCTGGGTATAATAAACGGTGAGAGCCCGGGTCTCAGCCTGTTCCGGGTCATAACCGAAACGCAAAAACATCGTGCGAATGGCGGCAATTCTTTCGCGGTCACTTTGCTCGTTAATCCGCTTTAATTTATCTGTGCTTTGCGCCCAGTTGCGAATTGCAAAATCCAGAGGTGCATCAAACAGTCCGGGATCAATCCAGCAGTCAAACAGGTTTAGAAGCGCTTCGGTGATGGTTTCTGCATAGACTTTTGTCTGGGATATCAGGTTTGCGGTATTTTTGTCTTTCCAGCGCTGAACCAGCGCATCAAGAAGTGCATCGCGGTCTTCGAAGTGCCAGTAGAAACTTGTGCGTGATATGGCCAGAGATTTGGCCATGGGCATGACTTTTACTGCATCCACGCCTGATTCTATCAACAAATCGTAGGCTGCGTCGAGCCAGAAATCGCGAGAGCCGCGCCAGCCTTTGTTCTTTTTTTCAAGTCGTTTTGCCATTACCCAGCAACTAGCAGAATACCGTTGGGTTTGCAAATAAATTGACATGAGTGTTTATTAAATTGACATGTATGTCGAGATTGCTAATGTATCATTGTCACATGCGTGGAAGCACTTGATAAATAGCGTTTTCATCAAAAGAGGATGGAAGGTGATGGCTGCTACATCTGCACGGACCAGGAAATCGCGTGGGCGGTCGGCAAAGCTGTTGGAGCGGCAGGGTGGTGCGGGTGAAAACAGACACCTTGAAGTTCCCTTCATTACTCGGAAAATTCCACCTTATGAAATTCTGGATGAAGAAAATCTGGTAAAAATTGAACAGGCTGCGGATAGAATTATTGCCGAAATAGGCATTGAAATAGATGATGACTTCGAATCGGTTCAACTGTTTGATAAGGCAGGCGGTCAAGTTCGTGAAGTTTCCGGTAATTCATGGAACATCAGGTTCGAACCCGGCATGATAAGGGAAATTCTGAAAACGGCTCCCGGCCGGTTTACCCAGCATGCACGAAACCCGGCCCGGTCAGTTGAGATCGGTGGTGATGCGATGGTGTTTGCGCCCTCCTATGGCTCGCCGTTTGTTATGGATATCGATAAAGGACGGCGCTACGGCACGCTTGATGATTTTGAAAACTTTGTCAAAATTACCCAGTCCAGTCCCTGGCTGCATCACTCAGGTGGTACCATTTGTGAACCCACAGATATCCCGGTGAATAAACGTCATCTTGATATGGTCTATGCCCATATGCGTTATTCGGACAGGGCATTTTTAGGTTCGATCACGGCTCCGGAACGTGCCGAGGACAGTATTGAAATGTGCCGAATTCTGTTCGGTTCGCAATTTGTCGAAGACAATTGTGTGATCATCGGCAATTTCAACTCAACCTCGCCGCTGATCTGGGACGGAATATCCACCAAGGGAATTCGTGCCTATGCGGCAGCAAATCAGGGTTCAATTCTTTTACCCTTCCTGCTGGGCGGGGCGGTATCACCGGTGACGATGGCGGGAACCATTGCCCAGGGACTGGCTGAATCGATGGTTGGATGCGCACTGACCCAACTTGTGCGCCCGGGTGCTCCGGCAATTCTTGGTTCGTTTATTTCAACCACTTCGCTTCGCTCCGGCAGTCCGACATTCGGCACGCCGGAACCAGCTCTTGGCTCTCTGGTGATGGGACAGCTGGCGCGGCGACTCAATTTACCTTTGCGTTGTGCAGGAAATTTTTCCACCTCCAAGCTGCCTGATGGCCAGGCGATGACCCAGGCAATGATGTCGATGATGTCGGCAATACAATGTGGTGGCAATTATATTCTGCACTCTGCCGGATTTCTCGATGGCCTGTTGTCGATGTCCTATGAAAAATTTATCCTTGATACGGATATTTGCGGTGCATTGCATACCTATCTTGGCGGCATTGCGGTCAATGACGATACATTGGCAATAGATGCATTGAGAGAAGGCGGTCCCGGTGCGCACATGTTTGGTACCCGACACACACTTTCCCATTATGAAACCGCCTACTGGGACAGTTCCATCAACGATGATCAACGCTACGAATCATGGCTTGAACAGGGTGGTGACGATTCGATGGTGCGGGCCAACCGAAAATGGAAACAAATCCTGGCTGAATATCAGGCCCCGCCAATGGATCGCGCGATGGATGAGCAATTGAAGGATTTTGTCGCAAGGCGCAAGGCATCGATGGAAGATGCCTGGTTTTAGAAACAAATCTCGAACAGAAAGCTGGAAAATGTCAAAAGACCCGTTGCTGCAACCATATCAGTTAAAGCACCTGACCTTGAAGAACCGGATCATGATTACCAGCCATGAACCGGCCTATCCTGAAGACGGGATGCCAAAAGACCGTTATCGCGCCTATCATGAGGAACGGGCAAAAGCGGGTGTGGCGATGACGATGACTGCCGGATCGGCGGCGGTATCAAGGGACAGCCCGCCAGTATTCAACAACATACTTGCCTATAAGGATGAAGTGGTTGGCTGGATGAAAAAGGTCAGCGATGCCTGCCATGAGCACGGCTGCGCGGTAATGATTCAATTGACCCATCTGGGGCGCAGAACCGGCTGGAACAAGGGTGACTGGCTGCCAGTGGTCTCACCTTCCCACTCCCGGGAGCCAGCACATCGGGCTTTTCCCAAGCAAATCGAGGATTGGGATATTGCCCGGATTATTGTTGATTATGCCGATGCAGCCGAGCGGATGCAGGCGGCGGGTCTCGATGGCATTGAGTTGCAGGCCTATGGCCATTTGATGGACCAGTTCTGGTCGCCCTTGACCAATACACTTGAAGAACCTTACGGGGGTTCGCTTGATAATCGTCTGCGGTTCACGTTTGAAGTGCTGGATGCTATCCGCAAGCGGGTTGGGGATGAATTTATTGTAGGGGTGCGATACACGGCTGATGAGGTGAGCGAAGGGGGAATTTCAGCCGAGGAAGGTGTAGAGATTTCGAAACTGCTGAAGGACAGCGGGCAGGTTGATTTTCTCAATGTTATTCGTGGTCACATCGATACGGATCCGGCCTTGACTGACGTCATTCCTGTTCAGGGCATGAAGAGTGCGCCGCATCTGGATTTTGCCGGTGAGATTCGCAAAATTACCGGCATGCCGACTTTCCATGCTGCCAGAATACCTGATGTAGCAACCGCCCGACACGCCATTGCATCGGGTCTGCTGGATATGGTCGGCATGACCAGGGCCCATATGGCCGACCCGCATCTGGTACGCAAGATTATTGAAAAGCGTGAAGATGATATTCGTCCCTGCGTCGGCGCCACTTATTGTCTTGATCGTATTTATCAGGCTGGCGATGCGCTTTGCATGCACAATGCGGCAACCGGGCGGGAACTGACCATGCCGCATGAAATTACCCAGGCGGATAGTGCCAGAAAAGTCGTTATTGTCGGTGCCGGCCCGGCCGGCCTTGAGGCGGCGCGGGTTGCCTCTGCCCGGGGGCATGAAGTGGTTGTGTTTGAAGCGGCAGGTGATCCGGGTGGTCAGGTGCGTCTGACAGCGAAAAATCCACGGCGCGCCGAAATGATATCAATCATCGAATGGCGCATGGCGCAATGTGAAAAACGCAATGTCATCTTTCACTTCAATCGCTGGGCTGAAATCGAGGATATTGTGGCCCAGTCACCGGATGTGGTGATCATTGCCACCGGCGGCCTGCCCGATACGCAGGTGCTGGATGAGGGTGATGATCTGGTGGTTTCAAGCTGGGATATCATTTCCGGAGATGTCAAACCCGGACAGGATGTCCTGATCTATGATGATGCGGGTGACCATGCCGCATTGCAAGCGGCAGAGAAAATTGCCGATACCGGTGCCAGGGTTGAAATCATGACGCCAGACAGAAGCTTCGCCCCGGAAGTGATGGCGATGAACCTGGTGCCTTATATGCGTTTCCTGCAAGACAAGGAAGTAACCTTTACCGTCACCTATCGCCTGAAAAGTGTTGCGCGGGATGGTAACCGGCTTAATGCAACAATCGGCAGTGATTACAGTGATCTGACAAAGCAACGCAGTTTTGACCAGATTGTCATCAATCATGGCACTATACCGCTGGATCAGTTGTATTTTGATCTCAAACCACTGTCATCCAATCTTGGTGTGCTGGATCATGAGGCCTTCATCAATGGCCAGCCGCAATTGGCTGGTAACAATGACAATGGCGGTTTTCAATTGTTCAGGATTGGCGATGCTGTCGCCGCGCGAAATACCCATGCGGCAATTTATGATGGCTTGCGGCTGGTGAAAGACTTGTAGTGGGAATATTGAGTGTGCATCTAAAGATTAGAAGACATATTTTGCCTTATTGCTTGAAAGCGTAATCAAAATCCATAACATTGGGCGGATGACTGATTCTCCACAAACCACAAAATCTTCCGGTGCGCCGGATGGATTTACCGATTTTGAAGTTGGTGCCGGATTCGTTGACCACATAGGCCCGATTTACTGGAAGCTTGAAAAGGATTCCTGTGAACTGGGTTTCCGGGTATTGGAGCATCATCTCAATCCCGGCGGAATCTGCCATGGCGGATTGATGATGACGGTAGTTGATATGGCGATCGGGTTTTCCGTTTGCTGGAATTGCCGGTTGCTGAGTTTTGCGCCAAGTATCAATAATAACTTTGATTTCATAAGAGCCGGACATCTGGGGGACTGGATGCAGACGGAAACCGAGCTCATCCAGAAAACAAAGCGGATGGGGTTTGCGCGCGGATTACTGAAGGGTCCGAACGGACCGGTGATGCGGTATAACGGTATTTTGAAAATACCAAGTGACAGCGATCCCCGGTTTAATTCCGATCAGTTTGCCGAGCATATGCAACGGATTTTTGACCGGTACAAATAAGGTTCAGTCTTTTTCGAGAATTTCACAATGCCAGGATTCTTCTTGTGGTGTGACCTGTATCGGCAACGCATTTGGCATTGGTCTTAACGCCGGGAATACCGAGACATATTCGTGTGCCGCAATCCACAACCCGCCATGGGCGACAATCAGCGTATTTGGCCCCAGAGCCACTGCGCGCTGCATTGCCTGCCAGACACGCTGGCAGAAAACAGAATAGGTTTCTCCATTCGGCGGATCATACCGGCCGGTCCAATATTCGGGCAACCAGGTCCCGTGGGGATTACCCTGATGATCACCAAGATTGCATTCCATCAGTTCATCATCAAAGCGGATTTCCACATCGTGGTGCAGTGCTACTGCCTCAGCGGTATGCCTGGCGCGAGAAAGAGGACTGGAGACAATGCGCTCTATTGGTTCGTTGCGGAGAATATCAGCTGCCCGCTCAGCTTGCAGGATTCCCTTGGAATTCAACTTTGCATCCAGTTGCCCCTGGGTCATGCGGTCCTTGTTCCACTGGGTTTCTCCATGTCTTAAAAAATAGAATGGATGATCAAATTTCATGTCGCTACCTTCAATATCGGTTGTCTTACGGTATTTTTGAAACTAATTTATCATAGGCAAAATTGATAGTATCATATCAGCGAGTAATGATGGTTCAGGGGACATATCCAGGATAATATTCCTTGATTATAAAATTCTCTTGTAATATATTATTATATGCATATGTTTGAATATGAATTTATCAACATTTGCACAAATTATGTAGTGGCGAAATTCAATTTTTATACAGGACTTTCTATCCGATGATCAGATCAATCTTGACGGCCGCATTATTGAGCACACTTGTCATTGTAGCGCCGGAATCCGGATTTGCTGCGCAAAGCAGTTTGGTTACCGATATCGTTACAAAACGCGATATTGACAATGTGAGATTATTTGACGGGGTGGTTGAGGCAATCAATCGCTCGACAATTTCCGCGCAAACATCAGGACGGGTTACCGAGATAATTTTTGACGTGGACGATCAGGTCCCTTCAGGCGCCATCATCATGCGCTTTGATGATGGGGAACATAAGGCCAGATTGCTGCAATCTGAAAATTCCCTGAAAGCCGCTGAAGCGATCAGGACCGGCGCGAAGGATGTACTGGACAGGGTTGAAAAACTCCATCAGCGCGGCACTGTTGCCAAGGCCAGATTTGATGATGCCAAAGCCAGTTATGAAACGGCGAAAGCGCGTTCGGGAGCGGCCAGGGCAGCGGTTGAGCAAGCGAAAGAACAACTTGCCTACACAATTATCAAGGCTCCCTATGAGGGCATCGTTGTCGGGCGGCATGTTCAGGTTGGCGAACTTGCTTCTCCAGGTCAACCCCTGATGACCGGATTTTCACTGGAGGAACTCCGGGTAAAAGTGGCTGTTCCACAACAATTTGCCAATCTCATCAGACGCGAGAACAATGCGGTTATCCATGATGATGATGGTGGAACCATCACAGCGCGAAAACTGACAATATTCCCCTACGCCGATGCAAAATCCAATACGGTCACCATTCGAGCAATTCTGCCCACGGGTAGCCGAAATATTTTTCCCGGAATGTTACTGAAAGTCGCTTTCAAGACAGGTATTCAGAGTTCGCTGTTTGTTTCAGACAAATCCACGGTGAAACGCGGTGAGGTGAGAGGGGTATACCTTATGCATGAAAACGGCTCACTGTATTTGCAGCAGATACGCGTCGGGAGGCTGATTGATGGCCAGGTCGAAGTGCTGTCCGGGCTTAAACAAGGCGACAGGATCGTCAGAAATCCGCTTGAAGCAGTGATTTCAATCAAGTCGATGACGGATGATGCGCAATGAACCAGGAAAATTTGGGATTGTCCGGTAAAATTGCCGATGCTTTTGTCCGTTCTGAAATCACCGCATTGCTGCTGATTGCAGCGTTGCTTTCTGGCGTATTTGCCGTACTGGTTACACCGCGTGAGGAGGAGCCGCAAATCAATGTCACATTTGCCAATGTGTTCATCGCTTTTCCCGGAGCCAGTGCCCGTGAAGTGGAAAATCTGGTCTCGACACCGGCTGAACAGGTATTGTCGGAAATATCCGGTATCAAGCATGTCTATTCGGTATCCACCCCCGGTATGTCTGTCCTGACGGTCCAGTTCAGGGTGGGGCTTGATCGAACGGAAGCGATTGTCAGGCTTTATGACAAGGTTTTTTCAAATATTGACTGGCTGCCGCAAAATCTCGGGGTCGCCCAACCGCTGATCAAAACGCGATCGATCGATGATATTCCGATTGTCACGGCGACATTGTGGAGCAAGGATGAGAGCCAGAGTGCCGCCCAACTGCTGAAAGTTGCCCATTCGCTGGAAGTTGAATTGAAGCGCATCAAGGGTACCCGGCAAATCCGAACGATTGGCGGTTCACGTGAAATTGTCGATGTGAGAATTGATCCGCAGCGACTGGCCGGGCGCAATCTGGCACTGGCGGACCTGCGCCATGCCCTGCAAGCGGCTAATTCTTCAAGCCAGAATGCGCACATCACTGGTGACGATATGCAAATCCCTGTCCGTGCCGGCACTTTTCTGGTTTCAGCCGATGAGGTTGGGCAACTGGTGGTGGGAGTTGATGATGACAAGCCGGTTTATCTGTCTGACGTGGCGCAGGTTGATGCCAGGGCCGAAGCGCCGAAATCCTATGTCACTTTTGTTCCCGGAAAACTTGCAAATGCCAAGAATATTGATGCCAGCGGGCGGTTCCCAGCTGTCACGCTGGCCATTGCCAAGCAACCAGGGAGCAATGCGGTTAATATTGCCGATAAACTGATTGAACGGCTTGATGCGCTCAAACAGGTTATTATTCCAGCCAATGTCGAAGTAACCATCACCCGAAATTATGGTGCGACTGCTGATGACAAGGCAAAAAAGCTGATAACCAAACTGCTGTTTGCTACCGGATCTGTGGTTGTTCTGGTTATTTTTACCATGGGTATTCGCCCGGCGCTCGTGGTTGGTATCGCAGTGGTTGCCACCCTTGCCGCGACCCTTCTGGCATCACTTGCCTATGGTTTCACCATCAATCGGGTATCACTGTTTGCGTTGATTTTTTCTATCGGGATATTGGTGGATGATGCAATCGTGGTCGTGGAAAATATTCACCGTCATATGCAACTGAATAGCAGGGACTCGATCTGGAAAGTGATTCCGCGCGCAGTTGATGAAGTTGGCGGTCCGACAATTCTCGCAACATTCACGGTGATTGCCGCATTGATGCCGATGGCTTTTGTCACCGGTCTGATGGGTCCATATATGAGTCCGATCCCGATCAATGCCTCGATGGGCATGCTGATTTCACTGGCAATCGCCTTTGTTATTACCCCCTGGCTGGCGGCAAAATTGCTAAAACACGATGCCGGGCATGAAGCTGCGGAAAGTTCAGGTCCGACTGGAATCTACACCTTTTTCAACAGGCTGGTTGGGCCGTTTTTGAAGCGGCGCGGCAACCGTTATGGCCTTGTATTTGGCCTTTTGCTACTTGTCGTGGGTTCCGCCTCGCTGGGTTTTGTCCAGGCGGTTGTCCTGAAGATGTTGCCATTTGACAATAAATCGGAGTTACAGATCGTTGTTGACATGCCCGAGGGCAGCAGCCTGGAGGCGACCGCTGGAGTATTGTCAAATATTGGCTTCGTGCTTGATAATGTTCCCGAAGTGGTTGACTACCAGACTTATGCGGGAACCGCTTCACCGGTCGGCTTCAATGGTCTGGTGCGTCAGTATTATTTGCGCCAGGATGCGCATCAGGGCGATATTCAGGTTAATCTTGTCGACAGCCATGACCGCGATCGCGAGAGTCATGATATTGCCATCGAATTGCGTCAGTTATTATCGCAAGAATTTTCCCTTTCCCCGGCAAATATCAAAGTTGTCGAGGTTCCACCCGGCCCGCCTGTACTTTCTCCGCTGGTGGCGGAGATTTATGGTTCTGATTATTCTGGCCAGATTGCCAATGCCGGGATTATCCGCAAGATATTTGAAGAAACCAAGGATGTGGTCGACGTTGATGACAGCGTTGAAGCTGCCACCAACCGTCTGGTAATCTCCGTAGATCGTCAGCGCGCATCGGCTCTTGGCATCTCGCAAAATGCTGTAACTGCAGCGATTTCCACGGCAATTGGCGGCGAAGATGTCAATTACCTGCATACGGGCGGAGCTAAATATCCGGTTCCCATTCGTTTGCAATTAAGCGATGGGGAAAAAGCCGGTATTGAACGTGTTCTGGCGCTGAAATTGCGTGCCCGCAATGGCACACTGGTGGCGATGTCGCAGATCGTATCGGTAATTCGTGAACCGCGTGAAACCTCGATCCATCACAAAGATATGCTGCCAGTGGTCTATGTGTCGGGTGATATGGCAGGCCCACTCGACAGTCCGCTATACGCAATGGGTGAAATTTATTCGAAAATCAGCAAAAATGTCGGAGCAGAGGGAAGGCCGATTGCCCAATATCTGTTTTCCCAACCCGCCAATCCAATTGAAACGTCGATCAAGTGGGACGGTGAATGGCAGATAACCTTTGAGACTTTTCGCGATATGGGAATTGCCTATGGTGTTGGCATGATTTTGATTTATTTCCTGATCGTCGCTCAATTCCGTTCCTATCTTGTGCCCCTGATCATTATGGCACCGATACCGCTGACGCTGATTGGCGTGATGCCTGGTCATGCGTTGCTGGGTGCAAAATTCACCGCCACTTCGATGATCGGGATGATTGCGCTGGCCGGGATCATTGTTCGAAACTCGATATTGCTGGTTGATTTCATCAATCAGCAGATTGATGAGGGAGTGGAATTGTATGAAGCTGTGGTCAATTCATCGGCGGTTCGTGCCAAACCGATTATTCTGACCGGTGTTGCCGCGATGATGGGGGCGTTTTTCATCATTGATGACCCGATCTTTAACGGGCTGGCGGTTTCACTGATATTCGGAATTCTGGTCTCAACCCTGCTCACCCTGGTGGTCATTCCGGTGCTGTATTATTCCTATATCAAAAGGCAAAGCAGAAAACCTGTTTCAGCATGATAAAGCCTGAGATGTCGAGTGATCTGCACAGGGGTTATTATCAGGGGCAGTTGGTATTATAGCAGAACACCTCTATTTTGATTCAGTTTGAATTTTATTCGCTCACGGCTATTCGGGCTAACGCCCGGCCTCCACGGGGGCGGCGCACCGGAGCCGGTCGCTTTTCGCTCCTGATTGCATGATCATTATAAAGGTGTTCTGCTATATTTGGCTCATTTGGTTTTAAAATGCTCTGATGACTGGTTGAACAGCAGAGAATTGTTCTGGGCAGTATTGCGGCCGCGGTTTTGATTGTCCTTGAACAGGTTGATGGCATTGATGATCGCCGGGCGCTGTTTCAGGCGCTGGCGCCAGTCGGCAACATTGGGGAATTCATCCAGGGAAGCACCAAGCGGTTTGGCAATGAAGGCCCAGGGGAAAGCGATCATATCGGCGATTGAATATTCCCCCAGGATATATTGACGACCTGTCAGGCGGCGTTCCAGCACCGCCAGATTGCGGTCATATTCACCGCTATAACGCTGACGCGAATAGTCCTCACCCTCAGGCGCATAATTGACGAAGTGGCTCAATTGCCCTCCCATCGGTCCCTGATTGCCGACCTGCCAGAACAGCCATTCCAGGGTTTCCTTTTTGCCAATCGGATCAGTTGGCATGAAACGGCCGGATTTTTCCGCCAGATAGATCAGGATCGCACCTGATTCAAAAACCGGTACCGGCTCCCCATCAACCTCATGATCGAGGATTGCCGGCATTTTCGCATTCGGACTGATTTGCAGAAAAGATGGTTTGAACTGATCACCTTCGCCCAACCGTATCAACCGGGTCTGATAGTCAAAACCGCATTCTTCCAGCATGATGGCGACTTTCCAGCCATTGGGTGTCGGTGCATAAAAAAACTCGATCACTTCTGTTCTCCCGGCTGGTGTTGAAATACCGCACCTGATTTTTCCAGTTGATGGATGGCATCATCGTCAAAACCGGCCTCAGTCAGCAATTCAAAACTGTGTTCACCGCGTTCTGGCGCGCCGCGAACAATCTTCGTCGGCGTGTTTGAAAACTTCGCCGGATGGCGGGCCTGGCGCAGGGTGCCGGCTACCGGATGTTTGGTTTCGATAATGATATCATTGGCGATCACCTGTTCATTGTCGCGCATGGCCCGGCGGGATAATACCGGGGCACAGGGTACATCTTCATCCTCAAGGCGTTTCAATATCTCAGCGGACCTAAATCCAGTCACGGCCTGCTGGATGATTTCCATTCTGACATTTTTGTTTTTCTCCCGCATTTGGGGAGTTGAAAAACGTTGATCATCAATCAGACCGGTCTGATAAACCGCCCGGGCAAAGCCGCGCCAGTCCTTGTCCTGCTGAATGGCTATGGTGATGAAGCCATCTAATGTATGATAAACCAGATCGATGAGGGATTGCGCCTGTTCGATTTCCGTTTCATCGCCAACAAAGGTGTGGCCACCCATATCCGAACTCCACAGGAAAGAAATAATCGTATCAAGCATGGAGAGCTGGATGTGCTGGCCCTTGCCGGTTTGCGAGCGTGAATACAAAGCGGCAGTAATTGCCTGAGCCGCCTGAATGCCGGTCAGCTTGTCGGGCAGGATGGTGCGCACCAGGCGGGGCCTTTCCTGATCAGAACCGGCCTGAACCGTGGTCAGACCGGAAAGCGCCTGCACCAGAGGATCAAAAACCGGTCGGTGGGCATAAGGACCGTCAAAGCCGAAGCCGCAAATTGACATGTAGATCACCGAGGAATTGATCTGGCGGATGGCTTCTTCACCCACGCCAATGCGATCGGCCACACCGGGCCGGAAATTCTGGATAACCACATCGGCATCGGCGCAAAGCTTCAGCAGAGCGGCCAGACCTTCCGGTTTCTTCAGGTCCAGTACCAGTGAGCGCTTGTTGCGGTTGTTGTTCAGGAAAGAAGCCGAGAACCCGCCCCGGCTACCGGAAGCCTGTCTGGTATGGTCACCTGATGGCGCCTCAACCTTGATCACATTCGCTCCCTGATCGGCCAGGGTCATGGTGGCAAGCGGTCCGGAGATCATGCTTGTCAGATCGATTATTTTTACATCTGCTAATGGTCCGGCCATGCTGTTTTTCGCTCCTCAGTGTGAACTGGCAAATTGTCATGGATTTGATGGCCGGGTCAATTGGGAGACTGGGAATTGGTAAAACTATTTTCCGGTGTTGTGAGTGATCCAATCGGCCGATATAGCAGAACACCTTTATATTGATTCAGTTTGAATTTTTTCGCTCACGGCTATTCGGGCTAACGCCCGGCCTCCGCGAGGGCGGCGCACAGGCGCCGGTCGCTTTTCGCTCCTGATTGCATGATCATTTTAAAGGTGTTCTGCAATATTATACAAATCTGTCGGGTTCTGGTATCAATTCGATTTACCCCTCTGTCACACAGAGAATTTGATGAGATGTCTGTTTTCGTTATTGTAAACCCCAAGGCCGGCGGTGGAAAAACCGCTGCCAGATGGCCGGACATTCGTTCACGCCTGAATGCATCGCTGATAGACTACGAATATGGTTTAACCAACGGCCCCGGTGATGCGACACGGTTGGCAAGGGAGGCGCTTGGTAACGGAGCACGACTGATCATTGCAGTTGGCGGTGATGGAACGGCAAATGAGATCCTCAACGGGTTTATCGATAAATCGGGCCGCATTTCCACTGATGTCGCTTTGGCCATTATGCCGAGTGGAACCGGCTCGGATTTTTGCCGGACAATCGGGCTGGATGATGATCCGCAAAATGTCATAGACAGGATTGTTGCCGGTAATGAGCGACGAATTGATGTGGGGAATTTAAAACACTTTTTCCCGAACGGGGAGCAGGTCACGCGGTTGTTTCTCAATATCGCCAGCTTTGGATTATCGGGCCTGATCTGCCACAATATCAATCACTCAGACAGCTCGCGAATGCTTCCCGGCAAAATGCATTATCTGGTCAAGACCCTTGCCTCACTTGCGTCTTATCAACCGGTGCGTATTCGTCTTCATGTCGATGATAATATTATTGAAGAGGACATCATGCTGGCCGCCATTGCCAATGGTCGCTATTTCGGCGGCGGCATGATGGTGGCACCCGACGCGGACCCGCAGGATGGCCTCCTTGATGTGGTGGCTCTGCGGGCAATGTCCAAAATCCGGCTGGCGCGTAAAATAGGCAAGGTTTACCGCGGTACCCATATCGGTTTGCCGGAAGTGATTTCACTTCGCGGGTCTAAACTGCAGGTCAAAATCACAGCTTCCGGGGTTAATGAAAACGCACTGCTCGAAGTCGATGGTGAAAGCCCCGGTTTTTCAGACTGCGAGATATCGGTCCTGACAAAGGCGCTGAGATTTGCTGTTTGAAGTGTGGTGCTGAATCTTGCCTCTGGATCCATTGTAAACCTTTGAAAGTCAGACGAATTCCCGCGGGTTCACAGTTTTTCCAGAAGTGTAGTCAGTACTGCGGAACACCTTTATTTTGATTCAGTTCCGAATTTTTTTTGCTCACGGCTATTCGGGCTTACGCCCGGCCTCCGCCAGGGCGGCGCACAGGCGCCGGTCGCTTTTCGCTCCTGATTGCATGATCAATTTAAAGGTGTTCTGCTATACTGCACAATAGTCCTGTGCAAGCTTGAAATGGTCCAAATCTGCCTGTGACGTTTCAAATTGTTACTTTTCTGCCGGGCGTTTTTTCAACTGGCGAATGATTTCGTTACCCTTCGCCATTTTTTGTTCAGCCGCTGGGATCAGTTCAATAGTCCTGCCCGTAACCCGTCCATGACATATTGCGCCGCAAGTGCCGCCAGTAAAACGCCGAGCAATCGCGAGAGCAGGGTGGTGAAGGTTTTACCCAGGGCTTTTTCGATATGCCTGGTGATCAGGAACAAAATCAGGCAAACAGTCAGGACAAAGGCGAGAACCGCCAACACCGCCGCCTGCGCACGAAAATTCTCCTGGTGGTTGCTCATCAGCAGCAATACCGAGGTAATGGCACCCGGCCCGGCCATGATCGGGATGGCCAGGGGAAATACTGAAATGTCCTCGGGGGCCTGCTCCTTGCGTGCCTCTTCCGCTGAACGTTCCCGCCGTGCCGTGCGCCTGGCAAAGACCATCTCGGTGGCAATCAGGAACAGCATGATCCCTCCGGCGACGCGAAATGCCGGCAGGCCAATGCCCAGAGCGACCAAAACCTCATCTCCGAACAGGGCGAAGGAAAACAGGACACCGCCGCCGATCAGAACGCCCTTGACGGCCATCATCCGCCTGTGGGCCTCATCAGCTCCCGCCGTCAGCCCGATGAATACAGGAACCAGGCCGAGTGGATCAATAATCACGAACAAAGTCGCAAAAGCATGGAGGATAATGTCGTACATCATGGTCCGGGTTCGCCTGTTTGTCTGGCAAAGGGATTATTGTACCCGACATTTCCCGGTTGTACCAGCGGTTGCGCCCAACGGGTCGACCAATCCCGGCAGCCGGCACAGGGTGATGCCAGGAAGACGTTGCACTGCCCAGGAAATTGCCGGATAATGAATTCAATATGCTGGCAAAATCAGTCAAGCTGGCGCATTTTCAGATTAGCGGTTTTAAAGCTTATCGCGTCCAACAGGATTGAGACAATTCACCGGCGCCAGCAAAAAGCAAACGGGAGAAGAACCTTATGAAAGCAGACATATTTGAACAATGTCAAAGGCTGTTCCCGCAATGGGCTGATCTTTCGATGGCGGATTTTGAGATGGATGATCCGAAGGGCTTTTCCTCTTTTACCATGGGAATACGATCGAAAAAGTCTGTGCAGCCGGTACAGCCTGAGGCCGTGTTGTACCGTCGCCTGGAAGGCAAAGACAACGCAATCCTTGATTTTGAAACGGAAAAGCAGGTGTTCCTGTCTCTGGGGGCGAACAATATCGCCGCCCATTGTCACCACTATGACGAGACCTGCCGCATCGAAGCCTTCTATCAGGGGCGCACGCTGGAAGCCGAGGAACTGTTTGATGCTGAAATCCTGCGCAAGATTGCCAATGAACTCTACCGCTTTCACCAGCTCAGCCCACCCGGTCTGCCGGACAAAATGTTCTTTGAGATGCTGCACAACCAGTGGGGGCAGATAGCCAGGCATGTGCTGGAAGAAAAGGTCAGTGTTTTCCCGCCGAACGAGCAACGCCTGTGCGAGGAACTGCGCGAAATCTACAGCCCGCGAACCCTGGCAAAGGTGAAACGCTGCCTGCCGCCGGGGGATTTGACCTTTTGCCACAATGACACCTATCACGGCAACATCATGAAGCTGGACAACGGCGACATCAAACTGCTTGATTTTGAATTCTCCTGCCTCAATCACAAGGCCTATGATTTCTCAAACCCGTTTGCCGAGACGGTAATGCGCCACCAGCAACCCGAATATCCCTATTTTCGCATTGCGGAGCCGCAATTCGGTGACCGGGAATTCGGCATGCTGATCAATTCTTATCTGGACAATGCCGAATTTGAAACGCCGCAGGCCAGGCAACGCGAATTTGACAAATTGCTGCAGGAGACAAAAAACATGCTGATGATGTCGGACTACAAATACGCCATGGCAGCACTGCCCCTGGCCATCGAACCAATCCAGAAAATCCGCTTCATCCCCTACGCCCACCAGCGCTTCAGCAAGTTTTTAAGGGCTTATGAGCAGCGGTTTGGCGATGTTTGAAGGGGCAGGCGGGAAGTGGGGGCGTGGAATTCGCATTTGCCCTCGTTGCCTCAACCCTGATCACGACAGCATGGATAGAGACGTGGTAAAAATAGAGATTCAGGCTTTTACAAAGTGGCGGAGAGGAAGGGATTCGAACCCTCGAGACGTTTCAACACGCCTACTCCCTTAGCAGGGGAGCGCCTTCGACCACTCGGCCACCTCTCCGAGGAGGGGAATAACCCTTTATGGCCCATGGTTTCAAGTGAAATTTTTGTGCGATTTGAAAAAGACTCAGGTGACAGCTTTTTTTGCCCGGTATTTATCGCGTTTCCAGAGGCCGGAATTGACCACATCGGCGATGATGGCGACGCCCTTGCGTATGTCGTCCTCGTCCAGGTATAGCGGGGTAAAACCAAAGCGCATGATGTCGGGTGCGCGGTAATCACCGATTACACCGCGCTCGATAATCGCCTGCATTACCGCATAGCCTTCCGCGAACTGAAATGAGACCTGGCTGCCGCGCATGGCGGCATCGCGCGGACTGGCGAGGGTGAATTGCGGGCATTGTTGTTCAATCAGCTCGATGAACAGCTGGCTGAGCTCGATTGATTTTTGTCGCACATCTTCCATATCGACGCCGTCCCAGACATCCAGTGCGGATTCCAGAACAGATATCTGCAGGATCGGCGGTGTGCCGATCCGCATGCGCTCGATTGCTGGTCCGGCGCGGTAATCGAGATCGAAGGCGAAAGGAGCTTCATGGCCATGCCAGCCGGCCAGAACCGGTTTGAGATTTTGCTGGTGTTTTGGCGCGACATAGATGAATGCCGGGCCGCCGGGGCCGCTATTTAAGTATTTGTAAGTGCAACCGGCGGCAAAATCGGCATTTGCCGCGCGAAGATCAATTGGCACTGCGCCAGCGGAATGGGCAAGGTCCCAGACGGTAATGATGCCCAGAGCCTGGGCCTTTGCGGTCAGTGCTGCCATGTCGTGCATACGACCGGTACGGTAGTCAATCTGGGTCAGCATCAACACGCCAATCGTTTCATCAAGGCTGTCCCCGATTTCTTCAGGCTGTTTGAGAACCAGTTCCAGGTCACGATCGAGGCTTCGGATCAGGCCCTGGGCCATATAAAGATCGGTGGGGAAATTTCCTGTATCAGACAGAATAATTTTTCGTTCCCCGGCAAGATCCAGCGCTGCGGCGAGCGCCTGATAGACCTTGATTGACAAGGTATCACCCAACATAATGCTGGAAGGTGGTGCGCCCAGCATTTTCGCCAGACGGTCGCCCAGTTGATTGGGTTTGTTCATCCATCCGGCTTCATTCCAGCCCTTTATCAACAATTCTCCCCATTCATTGCGCAATGTATTGAGGAGGTGTTTTTCAGCAGCTATCGGTAATGGTCCAAGGGAGTTACCATCCAGATAGACCATTCCCTCAGGTAAATGAAACAGGGATTTTGTTCTGGAAAAATCAGTCACTACGCGCCTTTCTGAGATGCGACCCAGGGTCAGGACCCACTAATTAACAGAATGGCGCTAATTAATGGGTCCTGACCCTGGTTTAACACTCTGCTAACGATGTTTATATATTTTGCAGGTAAAGGCCTTTTTCATTAAACAATTTCTATACGGCAATTTGGTAAGGTGAAGTCAACCAATTTCTGTCGAGCGTTTGGATAATGATGATATTGATCCAAACAGTGGCAAGGAGCAATCATGAAAATATTTATGATCGTCGATGATTCACCGGTAATCAGAAAGGTTGCGCGCCGTATTCTTGAAGGCATGGGCCATGTGATTGTTGAGGCGACTGATGGCCTGGATGCTCTGGAAAAGTGCAATGTCAACATGCCTGATGCGATAATTGTCGATTCTGAAATGCCTCGAATGAACGGCGTTGAATTTATCACCCAGTTCAAATTTCTAAAAGATTCTGAAAATACCAAACTGCTGTTTTGCACCAGTGAGGTTATTTTGTCAGAGATGACGAAAGCCAAACGGGCCGGATGCCACGGTTATATTGTCAAGCCTTTTACCAGAGATATCCTCCTCAATGGCCTGGTGAATGTAGGTATTGAGGCTGCTGCTGCCTGAGTGCGAGTTTTTTCCGATTGGATTACATTGTTTTCTTCCGGCTGATTTGTCCGGTGAACGCGAATATGTGCGGCTGTAGCAGGCTCAAATTACTTTGTATTTTGTGTAGCGCAGAGGGAATTGGGTAATAAAAAACCCCGCCGGAAAACCGCGGGGTTTGTTTTTGTGATCTGGAAAAAGGATTTAGGCGCTTTCGGCCAGTTCCATCCCTTCGGGTTCACGCAGCACATATCCACGTCCCCAAACGGTTTCGATGTAATTAAGACCGCCGGCAGCCGATGCCAGTTTCTTGCGCAATTTGCAGATAAAAACATCAATAATCTTGAGTTCCGGCTCATCCATGCCGCCGTAAAGATGGTTCAGAAACATTTCTTTGGTGAGAGTTGTGCCTTTACGCAGGGATAAAAGTTCAAGCATCTGGTATTCTTTGCCGGTCAGGTGAACACGTTGTCCGTTGACTTCAACGGTTTTCGCATCAAGGTTCACCACCAGATCACCCGTCGTGATGATCGATTGGGCATGGCCTTTGGAACGACGGACAATTGCGTGGATACGTGCAACCAGTTCGTCCTTGTGAAACGGTTTGGTCATATAATCGTCTGCACCAAAACCAAGGCCGCGCACTTTATCCTCGATACCGGCCAGACCGGAAAGAATCAGAATTGGGGTTTTGACTTTCGATAATCTTAGCGTTCTTAAAACTTCATATCCGGACATATCCGGCAGGTTCAGATCGAGCAATATAATGTCATAGTCATATAGTTTGCCCAGATCGACCCCTTCTTCACCCAGATCCGTTGTATACACATTGAAACTCTCGGACTTTAGCATCAACTCGATGCTCTGAGCGGTAGCGCTGTCGTCTTCAATCAGCAATACACGCATTACCAATCCCCTTTGTTTTGCCGCGTTGTCACGGTTATGGCCTAAAAATGCCCGCCTGGTTTTGCCTGAAAGGCTAAACGCCTGCGAGTATATGAATCATCCATCCCAAATTGCCCGATAATGGTTAACAAATTGTGATTCATCTTTGCAAGTTATTAATTTTTTAAGATCTCAAACTTAACTTATTGAAATATAATTATAAAAATACTGGAGATGTTAATGCAAACTGTTAAGAAACGGTAATAAGTGACTCTTCCGACTCGTTGAAACGTTAATTTTGAAAGCAGTTATTCCGGCGCGTTAAAAATTCGGCAGAGTGCCGAGATTGAGAAAAAACACAGCAAATAATCATGCCAGTCGGATTTATTTACAGGTTTGGTAAACAAAAAGTTGCCAGAATCAAATTTCCAATGGTTTCGAGAGGCTGATGGATTTTATCGGGATTAAACCAGGCAATCACTGAAATTTTATGTTAAGCCGTTGAATTATATGAATTAAATGCAATATTCAGACCTGCGACAACTGCCCGGATGTTAGACAGGCGCTTAACCGGACCACCTGTCAACCTGTTTGAAATGATTCATAGCCGAGTTTACCGCTCCTTAATCCCTAAGGTTTATGCTTAAGAAGGCGGGTAAACAATTGGTTACCTCATTCAGGCCGGTATGCGGATTTGTTATTATACATGGATTGAAATTCCATGGTTCGGTTTCAGATCAGGCATATCGGAAAAATGGAACATGATGTCGGTTGCTGTGTTTTTGCTGCCGGTAGAACTGAGACGCATTCAAGGAGTTTTGAGTATGAAGGCGCGTGGCAACCTGCTTCGACTGAAGCATTTTCAGGTAGAGGACAAAACCCGTCAGTTGGCGCAGATCGATATGATGATTGCCGAATTCCAGCGCATGGCGGACGATCTGGATTCCCAGATCAAGTTTGAGGAAGAAAAGGCCGGAATATCTGATCCCGCCCATTTCGCCTACCCCACTTTCGCAAAAGCTGCAGTCCAGAGGCGTGATAACCTGCTGGAATCAATTCGTGATCTGAATGAAAAACGCACCGGCGCGCAGGAAGCTCTTGATGAAGCCGATGAAGAACTCAACAAAATTCAGCTGAAAGAAGCCCGTGATGGCAATTCCATCATTGTTGAGGAAGAAGAGCCGCATGTCGACCATTCTGTGATGATCGGCTGACAGTCACTATCGCCTGATCAAAACTTGAATCCCCATTTTCAGGGAACTGGATATCAAGCCTCTACTGATAAAACTGTCAGGAGAGGTTTTTGTTTGTGTTGTGAATTATCATCAGTTGGTTGATAGTGGTCCAGTTCAATCGGGTCGGGGCTGGATATGATTTTATGTGACAATGAACAAATATCAGAGCAAATTGAGCCTGAGGTCAGGGCGGTGATAGATAGCTGGAGCGAAGAAGTCCGGCGTGCCGGACTGGAACTTCGTGGCCTGGTTTATGAAACAGCTTCGCAATTACCTGAAGTTGGTCCGTTAAGCGAAATGTTGAAATGGAACCAGCCTGCCTATCTTGTAAAGCAGACCGGCGCAGGTACGACAATCCGGATGGGCCAGACAAAAAACGGTTCCAGGCTTGGGCTGTATGTTCATTGCCAGACAACTTTGGTCGATACGTTCAGATTACATTATTGTGATCAACTGGAATTTGAAAAGAAACGAGCCATTCTGCTTGATCCGGGGCTGGAATTGCCGAGGGGCCCACTTCGGCACTGTATCAGCCTGGCCCTTACCTATCATCTAGGGTCAGGACCCATTAATTAACGCCATTGTGTTTGACAAGGAGGGTTCGAATACTGATAAGAAAGCGCAAGAACAGGCCCAAATATATCCGGGTGCCTTTTCGAGCATTTATTACCAGGAGGCGTGCCCTCCTTGTCAAACCCTGCGGGCGTCACTGACTTTGCCTCTGGATACGTTGTAAGCCCTTGAAAGTCAGATGACTTCCTGCGGGTTTGCGTCTTTCCAGAAACAAAGTCAGTGCCGCAGAATGGTTTTAATTAATGGGTCCTGACCCTAGATTGGCACAGCATGCTTTTGCTGTTCAAATACTGTATAATCCCTCATCAATCAAAGGTTGGATATATATCAATGTTGCGTTCGTTGTTTTTGCTGGGGGCTGCCATTTCTTTTGGTCTGGGAATTTCCCTGCCGCTTGTGCGGCTGGAGAAATTGTATTTTTTTACGGAAACACCCTCCCTGATTGATGTGATTTCAGGCTTGTGGATTGAAGGTAATAATGTTCTGAGCGTAATAGTAATATTGTTTTCCATCGTTTTTCCAACTGCCAAACTTTATTCAGCTTTCCACTCTGCGCTGAATGCGCGAGATTTACCGGGCTGGATAGCGATTTTGGGAAAATGGTCATTGATGGATGTGTTGCTGGTGGCGATTTTGATATTTGCCGCAAAAACCAGTGGCTTTGCCAGTGCATTTGCCCAGCCGGGCATCTGGTTTTATATGGCTTCAACCCTGTTTTCTGCTTTGGCAGTATCAAAATTCATGCGATCTTGATATATATCAAAAGCCGATATCAAGGGTCGTGCCAAAAAGGTGTCTATGACAAATTACTCCAGCGCAATAATTGAGAAATATGCGGTCAATGCCCCGCGTTACACCAGTTATCCAACTGCCCCGCATTTCAGCGATGGAGTTGGACAGGAGGATTATCGCTGCTGGTTGCAGGCAATTGAACCGGGAGCGGGGGTTTCACTTTATATCCATATTCCGTTTTGTGACCGTTTGTGCTGGTTTTGTGGATGCCACACCAAGCACACATTAAAATATCAGCCAGTGCTCGACTATCTTGAGGTTGTGTACAAGGAAATCAGGCTGGTGGGTGATATCATCGGAAAAAATGCATTGATCAGTCAGTTGCATCTGGGTGGTGGTTCGCCAAGCATGTTGATGCCGGAGGATTTGCGCAAACTGAAACATTGCCTGCAGTCCAATTTTCAGTTCTCCGAAGATGCCGAGATCAGTATTGAGCTGGATCCAAGTGATCTTGATGAAAATATGTTGTCCGGTTTCGGTGAATTTGGCATGAACCGGGCATCGATTGGGGTGCAGGATTTCTCCGAAGAAGTTCAAAAAGCAATAAACCGGCCGCAAAGTTTTGAAGACACCCGGTCTGTTGTCAATGGTTTGCGGGAAATTGGTATCAATTCGCTCAATATTGATGCGCTTTACGGGTTGCCGCTGCAAACTTTGTCTGGCCTGCGCAATACCCTGGAACAGGTTGTTTCCCTAAGTCCTGATCGTATAGCGATGTTTGGTTATGCCCATGTGCCATGGATGAAAAAACATCAGCAGATGATTGACGAAGCCAGTATTCCCGGTCTGGATGCGCGGTTCTCCCAAGCGCGGCAGGCGGAGGAATTGTTAACTGAAGCCGGATATCAGCAAATTGGCATCGATCACTTTGCCCTGCCGGAAGATTCTTTGGCCCGCGCGCTGCAGGAACGTACACTGAAAAGAAATTTTCAGGGTTATACCACGGATAACAGCCAATTTCTGATCGGGCTGGGTGCCTCATCCATTGGCAAGACCCCGCAGGGTTTTGTTCAAAATACCCCTGCAACCCTTTCTTATACACGTCAGGTTGAAAATGGAGAATTGCCGATCTCCAGAGGAATTTGTATTTCACCTGTTGACAATCTGCGTTCAGCGGTAATTGAGCAATTGATGTGTTATTTCGAGATTGACTTTCAATGGCTTGAAGAAAATTTCAGCCAAACAGGCACAGCTGAAACTGACAAGATCCATGATATTGCCCGAAAACTGGTTGCCGGCAATGAGGATGGATATTTCATTGAAACGAAAGACGGATATGTCATTACCAGGCAGGGGCGACCTTTCGCACGTCAGTTTGCAGCCCATTTTGATGAATATCTAAATCACGGATCAGCGCGTTATTCCATTGCTGTGTAAATGTATTTGCCAACCAGGTTTTGATGATTTTGGATTCAAACGACTGATTGGTGTTTTCATATTCATGCCACCATGCAGCCTTTCGCAATTGTAAATATGCAACTATTTTGCCAACCAGTTGTTTGGCGGGAGAAATGGTGAAACTCATGGCAGGGACCGCCGGGGTAATAGAGGTCACAATTGTTGATATGCATGAGCTTGAACAGGATATGAGTAAGGCATTTACCCGTTTCTGGAAGACATGCAATTATTGTCTAATCAGAATTTTGTGGTGGATGCCAATTTACTATTTGGGTCACACACGTATATAAGTCCCAATTATTTCACCCATATTACATCTCCATTTTTCTGAATTACTTGCCGATTCAACGAAATTGGTGCAAGTAATGTGTCTGGTCTAAAATGATCGAAATAAAACTCTTCTTCTTTG
>JAAEMP010000122.1 GCA_024225445.1 Hyphomicrobiales bacterium | reverse complement strand
TGCGGCGCCGTCGAATACGGTTCGCTGCTCCAGTTCGAAATAGGACAAAGGATTCTTGTTCCTCCAGATTTCCTGTTCGGAAAAAGGGGAGGATTTGGGGGCTCTGCCGGGTTTCTTAAAGAAATTCATGATAGGACATTTCATGTAATAGATTGTTTTTGTTAATCAAATCAGAATCCCGTCTCTCGTATTAGAATTTTTCCGATTTGATTCCATATTCTGGTGACATAGCTTTGAGCGGAGCCACGAAACTGAATGATGCCAGAAATGATTTGATCCGCAGTTTGAATTGTACCTATGGGCTCGGCCACGATCAGGTATTGAGCGTCGTTCGGGATTAGCTGCTTGCGGTCACTAACTTCAACTCCGACACTGCCTCCGTTGGTTGAGGCAAGTGCTGCAATATCAATGACCGGTGCTGCGGCAGTGGCTATCGTTTTCAGGGTGACTTCGACTGACGAGCGGCCCAGGTCGTCAGGAATAAACTTCCCGAATGTTGATTTTGACAGTCGATGAATATCAATCAGCGGTATGTAGCCACGCAATCTGTGGGTATTGGGTGAAGCGATCAGGGCAATGGGCACGGTTTTGTTGATCCAGCGCCCTTTGTGGATATTCCGGTTGAATTCCCGAACCATTCCGCTAATGGGAGCCTTTATGACAAGTTCATTTTTTTCAGCCAGCAAGCCATTGATTTCAGATGTTCTCGAGCGAAGTTCCTGTTTCAGCACCAGTACGCTGTCGCGGCTGAGATTTTCGACAGTCGCATTTGCCAGGCGCAGTTTGATGAGGTCCATCTCGATTGCAGCTGATGAAAGTTTGCTCTCGATTACAGGATTGTGAAGCCTGACAAGCGGAGAATCCTTTTCAACGTAATCTCCCCGGCTTGCCATTATTGAAACAACCTTACCTTCTCTTCCCGGATATATCGTGGATAGTTCAGCGGCTTCCAGAATTGCCGGAATCCTGATTTTTGTGGACCAGGGAACCAGAAACACTCCGGCAATCAAGGCGACAATTCCAAGGGTAACAAATGCCCTGTGTGGTGAAGTGTTTCCATGATCCATTTTGATCCAGTGAAGTACTTCCGCGAAAACCGGTCGCGCAACCAGCAGCCAGATTTCCAGAGCGAAGAGGAATATTCCCAAAAGCTTGAAAGTAAAATGATAGACTACCAGGGCTATGGCAGTGAACAATATCAACCGGTGAACCCATGTCATCCAGGCAAAAATCACCAGGGTATTTCCCAGTTTGCGAGGCAGTTGTTCGGGCCTATCAGCGCCGGGAGAAAACAGTATCTCGCGCAGTTTCCATTTGCCGAATGCAAAAGAACGCTGTTGCAGATTGTCGATACCCAGAATATCGGAAAGCAGGTAATATCCGTCAAATTTGATCAATGGATTGAGATTGATGAACAAGCTCATAATCCAGCTGACGGATGCCACCATCAAAACGATATTGCGGCCCGTTCCTTCAGGTAAAAACGCCCACAAAAACGTTGCAAGGCAGGCAATGACCAGCTCGATGACAATACCGGCGGCGCTGATCCACAGTCGTTTGGAGCGGGAGGACAGTCTCCAGGCATCGGAAACATCGGTATACAGAAGCGGGGTTAAAAGAAAGAAGGCGATGCCCATTGTTGGCACCCGGCAACCAAATCTGGCGGCGGTAAGAGCATGGGCCAGTTCGTGCAGTGACTTGATAATTACCAGAGCCAATCCGAAATATGCGGCACCCTGCAGGGTGAATAAAGACTGGGCATCATGGGTGAACTCACTCCACTGGTGTGAAACCAGGTAAATACCGGCCAAACCGCACAGGCCTGCTATAATAAAGAATAAGGGCGTGTACATCCATCCCAGAAACGGCAACATTCTTTGAAGCATTGTTTGTGGGTAAAACAACGGAATTTTGACAAATAAATAACTGTGCATCAGTTTTGTTGTCAGGCTCTGAGAGCGTCCCGATTCCAGTTCGGCGTGTTTTTGCCATCCCTGGGTTGTTGGCTCGACAAGCAATTGTCCCTTCTGGAGAAATTCCAGCAGGTTTTCCACCTGCCTCTGATCAAGGCCTATTTTCAGGTTTTGCCGGGCGCTACTGATCAATTCATCTGTAGTTTTCCCGGTTTGCAAAATTGCAATCAGGTCTTTGGTATCCCGGTTGATCTGAAAATAACGGTGCTGCAGCGGATCATAAATAGTCCAGCTGGCGACACCCATTCGGTCAGTGGCTCCCGGTTCGATAGTTATTTCATCGCGAAGTACCGGCAGGACATTTTGTGATATATCATTCATAATCCCACCCATTGGCGAAGCGAGGAGAGCGGCCTCCTGAACAGATAAAATGCCAGCGGTACCTTTTCACCATAGAGTTGCGCGGTACCACGAACTCCCAATTGAGGAATGTGGCGAGCATTATCGATCAATCTGGCAACAACCCTGAAACTCAATCCGAGACCTGGACGTTCTTTTGCCTGGTAATTGACATAATCGACAATTGCCTCGCGCGCATTGAGTGGATCAGAATCCAGATAGATTTTAACCCGTGCTTCGGGTCTCAAAATGATTGCGTCTTTTGACGGCACATCAATCAGAAATTCAATCTGACCGGGGTTGGCAATCTGCATTATTCGTTCCCCCGGCTTTACCGGGAGACCAAGCAGGCTGTGGCGATCGGAATATAAAACCACACCGCTACTCTGGGCCAATATCGTGGAGCGCTCCAGCATGTCGGAGGCAAACTTCTGCTCGGCGATTTTTAGTGAATGATTGGCCATGGATATACCAATGTCTTCCCGGCCTTCCTGCTCGTCAAAGGCCATCAGACCGGATTTTTTCAGTCTGGCTTTTGCGACACTTATTTCCCTGTCGGCCAGCGCGAGACGGTTTCTAAATACGGTGTCGTTGAACAGGACAAGCTTTTGTCCCTTCTTCACCCGTTCATTGGGATTGACCAGAACCTGATCAATTATTCCATCCAGTGGTGAGGCGACTATTGTTGGTTCACGCGGAGCAACCTCAAATGGCGCTAATGTGGTCATGGAAACAGGCAGGAGTAATACTACGATCAATCCGATGAGTGCGACAATGATTTTTGTTTTGTTTAGCCTGAATTTCCTTGCAAGGTCCTGGGCAATGCCGGATTGTACCCTCAACGCTGAAAGTGCATGGGAAAAGGTGTCGGCCAGGCGTGGGAGAATAACCGGTTCATGATTGCCCCAATCATCCCCTTTGGCTAACAACATACCTCCCAGCAATTTTCCTTCACGAGACAAAAAAGGCACCCATAAAAATTTGGAAAACGGGTAGGCTGCAAGATATTCGGCAATTTGCGGATCAAAAGAGATTTGCCGGATGCCGGTAAGGCCATTACTTTTTCTGTTGAGAGATTCACTCTTGATCAACAGTTCGATTTCCTTGACCAACGGAGTGGCGCGTTCAAAACTGGTCAAGCCGGAAATGGCCATAAGCCGCATGGATTTTTCAAAACAAAAAACGAATATCTGTATAGCGTCTGTGAGTTTCAGGGTTTCATTGGCAACAACAAATTTCCATTCATCGACAGTAGATGCTCTTCGCGCTTCTGCCTCAATATCCAATTGTAACTTGAATTGGTAAGCGTCGGCATTGCCGGGGGTAACAGTACTCAACACAGGCATTTCTGGCTGAATTCCACCCAATGAAAGCCGGTGCGGTGGAACAGGAGTGGCTGCTGTCGGGATTACATTCTCATGAGCCATTTTTCAAATTCCACTGTACCGCTCATGCCGGGGAGCACATCTTTTGAGTTGCCGGAAAACCTGGCAAAAATCTTAATTGTGTGGCTGACAGTTGAAACTACTGCACCAGGCCGTATCATTTGCCCCTGATAACTCTTACCCGTTTCATGAATATGAAACTTGAATCCGGATCCGGATTTTAGCCAGCTTAACCAGGAAGAAGGTACAACAATCTCGATCTGCGGCTCTTGCATCGAGACGATCGAAAGAAGTGGTTTCCCGGAGGCTGGGATTTCATGTTCATGGATATGCAAACTGGCAATTCGACCGCTAAATGGTGCATACATACTGCATTCATTCAATTGTGCCTGGGTGGAGGCTGCATCAGCTTTGGCTTTTTTTACCCTTGCACGGGCGATATCCAGGTCATGACGGTTCCCGGCATTGCGTTTTTTCAGATATACAGCACTTCTGAGATTTATCGAAAATTCTTTCAACAGCGCTTTTCGAGACGCGAGTTCAGCATTTTGCCGGCGGCAGTCAAATGCGATTAACAAATCACCTTTTTGAAAAAGCTGACCTTCCTTAAAGCCGATCTTTGTCACACGTGCAGAGATTTCAGTCGACAGTTCCGCGCGCGCAGAGGCTTTGACAATGCCGCGGATGGGAATATCCGTTTTCAGGTCAAATTGATCAGTGCTGGTTTTGGTTGCCTCTTGCGCCACACTGGATTGCAAGCCCATACCAAACGCAAAAATAACAATAAGCAGTAGCCAGTTTCTTACTATGTTGTTGCCAAGGTCATGATCATGGCTTCGAATTGGAGCGGATTGTTGCATTTCGTTTTCTATCCATTTCATTTTTGCACTAAAATCGGGTTTTGATCAGTGCTGCGGTGATCAGGATATCGCCAATTTCTTACCATGTTGTTACAATGGCTGTCGTGATGGCAATAAATTGGGTCTATGACCTAGAGCTGGTAGTCTCATTTTGCTCCGTATCCGTTTTATTTTTGCACCATAGCCAGGTTATGTTCAGTGTAGGGGTGACCTGGATATTGCCAACTTGCCCGCAGAGAATTTGCTATTTCAGAGGTTGAAAACGAACCATCAACTTCGCTCGCGGGATTCCAGCCAATAGTTGTAAACAGGTTTCCGTAAGCCGATTGCGCTTTTGCATTGGCAATATCAAATCTTGCTTCAGCTATCAGAGTATTCATTTCCTCGCGCAGCAGTTTATTTTCACTGATAAGGTTCGCGGCGGCTTCAGTGCGTAATTGCCTTATCAGCCTCTTTTGAATGCTCCGGTATTCTGTTGCTATTTTCAGTTCCTGGAGATGTTGCTGATAATTCGTGCGGCTGACATGAACCTGGGTCATGATGGCAATCGTCAATGCCAGGGCTTGTGCCTGCAACACCTGATGTTGTTCTTCAATTACTCTTTTCTTGAGAGGATACTTGAATATATTCATCAGATTCCAGCTGGCCTTTGCACCCCAGGAAATCCAGTTGTTGTTTAACAAAAATGAATTGCTGCTCCAGTCATCGCTGGCAAAAAAATCCAGGCCAGGTAACAATTCCAGCATTGCTGCCTTGGCTTCGCGTTTGTTGATGCGCTGCTGATACCAGTTCTCATGCAATTCAACGCGATCTCTGATTGCGCGAGTTATCATTTCGTCCGTGTTGAGTTTCAATTTCGAAGGAACGGTGAAAACTGAATTTGTGGTAAGTACAAAATCTGAACCTGGCTGAATGCCCATCAATATCGCTAGCTCGGTTTTTGCGGTAATATGCTCACGTTGCATTTTGCTGATTGCATCGGTAATTTTTAACAGTTCACGTTCTTCCAAGAGTGCGGCGGAAATCGATGTTTCACCGCTTGCTGATATCATGCGGGTATTTGCCTGGGCTTCCAGTATTCGCTTTTTCAGCTTTTTCAGTTTTTCGGCCATGCGCTGATTACTGGTCGCCAGCCAGTAGGCACTTCTGACCTCCTCAAGCAGGCTCAGAACAACTTTATCCCGCAATTCCGCACTGATAAGCGCCTTATCTCCTGCCTGCTGTGCGCGGATATAGGATAAACCGAAATCCAGGATGTTCCAGCTGAATGCCAGGTCCTGGGTATTTAGAGCTTTTTCCTGTGAAGTGGAGGCGCCAAAATTGGAAGAGCCTGTTTCGAGGTTATAACTGCTGGATGCCTGGAAATTGTTTCGGGCTGTATAATTTGAATTGGCAATCGCTTTTGGCAACATGCTGTGATGCATCAGGCCGATTTTTGAATTGGATAATCTGGTTTCAGCAATTTTTACCCGATAATTCAGATTGTATTTAATCGCCCTGGCCATTGCCTGATACAGATCAATTGCCTCCGCAACAGGTTGCTGGTTTTCACTGATGACACCAAGGTTGTAATCTGCCCGCTGCTGATATTCCGCGACCGAGAATGCACGGGGTTTTGATGCACAACCCTGAAGGACAAGAGCGGCACAAACTACCGATGCAAATAATTTAGAATGAGCCGTACTCATAGATATCGCCGCGTTCCCGATCAATTGCCGATGAAAATAGTTGCAGAAAAGATGTCATATTCCTTCTTTTATGCCGGTGAAATTAGTTGTAGAAAAATGTCATATCTTTTTCTTATATGCTGACCTGTTTGACCCGTTATGGAGTATATGGTTATGGTAAATAAAGGGTAAATTATTGAAAAATTGAGCGTATTGATTCCTTTTGGTAATGCTGTTGTTTTTGTTTGTTATTTCGGGAAAAGTTAAAACAATGATTCTGGTTTTCCAGGTGACTAGGTCATAGACCCATAAACAGGGTCGAAATGGCTCAAGGCACCCAATCAAGGATTGTTGATAAAACCAGAACCTGGAATATGGCGCACAGCGTAGATCAAAATATTCAGGGATATCCGTATGGATACCTGTTGGTGTGAACACCGCTGCTCATCGTATGCGTAGTGTTGCCATATCAGAGTTTCAATGGAACAGGCGTGCTGATACAATCATATTGAATTTGATTAAAGACCTGCACAGGTACCTGATTTTAGATTGTCGTTAACTACTACAGAGGTGGAACAATACGACCGGCTCTGGTTTGGTGCACTCGTGCTGTGCGTTTACTCCAGGATATTGCTGTTCGGCATAGGTGGTTGTGAGCCAACGCAACTAAATATTCAATAATATCAATCAGCTACATGATGCTTTACTTCTGATAACCGAGAGGTTTTACCTGAAGGTCATTCTAGAGTTCCGGTTTAGATTGAACCATTTGATGGAGTCAAATCAGTTCGCTCAGCTAGGCGTGGAATTCGAAAATGTATCTGGGCGATATGTATATCGGGCAAGGTTCGCAACGTAGCCCCAAGAAGATTCTGGGGGCTGATTTGGGCCGCCCCAAGAATATGGTGAAGGCTTGTTTTTCACCCCCGCTGGACTGAGTTATGCTTCGCTTATGGTCGCTAGCCTGTGGAAGCGAAATGTTCGAAATTTCAAACAGTTAGCGTAACTGCCATTGGCTGAAGTTACGCAAAGGCTCTGCTCATCAGACCTTGGGGCAATCCAAAAACAACAAATGGACAAACGCTACACCTGAATGATCCGGCTCGTGGGGCTGGGTCAACCGGATACAGATTATTGTATCACTGTGTTTTTGCCGCCAGGAAATCACTTACAAACCGGGCAAGCTTCTTCTTTTGGTTTTCACCGAATTTGATACCAAGTTTTGTGCGGCGAAATAATATGTCTTCCATGCTTAGCGCCCATTCATGCTTGATCAGGTACTCGACTTCTTTTTGGTAGAGCCGATTGCCAAAATTTTCACCAAGGTCCGATATTTCTTTTACATCGGCCAATATTCTGTTCGCGCGAGTGCCATAAGTTCGCACTAATCTTGATAAATATGTGGTATCGAGAAAATCAAATGCATTCTCAAGCTTTCCAATTTCCGTTTCTATACCATCGGTGGTAAAGTCACCGCCGGGAAGATGCGTGTTTTCAGTCCAGGGTTTGCCCCGCTTGCCGATCATCGAACCAATCTCAACCAGCATCGCCTCTGAAAGTTTTCGGAATGTTGTTATTTTTCCACCGAAAATATTAACCAACGGTGGAATGTTACCATCTTTTTCACCGCCGTTTTCTTTGATGAGCACGTAGTCCCGGGTCGCTTCTTTGGCCGCTGAAGCGCCATCATCATAAAGCGGGCGAACACCGGAATAGGTCCACACGATGTCTTTTTGGGATACAGTTTCGGTAAAATAGTCGCTGGCAACCCTGCACAGATAATCGATTTCAGCAGCGGTAATTTTGACAGGTTCGTCCATTGTACCGTGTTCTGCATCTGTCGTGCCGATCAGTGTGTAGTCTTCTTCATAGGGAATGGCAAAAACAATACGCCCATCAGAATACTGGAAGATGTAGCATTTCTCGTGCTGAAATTTTTTTCTGATGACAATATGGCTGCCGCGAACCAGCCGCACATTGCTCGCCGTACTAATTCCAAATACACTACGCAACACTTCATCCACCCAGGGACCGGTTGCATTGACGATCAGCTTTGCGGTAAACTGGCTCTTCTTGCCGCTTAGAGTATTTTCACAAATTATCCGCCACTGATTGTCTGTCTTTTCGGCAGACAACACTTTTGTGCGCGTCAATATGTCGGCGCCCCGGTCTTTTGCATCCAAAGCATTCAGCAAAACAAGACGCGAATCGTCAACCCAACAATCAGAATATTCAAATGCTGATCGAAATTCGGATTTTAGCGGCTTGCCCGTTTCATCCTGTGTCAGATCCACTGAGGAGGAGGATGGCAGAAGTTTGCGCCCACCCATGTGATCATAAAAAAACAAACCAAGACGCAATAGCCATTTTGGCCTTAATCCGCTGTGATGGGGCAAAATGAAACGTAATGGTTTGACAATATGCGGCGCCATCTTCCAAATTACCTCGCGCTCCATCAATGCCTCACGTACCAGTCGGAATTCGTAATATTCCAGATAGCGCAATCCGCCATGGATAAGTTTAGTGGAAGCTGAAGATGTCCCGCCACCCAGGTCGCCAGCTTCGCAAAGGCAAACAGAATATCCACGCCCAACCGCATCGCGTGCAATTCCGCAGCCATTAATGCCGCCGCCAATAATAAATATGTCATAATCACATTCAGACATTGGTTCTAGTCATTCCTGTCATTTGTCGATGGGGAAACGGGCAGTTGTGTGATGTTATCAATGGGAGAACCGGTAATTTCCAGTTGAACTCCAGTTTGTTCGCAGATATCAGCAATCTCGGTTGGTGGTGGCAGATCGGTAACAAATATATCAATGTCTGACAGATGACCGATCTGCACCGGTGCGCGCCGCTGAAATTTCATATTATCGGCGACAAGAATGGATTTTCGGGCCTGTTTAAGAATGGCTTTAGCGACCAGCACTTCGCGGTAGTCAAAATCAAGCAGGCAACCTTCGTTATCGATTGCAGATACGCCAATGACAGCGATATCAACCTTGAACTGGTTAATCACATCGATTGCGGCAGCCCCAACTATACCAAGGTCATTTTTTCGCACTACCCCACCTGTTATTACCAGTTCAATATCCGTTGCTCCGGACAATATATGGGCGACGTTCAGGTTGTTTGTCACCACCATCAAACCTTGATGGTTTTTCAAAGCCTCAGCAACCAGTTCCACCGTTGTCCCGATGTTCATAATCAGGGAGGAATCATTGGGGACCAGTGTGGAAACTTTTTCGGCAATTACGGATTTAGCCTGGCTGGCAATACTGCGTCTGGACAAATAGGCAAAATTGGATGTGGAGGACGGATAAACTGCGCCACCGTGCACCCGGTTTAATGCTTCCAGTTCACATAACTCGTTCAGATCCTTGCGAATTGTTTGTGGTGTCACATTAAATTTTGTCGCCAGACTTTCAACATCCACACGCCCCATTGCTCGGGCGATATCCAGAATATCGGTCAGTCGAGGATGAAGCGTGGGCATATTGATTGCTTTCGTTTTATTTCTATTATGGGCGAAAAAGGAAAGAAATTGCAATAATTCTTTTAAAATTCTTCATTGGTTTTCGTTTTTTTTCGTAATTAACTGTGTTTGCAAATTTATGTAAGAACCAAATCTGTGGTTGGTCAGAATTATTCCTGGGAGGAAAATTACTATTGTCTTCTGCAGCAGCGTTTACGCTGATAGTGGCCGCGCCATCAGCGTTTGCCGGCATGGCGGAAGCTGAAAAATGAGTAAATAATGAGTTCCGGCCTTCTGTTCTGTCCAAGGACGATCAGATGAGTGAGATGGAATGGTTTGTGAATGCCTCAAAACCATTTTCGGTATGGAAGTAAATGCGCTATCAGAAGGAATTCCAGCGCACGGTTATGAATCCAAGACCCTGACCAAGGCATATGAGGAAATTACCGGCATCAAAGTCAACCATCAGATTCTTGGTGAAGGTGAGGTTGTGCAGGCGGTGCAAACGCTAATGCAGACCGGCCGTAACCTATATGATGCCTATGTCAATGATTCCGACCTGATTGGCACACATTCAAGACTGCAACTTGCAAGAAACCTGACCAAATGGATGGCGGGTGAGGGCAAGGATGTGACTTCGCCAACACTCGATCTGGCTGGCTTTATGGGAACACAGTTCACCACCGGTCCAGATGGAGACCTGTATCAGTTGCCTGATCAACAATTTGCAAACCTGTACTGGTTCCGCAAAGACTGGTTTGACCGCAAGGATTTGCAGGATCAGTTCAAAGCCAAATACGGTTACGATCCAAACCGGGTACTCAAGGTTTATGCCTGAGGGTCTAACCAATTCCCGGAAACGGAATTCTTGATATTTCAGGCAGTTAATATAGCTGGAATAAGCAGATTGATATCTCCTGGAACTTGACTGGCACACTACTGGCACACTACCACCTGAATCAATGTGGAGGCATTGTCAGCTATCAGGTAAATCTGTCCTATCGAGAGTGTAATCCTCTTCGTTAGGGGCTGATTGAGCTCGGTTATCTGTCGAAAGGAGTAAACGACAGATAAGGGGGCAAGACATCGTTCCCGTTTTCGGTAATGGGTGCATATCTATTCCAAATTAATACCAACTTCCATCGGTATTACCATTCCTGCACGTCGGCGACATTTGTATCATATTTCTCGGGTAGTGGTGGCCGCCATGGTTTTCCGGCATCCTTGATTTTCAATATTTTACACAAAAGCGCGCGCAACTGGTAAGTGCCCATCGCGGAACAGTATGGAGGGTCCATACTGGTCAGAGTATTGGCGTTTGACTGCCAGTTGCCGTGATCTGGACCTGTATCATCTTCGGGAAACCACCAGCCGTGCTGAACGTGGACAACCCGCTTGTCGATGCCGGCAAAGATTGCAACTTTCTGCCGGCACTTGCCACGTTTGGTTTCAATGGAAACCCAGTCTCCATCTTTTACCCCGAGTTTGGCAGCCGTGTCAGGGTGCAACTCGCATTGAGGCTCAGGGCGACCTTTGCGCAAGCGGGGAAGCTGGCGAAACTCCGAGTGGAAAAACATAGGAATACGCGCGCCGGTGATCAGGATGTAGGGATACTCCCCGGCTAATTCCGGAGTGCTATAGGGACTTTCCGGCGGCTCTTCGAAATCAGGCAACGGATCAAGCCCCATTTTTTCCAAAAGGGTCGAATAGAGTTCGATCTTGCCGGTTGGAGTTTTGAAACCACCTTTTTCATATTTTTTCCATTTGAATTCCGGTTGATAATATCCCATTTTCTTCAACTCATCCCAACCGAAATCGAGTCCCGTGCGCAGCATGGTATCATAAATCTCTCGAGGACTTTCCTTGCCGTGCTCGGTTCCCAGCCGCCTGCAGATCTCTGTCATGATGTCTTCGTCCTGTACGCATTCGGCAAACTGAATGATCTTTTGCTGTGCGAGAATGACATTCTGGCCATAGAACGGCACAGCGGGCATCGCGTCGACTTCCGCCCAGGTTGCAGCAGGCAGGACAAGGTCGGCAAGTTCAGCAGTCGGCGTCAGATAAATATCGGCGACGACAAGATAATCCAGAGCTGTCAGAGTCTCATAAACGCTGGTCACATCACCGTAGGTCGACAAAGCATTATTGCCGAAGATAAATCCGGTCTTGACTGGGTAAGGCTTGCCTGTGCGGATCGCTTTGAACACAGTGGGAATATGAGCCGAGGGAATTTGCGCCAATTCCCCGCTCAGCACCTTATAATCATCAAATCCAAGCCGTTTTTTCTGTTGCTTCATCGGCATTTTGTCGAACAATTGCGGAAAAGGTGGCAATGGCATCATACCAAATGACCAACTGCCCGGTTGGTCAATATTGCCGGTGATCGATGGCAGGCACAGCAAGGCCCGGACAGTTTGAAAGCACGCTGGCGTATGTTCAATCGCGCAGCCCCATTCGAGCATCGATGGTTTGGTATTGGCAAATAGTCGCGCGGCTTCGCGGATTTGTTCAGCCGAAACCCAGGTGATAGGTGCAGCCCAGTCCGGAGTGAACGATCTGACACGATTGGCCAGTTCATCAAATCCGTGGCACCATTTTGCGACGAATTCCCTGTCTTCCAAACCTTCCTCAATAATGACATTAAGCATGGCCAGGGCCAGTGCATCATCGGTGCCGGGCCTCAGTTGCAGCCAGATATCCGCCTTTCTTGCCAACAGGGTTTCACGTGGATCAACAACGATGGTTTTGGGTTTTCCAACAAGAGCCTCTCTCACCCCAAATCCCAATTCACCATCGGGGCCGGAATATAGCGGATTGTGGCCCCAGAACATGATCATTTCGGGTTTGGCATCTTCAGTATAATTGCAAAGCGGTAACTGCCCCATAGTGATGATGCTGCCATGGACCCTTGGGCGAAAACACTGGGCCGTTCCCGGTTCGCACCAGTTCGGGGTGCCAATCGCATTGGCAAATCTGGATACATAGGGAAAATGGTGGCGGCCTGTTCCGGTGCCAACCCAAATCGATTCTGCCCCATTGTTTTCCGTGGCTTCGTTTATTTTGGCAACCATCTCATCATAGGCTTCATTCCACGAAATCCGCTGCCAGCGTCCTTCACCGCGCGCACCTGTCCTGCGCATCGGATATTTCAAACGCCCTGGGTTATATATCTGTTCAAGGCTGGCTGACCCCAATGGGCACAGTTTGCCCTTGTTCATGGGATTATCGGGGTCACCCTTGATCTGGATAATCCTTCCATCCTCCACACGTATCAAAGCCCCACATCCGCCATGGCACATGCGGCACGCACTTTTGTAGATCATGGAATCACTGGGCATGATTTTTCCTGCTTCTCGATTGTTTTGACGCATTTCCCGTCTTGATCACGATATTACGGAAATATCCATTTATCCACTTCCTGAAAAGGTATTCGGTTGATTTCATATCACTATATCAGCGATCTGCGCATGTCTGAGCATGATGATGACCAGCAGTAACAATATCGGTATTGCCGGTTCTATCAGACGCCTGATTTCACCGTGAACCAGAAGGGTCGCGGATGCAATCATCATAAAAACCAGCAAAACAACTGACGTGATTCCAGCCAGGGAAGGGATCAGGATTGTAACAGAACAGACAATCCAGACACATACCAGAAATCCGGTTACAAATTCCGGAAGCGGGTAACCCCAATCTCGAAATTCAGTACTAACACGCTCAAAATTCTTCACTTTTCGATACGCGGATCGAGCGAAAAAGAACGCCAGATAAAGCTGGCAGATCCATGAAACGATGTCTGTAAACGTCACCGCGATCCACCATGAAAGTCTCTAGATACCCGCCATAAGGATATATTTGATTTCGACATACTCATCCATACCATGAGCTGAACCCTCCCTGCCAATGCCGGATTCCTTGATGCCGCCAAAGGGTGCCAAAGCAGTGGAGATCAGGCCGGTATTCACCCCGACAATGCCGGTTTCCAACGCTTCGGCAACCCGCCAGACCCTGCCAATATCCCGACTAAAGAAATAGGCGGCCAATCCAAACTCTGTTGCATTGGCAAGCTTGATGACATCTGCTTCTTGCCGGAATTTGTAAAGGGGGGCAACAGGGCCAAAGGTTTCCTCACTCGTCACCAGGGTATCAGTGGTCACATTTTTTAGAACCGTTGGCTCAAAATATGTACCACCAAGGCTGTGCCGTTTCCCACCCTGTGCAATTTGCGCACCTTTACTGACGGCATCGGCAATGTGTTCCTCCGCTTTTTCAACAGCTGCGCTATTGATCAGTGGTCCCTGATTGACGCCGTTGGCAAGGCCATCGCCCACGTTTAGTTTTTTAACTGCAGCTACCAGTTTTTCCGCGTACTGATCATAAACCTCTTCCTGAACATAAATACGATTTGAACAAACACAGGTTTGACCCATATTGCGGAATTTGGAAATTATCGTCCCCTCAACCGCAGCATCAAGGTCCGCATCATCAAAGACGATCAGGGGAGCATTACCGCCCAGTTCCAGAGAAACCTTTTTAATCGTACCGGATGCCTGCTGCATAAGGATTTTTCCGACTTCGGTAGAGCCGGTAAATGTAACCCCGCGGACATCCGGATTGGTCGTCCATTCCTGGCCGATTTCTGATGATTTTCCAGTAATCACATTGATCACCCCTGGCGGGATACCCGCCTGATCCGCCAGTTCGGCCAAAGCGAATGCCGTCAGTGGCGTTTCCGTAGCCGGTTTGCATACAGCCGTACATCCGGCAGCCAGCGCAGGCCCCAATTTACGGGTGATCATTGCAGCGGGGAAATTCCATGGTGTTATCGCCGCGATAATACCCAGGGGCTGACGGATGGCAACAATACGTGCGTCCTTGCGGTGGCTTGGAATGGTTTCGCCGTAAATCCTTTTCGCTTCTTCAGCATAAAACTCGATAAACGAAGCGGCATAGTCGATTTCGGCCAGGGCCTCAGATAGCGGTTTGCCCTGTTCCGAGGTCAGGATGGTGGCAAGGTCATGCTTGTTGGCGACCATCAGATCAAACCATTTTCGCAGATAGACAGATCGCTCCTGTGCAAGCCGTGCTGACCATTCCGGCAAAGCTGCCCCGGCGGCGGCAACTGCCTCCCTGGCCTCTTTTTGTCCAAATTTTGGCACTTTGGCGATGGTTTCGCCGGTTGCCGGATTTATTACCGCGATATCAGCGGAATCTCGCCAGGCACCATTGATATAACAGGCACTACGCAGCAGTTTCGGGTTCTCAAGGTTCATCGTGTTTTCCATTTCCTATTATCAACAAGTATCAATAGCCGGCAACGAATTTGAGTGCCGGGATTTGATTGGGTAATTTGATCAAAGACTCCCGTTACGGTTGGAGGGAAGTGTCGGCACGCAACTATCCTGTTTTTGCTGCTGCCCTCAGCGCATCAATCAATTCGCTATCATTCCTGAGTTCCATGCCTTGTTCTACCATCTGCTCCCAAACCTGTATGGTACCGCGACCCAGAATCGATTGTGCACCGAGGCTGTCGATCACCTCGATGCCGTAACGGGTGTCTTTGATGCGGTTTTTACCGGTGAACATGATTGGGTCATTGATGATGCCCTCGGCCATGTTTTTGGAGTGGAGTTTGACGTGCGGGCTACCGGTTGCACCGTTTGAAAATGCATCGGCTGCCACCCGAAGATCGATCCCCGCCGCCTCGCAGGCAATCAGACCTTCTGCGGTTGCCGCAACCTGCAGCGCACCCATGACGTTATAGATCAGTTTGAAGGTGATACCGGAACCAACCGGACCAAAATGAATAACTGCAGCGCTGATCGCATCAAGAACCGGGCGCATCGCATCGACATCATCAGCAGAGCCACCGGCAAAGACTTTCAGTTTGCCTGCATTCGCCAGATCAGGTCGACCAGCCACCGGACAATCAAGAAAATGCATCCCTTTTGCCTGCGCCAATCCGTCCAGTTCCCGAATCCATTCAAGCGACGCGGTGGAGGCTTCAATGGCAAAGGCGCCGGGTTTGAAATTGCCTTTCAGCGCCCCATTTTCACCGTTCCAGCTATCGCGGGAGGCGTCATCATTGGTTAGGCAGGAAATCACCACTTCGGCGTCTTCAACCGCCTCTTTGGGGGTTATTGCTACTTTTGCACCCAGTGCCTTAAGCGGTTCGGCCTTGGCGATTGTACGATTGCAGACGGTAACTTCATGCCCACCTTTCAGGTAATTTTTGATCATTGCCGCACCCATACTACCGGTGCCGAGGAATGCAATTTTTGCCATGTTATTTCTCCTTTTGAAGCTGTCCGCTTTCTCTTTATTGCTTCACTTCAATGCATCACTGTGGCGCACGGGTGATACAAAGCCCTTCCAGCGCCAGGCCGTAGGGCAGAAATTCGTTCATCCGGCGGCGCAGATCCTCTGTCAGCAGAATACGGGAATAGCGACGGTTAAGCTCGGGCTGTTGCATGATTCCGGCGGCAAGTTCGCGGGCGCGCGGCAATAATTTGTCCGCAGGCAGAATTTCATTTATCAATCCAAACTCAAGAGCCTGGACGGCATCCAGCACCTGTCCGGTCAGCAGAAAATAGCGACCCCGATTCAGACCCATGATCATCGGAAACACGATATGTACTCCGTCACCGGGAACCAGTCCGCCAGAAAAATGTGCTGAATCCTGAAAGGAGGCAGTTTCGGTAGCCAGAACGATATCGCACATTACCGGCAACTCGGCATGCCGCGCAGCCGGACCGTTGACCGCACTGATCATCGGGATATCGATGGCCAGCATATTGGCATGGAGCCGATTTGCTTCCCATCCCAGTTCACCCCATTCATCCGGTGTCTGGTGATGATAGGCGCGGTTGGCATCTGCTTCGGGTACAGGGCCGGAAAACTCGTCTCCAGTGCCGGTCATGATGACCACCTGATTATCGCGATCCCGCCCGATATTCAAAAACGCCTCTTCCAGTTCAGCGTGGGCACGGCGGTTCCATACCAGCGATCCGCCATCGGTGGTAAGGGTCATCTCAAGAATGCCGTCTTCGCGATTGAAATTTATAGTCTCGTACTTGTCCTGATAATCCTCAAGCCGGGTTCGCAGTTTTCTGATTTCATTAGCGTCCATCTATACCTCCTAATTTCTACGCGCGGGATTTGGTCCGGTCAAATGCCATTTCTGGCGTCTCGAATATCCTCAAGCCCGTCAAAGAAAGTTACCGGCGGAAAGGCCTCAGGATCGGTCACCACGTCCAGCACAGTGGTTTCTCCCGACGCCAGCGCCTGTTTTAATGCGTGAAGGTAATCACCGGCATTTTCGATCCTGACGCCGCGGCAACCCGAAGCTTCGGCGATCTTTGCGTGATCAACCTCGGTAAAAAAGCAGCAATCGCTGTGACGGCCAAACTTTACATCCTCGGCGTCCTTCTGGTAACCAAGGCAGCCGTTATTCAGTACCGTCAATACCACAGGTGTTCTCATGCGTCGCGCAGTTTCAAGTTCCGACCAGACATGGGCAAATCCACCATCGCCAACCATACAGATGACGGGACTGTCGGGCCGGGCAACCTTGGCGCCGATGGCCATCGGCAAACCCCAGCCCAGACCCGCCAGACCGCGTGGGGTGATAAACCGCATTCCGGCTTTCAGAGACGGTAAATAGCAGGCCGCCCAAAGGGTAGAATAACTGGCATCGGTTACAACAATCGTTTCCGGCGTCAGTACTTGCCGGATATCAGCCGCCAGTCTTTCAGGACGAATCGGATGGGCATTGGAATGTTCATATGGCAGGATTTCAGGCAGGTGTTTTGCTTTTGCCCCGGCAATCCGTGCCACAGTTTCAGGCACCGGATTACGCCGACCTTTAAGAGCAGCACAAAGTGCCTGAAGCGTCAATTTTGCATCGCCATTCAAACGTAGTGCTTCGTAATTGCGTCCAATCTCCAAACTGTCGACATCGATATGGATAATGCGCGCATCTTCTGGATAAATCGCCCAGGAATCCGTGCCATTCTGATTGGTCCTTGATCCGACCAGCAGGATCACATCAGCTTCATCTATCAGCCCCTTCATATACCGTGTCGGCGACAGTTTCCCCATCGCGTAGCCGACAACGCCAAGCGAAAGCGGATGACCCTCATCAATTGTACCTTTGCCCATGACTGTAGTCATTACCGGCAGGTGGCATTGCTGCTGCAGTTCGGCGATTTCATCGCTGGCGCCGGACAGGTGAACGCCGCCGCCTGCGACTACCAGTGGATTTTTGGCAGCGGCCAGCACCTCGGCAGCCTCAGCGATCCTGGCTGGATCAGCAGCAACGCGATCGAGCGGGAAATGTCCCAGATTGACGGTGCGCGGTTTTGGCAGAACCACTTGCTCCAGCAACAGGTCTGCGGGTAACATCAAAACAACCGGGCCCGGACGACCGCTTGCCGCTGTGGCAAATGCCATGTCGATATAATCTTCGATCCGGCTAGCTTCGGTCACCCGTTTGACCGACTTTGCGCAACCATGAAACAACGCCAGATGATCATATTCCTGAAACGCATTCTTGTCGGTTTGCGAGCGGTTCACATCCTGCACCAGAGCGACGATCGGAATCGAGGCCATCAGGGCTTCGGCAAGCCCGGGTACCAACAGGGTTGCGGCGGGACCGTTTTGCGCTGTTACCACACCAACCTTGCCGGTGATCCTTGCATAACAATCGGCCATATAGGTGCCGGCATTTTCAGTTCGATACATAAAATGCCGGATGTTGACATCTTCCGAGGCCAGCAATAGCGCCGAAGGCAGGCACTGCGAGAACATAACCTCAACACCGTGTCGCACCAGAGATGCTGCCAGGATCTGCGCTACAGTTTTTTTGTTTTCTATTGTCATTCAGAGTGCTTTCTTCAAGTGACAAGCGTATACCTGTTGTGCTGATTTGTATTCACTGACATCAGGACTTGCCTTTCAATATGACGGTTTTGACAATGACACTGTCGCCCTTGATTTGGATTTTTATCGATTTGGTCGGGAAATTGTCATGGGAAATCTTGATAGTACAAGCGCCACAATCGGGATCCATCCCGTCGATTTTGAATTCGCCAAACGGATCGGTCCGGGTCACTGACAGTTCTGTTTCTGCCGATCTCAACTCAACGCGAGCGCCAGCCACGCAATCGGTCACACCGCCTGCAGTACCAAGCACTTCGCCGGCAACAAACAATTTGGTGAACCGATGCAGGTTTTTATAATAAACTCGCGGTTTGGTATCAAGATCATTCCTTATCGGCTCCAGCTTTTCCGCACTTGCCAGGACCGCCATCATCTCATCTGAAATTTTTATCGCATTCATCGCACCGGTCGGACAGGATTGAACACAGCGTGGTTCCTTCCAGCCCCGGTCAAGCAAGTGCGCATCAAACGTCCAGGCTTGCGGCAAGGATAACTCATCATTCCACCAGATCGCACCGTACGGACAACTCTCGACGATGTCCTGGCGCCCGATAGCTTTATCCGGGTTGATAATGACGATGCCATCACTGCGTTTTTCAACCGCTCCATCGCCTGCTTTGACACAGGGTGCATCATCACAATGATTGCACATGGTAGGTAAATAGGTGGTTTCAACCATCGGATACTGGCCGCGTTCTTTCGCCAGAATGTTGATCCACTTGTGCCCGTGCAGCGGTTGGGGAGCACAATAACCCTTAATGTCATTACCGACATATTCGTCCTTGCAGACCAGAAAGCAGTTATTGCAATTGTGGCAATCCGCTACATCAATGATGAGGTTCCATTTGCTCATGATGTCAGTTCCTGGATGCTGCATTTCTCGATCTCGATCAGACAGGAATTGGGGGCGGAGGCTGTTGTTTTTTCTGTCATGTGTCGCGTAGGGGTCAGTACATTTACACAACCACCGATATCAGGTGAAACTCCGGGATCACCAACCGGCTGGTATTCGGCTGAAGATTCATAACTGTGGACAACGCCCTCCATCAACCGCCCGGTCAGAACTGCCGCACAAATGACCGCGCCCCGGTCATTGAATAGCTTGATCAGATCATGGTGCCTGATACCGCGTTTCATGGCCTCTGCCGGGTTGATCCGGGCGATCCAGTAATAATGGCCGTCAACCAAAACCCGGTGATCCTGAATATCATTGATCACGGAATCCTTGCCATCACCCAACGTGTGAAAACTGAAACGAGGATGCGGAGTGATCAATTGCAACGGATATTTGTCGATTAATTCCTTCGTCTGCCGGCCTTCCCATGCGGGGATATAGCGGTTGATCGGCGGGCGTCCGGGATCCTGGCCAAAACGTTTCAAGCTGTTGGGTTCAAACTCGAATTTGCCCGATTGGGTCTGCAATCCTTCCAGATATTCCTCGCCATATTCAGCGGGCAACGGTGATGGTTCAGGCACGTCCTTTTTGCGTCCCTCATAAAACCACCGCATACTGGTCGGGGCACGGTTGGCCTCATTTTCTTCCGGTGGAACGACAAAGTAACCCTTTTTCATAAACTTCTTCCAGGAAATCACCTTTGAAAGATCTGAACTCAGGAATTGTTCACGGCACCATTGAATCTCGGTTTTTGCTTCGCCAAAATATGCACTCAATCCCATACGTTTGGCAAGTTCAAGGAATATCTGGAAGTCCGACTTGGACTCGCCCAGTGGCTCTATGCACTTGTGCTGCAAAGTGATGACGCGGTGATTCAGCTGATTGTAGTTGTGATGCCCATAGCCACCCGAGGATGCCCATTCACCGATATCTGTTCGTTCAAAATTGGTGCAGGCCGGCAAGATCAAATCTGCGAATTTGGCCTCTCCCTCGTCCCAGATCGACTGATTTAGGACAAACTCCAGACTGTCGGACTGATAGGCCCTGGCCAGTCGGTTTGACTCCATTGTAGTACCAAAATGGGAGCCACCATATTTGTACATCATCTTGATCGGCGAATGGCCGGGTGAGGGGTAGCCAAATCGCTGAAACTGGCCTTCCAGCGACTTGGGATCAGTTGGATAGCCATGGGTTTCGCCATCAAGAATGGCCTCAGGTATCCGAAGGCGAGGTATCCGCTGGTTTGAGGTATTCATGCTGATCATGTGTGGCATGCGCTGATAATTCTGCACCGCATCCGCCGTGCCTTCCATATCGCCGGAAATTCCACCATCCGCATAACCGGGGAAATAGAACTGCATGTCCAGGGGAGCGCCTACCGTCAGGTTGCCAAAATTCACGCCCGGCTTACCCAGGCCCTGCATTGCCATCAGGCAGACCATGGCCCGGGCCCACTGGATACCGGTGGCCGACCGGTTTGCTCCACCAAAACCAGTGCCTTTGCCACCGCAGGACAAGTAGGTTTTTTTGTTCCCCCATTCACGTGCCAATGCTCTCACGACATGCGACTTCACGCCGGTTTCCGGTTCCTGCCATTCCGGAGTTTTCGGAATTCCGTCTTCTTCACCCAGTACATAGGCCGCATATTTTTCAAATCCGGTGGTGCGGTTTTCGATATAATCGCGGTCGTAAAGCTCTTCGGTCATCCAGACATGAGCAATCGCATGCGCCATTGCTGGACCGGTGCCGGGAATAATCGGAATCCATTTGCCACCCAGCCAAGACGCGGTTTCGTTCTTGTAGGGGTCTATATGCACGCTCTTGATGCCAAGCTGCCTGGCCCACTGCCTGCGAATCGTTCCCTCAAAAGCGGCATAAGATCCGCAGGTCGTTTCCGGGTCAGACGCCCAGTAAATGATCAGCTCCGCTTCTTTCAGGCAATCCTCGATCTGGCCGTAGGGTTCGGCGGTTCCCATCCGCATTGTGTAACCGTAATGATGCGAGGCGCCCCAGAAAAATCCCTCCCAGCTGTCCGGGTTCAGCACCATCTTGGTATAGCCTATGGCATTCATGAACCTGATGTTGGAGCTTAGGTAGTAACCGATATTTCCCCATGTATGATGAGAGCTGTGACTATTGAAAATAGCCCCATGCCCATGTTGGCGATTAATCCGCTTAATCTCACCCGCCGCCAGATCAAGCGCTTCGTCCCAGGAAATCCTGACATAGCCGGATTTGCCGCGGTTCTGCGGGTTACGCTCGCCATCGGGATCAAAATCCACCCGTTTCATTGGGTAAAGCAGCCGTTTGGAGGAATAGACCAGCGATTTTGATGCCAATCCGTGTGGACAAATTGTTGTCTTGTGCGGCGGTGTGAACACCTGGCCTCTTGCTTTGATTGACCAGGCCTGAGCGTCATTTTCATCGAAATCCATCGACGTCATGCGAACAATTTTCTGGTCTTTCACATAAACAAAAACCGGCCCACCGTTGGTCTGGTTGACATAACGGGTTTCTCCCTCACCAACAGGTAGCCCCTGTTTCCAGTGATGGGTCAGCATCGCATTCATCAGATCGGTAAAATGCAGGGAATACTCATCCTTCCCCTGCACCTCGAAAGCAAAATTCTTGGCGGCATTAATGACGGTCAATGGGTCAAGAAAAGGGCGCAAAATCGGATAGGCGAAATGTAACATGCCTGAACACATATTAAGCAAAATCTGAATGCCAAGTTTGGTCGTCTTGAACTTGATGACAACGTCCGGTTTGTCAAACAGCCCCGCACCTGAATTCAGCTTACCATCGACAAAGCGATACCAGCGCGCCCTTGATCCATCTTTGATTTGAATCTGCGCAACAAAGTTTTTTTCATTCATCAATTGACGCAATTGGGGTGAGCGCCAGCTATAGAATTTCAAGGCTGGGGTCAAAAACCAAAGTACAAACGAAAAAATCATTCGGCCGCTCTCTATTGCAGTTCGGCGAGGCTGCGCCCTTAAGAACCAAACGGGAAACTCTGCAGACGCTATCAAAATCGTTCGAGTTGTTACCTTCCATCATTAAGTCACAAAATCATCATTTTGTCAAATTATAATAATTTCTACTTTTTTGGGTGAAGTGAATAAAACTCGGTTCAGATCAGGTTATTGTCTGCTCGCCATTTCGCTACACACTGACCGACAAATTCACGAACAAGTATATGAATTTATTTGCTTAAAATTTTATGTCAAAATCAAAGAGCGTTGTTGATGAAGGGCCGGTCTATTTGAAAATGACTAACTGACAGATCGTTTGGAAAAAGCTAATATTGTTATAATTTGATAACAGCATGAATATTCGCGTAATCCCCTTTGTGCCTTTCCGGAACAAAACTGGACTATAAAGTACACTTGCTCATGACCTGCTGAGAGCCGTTGGGATCAAATAATTGAAACTGCAATATGCAATGCAACTGGAAGATACTTACTGTTCAACATTCCCGAATGAGTTGGCTAAGTCCAGCATTTTTTCAAACTCGGTGCATTTTTCCCGCAATAACAGTCCGGTGGCCTGGTGGTCCAAAAATCTCCCATGCTGTTTACTGAACACCAGCGTCACACTGCCAAGCACTTCTCCATCTGCAATAATAGGGCTGCCGATCCCCATCACACCTTCCTGGAGTTCATCTTCGCTGACGCTGAATCCCTGATCAGCAATTCTGTTGAGCTTTGATAGTACTTTCTTCCAATTCTGCTTACTTTTTTCACCTTCGAAAAACAGTTCAAAAAGCTTGCGAACACGGGTACGTGGCAAAAATGCCAATATTGCGGTTGATGTGGCTCCCCGGAACCATGGCAGTCGCCGTCCGCGGACAAAGGCAAGGTCAAGTTTTTCGTTTCCGGGAAAATGCTTGATATTAATCAGATGTTCCCCATAGGCATTGGACAACAGCGTATAGCATCCCAGAACCTGGGCGAGCGACTCCATCATCGGCGAGAAAACTTTTGCAAGCGGATCAGTTTCTGCAATCAGAGCGTCAAGCTCTACAACGCGCGCGCCGATTGCGTATCTGCCTCCAGGCATCCGGGCAATAAGGCCTGCATTGCACAATTCACGCACATAGCGATAGGTTGACGGCTGGGTGTATCCAAAGTGGGCAGCAAGGGCCTCAACCGTCCAGATATGACGGTCAATTGTGAATGCATCCAGCATCATCAGCATTTTTGCCAAGCTGTTGTTTGCTTGTATCATCTATTGCTCCGTCTACTATTACCCGACCATTGGAAGAAACTTCTATGGTTCAATTTTTTTCAGAGATCACCTTTACTAGTTACTTGTCAATCAATTCCAGATCTTCCGAAAAATTCCCGGATCGATCAGCTGTTTTGCTCTAGGGAAACAGTCGCAGCAGGAACAGGGTGATGCTGGGGAAGGCAAATAGCAAAACAACGCGCAGTATATCGCTAGCAAGGAAGGGAAGCACACCTTTAAAGGTGTCGGAGATTTTTACATCACCGGCCATTTTGTTGATGATAAATACGTTGAGACCCACCGGGGGAGTGATGAGACCAACCTCGACAACAATGAGTGTGAGTATGCCGAACCAGATCGCACCCTCTTCTGGTGTCAGGCCAAAATCCAGTGTGATAATGACCGGGAAAAACACTGGAATGGTCAACAATATCATTGCCAGACTGTCCATCAGACAGCCAAGCAGGACGTACAGCACAAGAATGCATGCCACAATCGTCAGCGGAGCAAAATTGTTTCTGGTGACAAAACTCGCCAGCTCATTGGGTAACTGGGTTAGTGCAATAAAGGAATTGAAAAACTCGGCGCCCAACAAAACCAGAAAGATCATTGCCGCTGTGACAGCGGTGCTCATGATGACTTCTACAAGCGCCGCGAGGTCAAACTCTTTCTGGAACGCTGCAATCAGACCGGTGCCAGCAGCTCCCACCGCCGCGCCTTCGGTAGGTGTAAAAAAACCCATATAAATGCCACCGATCATGACAACGAAAATGATGGCAATGTGCCAGACATTGCGGAAAAGTATCAAGCGCTCAGACCAACCTATGCGTTCTGTCCTGGGTCCCGCACCGGGTACAAAGCGCACATAAAGCGCAATCGCAATGATATAACCCAGCGCCGCAATAATTCCGGGAATGAACGCCGCAAGGAACATTTTTGCAATGTTTTGTTCAGTCAAAATGGCGTAGATAATCAGGATCACGGAAGGTGGGATCAAAATACCCAGTGTGCCGCCGGCGGCTAGCGCTCCGGTGCTCAGGGAATCTGAATATCCAATTCGCCTCAATTCCGGCAGCGCTACTTTCCCCATGGTTGCAGCTGTTGCCAAAGAGGAGCCGCAGATGGCCCCAAAGCCTGCACATGCACCAACTGCGGCCATGGCAATTCCGCCGTGGCGATGACCAAGACAGGCGCCGGCAAAACGAAATAATGCAGCACTCATGCCAGACTTGGAAGCGAAATTACCCATCAGCAGAAATAACGGAATAACCGATAGCGAGTAGCTTGAAAACAAGTGCCACGCACTTGTTTTGACTTGTGACATGATGGGTAGCCAGCCGGCAATATAGGCAGTGCCACTACACCCTACGATCAACATTGCCAACCCGATAGGAACCCGGAGCGCCAACAGAGAAAACAAGATGGGAAAGGCAATTATGCCAAGCGTAATGCGATCCATAAACTATGAGCCCGTTCTGGCTGACGCCAAATATGCATAGGATGTGTAAAAGCAGCACAGGGACAACAGAAGAAATGAAAAAACCACGGGAATAAAAGGTATCCAGACAGGTAACTGCAGCAACATTGTCTCTTCATGATAGGTGTACATATCTTGAGCACCATAAAACATGCGCCAGGTAAAGAAGCTGGCCACCAGCCCGAACACACAAGCACTAAAGCCATCCAGTATCTGCTTTGCCCTTATGCTCAAACCGGATGTTACAAAGTCAACAATGACGTTGCCTTTTTTCAACTGGCACAGGGGCAGGAACAAGGAAATTGCAACTGCACACCCCATTTCCACCAATTCAAAATCCCCCACCAACGGGCTGGAGAACAGGAATCGACCAATAATCGAAAGAAAATTGATGCCTACTATGACAAGTAAAACAAGCCCCCCAAATAACGCAAACGCTTTGGCAAGCATCAGCAAAATGCGCCCAAACAGTTGGTTTGGGCGCATTTCTGTTTCTTGCGAAAGTTGATCTGCGCTATTGCTCATACTTCTTGATCAAATCCCGCGCGGTTTGCACCAGCATTTTTCCGTCCAGGCCTTTTGCATTGGCATCGGCAATCCATTTCTCGACAAGCTTGTCGCCAGCGGCCTTTATTTCGTCGAGAGGAGCTCCTGAAATTTCATGGAACTCGCCACCAGCTTTTTCAGCAAGCGCACGCGCTGGAGCTTCGAAACTGTCCCAGAGTTCACCAGCCCATTTTGCCAGAACCAGGCCAGCGTTATCGTCGATGACTTTCTTGTTGGCAGCACTGAGGGATTCATATTTGGCCTTGTTCATCACAAACAAAAACGGGGTTGTATAAAGCCCGCGCTCTCCCGCAACGTTTGAATGTGACTTGGTCAATTCCTGAAGCTTGAAAGAAGGCATGATCTCCCATGGCACAACCATGCCATCAATGACCCCTTTGGAGAGGGAGGCAGCAACGGCTGGGATCGGCATGCCTACCGGCGTTGCACCCAGACCACTAAGCATCTTGGTGATAACACGAGTAGGGCCACGCATCTTCAATCCTTTCAAATCAGCAGCTGATTTGATCAAGGTTTTCTTGGTATGAAACTTGCCCGGTGCGTGGACATGAATAGCCAGAATTTTATAGTCTTTCAAATCTTCTGCGCCTACCGTCTCGACATATTCCTGTGCTGCCTGGGATGTCGCCTTGGCTGAGCCCGCCATAAACGGAAGTTCAAATACTTCGAGCCTTGGAAAACGTCCAGGTGTATATCCGGCAACGGTCCAGACAATGTCGACAGCACCTTCACGGACCTGATCAGCCAGTTGTGGCGGCTTGCCGCCAAGCTGCATGGAAGGGTACATTTCGACTTTAATGTCACCATTTGACTCGGCTGCAATTTTGTCAGCCCAGGGTTTTACGAATTTTGCGTTTGAGTTCGCCGGCATAGGCGGAAAAGAATGAAATTTAAGTGTCACCGACTCGGCAAATGCCGAGAAGCTCATCCCTATACCCACAACCGTTGCGCTTAAAGCCACCAATATTTTGTTCATGAAAAATCCTCCTGTTTTAAGTTTCCGCAACCCCTATTCCATTTGTTGTTATCAGTTAATTAATTGGGCAAAGAAAACTTTTACGAAATAATATTATCATATTATGAGAAATCATCAAGTACTAGTTTCATTTTTCAAACTGCTGTATGCCGTCGATGCTGATCGTGGAAAATGTTGGTGATCAAATAATGGTGCAAATCTGCGCATTTGGATATCTTGACCTACATTCCGACCAAATGAATAAAGCGTTTGGAACAAATATCTTCCTGGCCAATGTTTGTTAAAACGAGATTACCAAAATTGCCCGGCCATCAAATAATATCACTGACATTCCAGAATGGTATCAATGTTGGAATACATTCGATCAAATATTCACCAAATTATCGTTATTTGATAATAACACATGTTTCCAAATCAATGCGATCTGTCCGGATGATTTTTGCATCATCTGACAATGAAGAAATTCATTTATCAATATTGTCCGTGGAGCATCACGAAATTAACCCTTGGCTGAGGGGATAACTTTGCCCGGGTTCATGATGTTGGTTGGGTCGAGGGTCTTTTTCAAGTCTCGCATGAGGTCAAGTTCTACCTGGGATTTGTAAAGCTTCATTGCTCCAAGTTTAACCGTACCCACACCATGTTCGGCGCTAAAGCTGCCGTTTAGACGTGAGACCAGGTCAAAGACAGGGGCTTCACAGGCATGCGCCAGGGATTCCAATTCCCGCGCTGCCATTTCTTTGGGACCAACCAGAACATAATGGATATTCCCGTCACCAATGTGTCCAAAGGCTGCGATGCGGGCCTGGTCAAAATGCTTCTTCACCAACTGATTTGCTTCAGTGAAGAAAGCAGGAATATCTGATGCGGGTAACGATATATCAAAGCTGTAGTGCTCGGCCTCCAAGCGCATACCTTCGACGGCGCCTTCCCGTAATCTCCAAAGTGATGCAGACTGGGTTTCACTTTGGGCGATTACAGCATCGCACAGCTTACCGTTATCCAGTAAATCGCCCAGTATTGATTCGAGTATTCCATCAAGAAGGTAAGAACCCAGCGGGCTGGATAATTCAATCAAGGCATAGAAAGGATGTGCTTTGTCAAAGGGATCTTTGTAATCCTGGACATTATTCAGCCCCATCTCAAAAATACCACGCGCGACAAGCTCAAATCCGGTGAGAAAATTTCCGGTGCTATTGTTGATCCGGCTAAATGCCTCGATAACGTCCTCGATGCTGTTCAGGGCGATAAAAGCTGTTGTGACCGAAAGTGGCTTTGGAAATAATTTCAGCACAGCGGCAGTGATGATTCCCAGCGTTCCTTCCGCACCAATAAACAGCTGTTTTAAGTCATACCCTGTATTGTCTTTGCGCAGGGCACGCATGCCATCCCAAATGCGCCCGTCTGGCAAGACAACTTCGAGTCCAAGGACCAGATCGCGAGAATTGCCATATCTGAGAACGCCAGTTCCCCCTGCATTGGTAGACAGGTTGCCGCCAATCCTGCAACTGCCTTGCGCACCGAGGCTCAGGGGAAACAAAAGACTAGCATCATCTGCGCTTGTTTGAATGTCCTGAAGAATACATCCGGCATCGACGGTCATGGTTCTGTTCACAGGATCAATTCCACGAATGTTATTCATTCGTCCGGTATCGACAATCACGGACCCATCGGGAACAGCCCCGCGAACCAGTCCGGTTTTGCCGCCTTGAGGGACAACAGGAATGTTATACTTGGCGCAAAGGGAAATAGAGGCGGCAACTTCTGCGGTATTGGCTGGGCGGATAACCAGCGGACAATCATCATAAACTTTGCCGTGGGCATCTCTCATATAAGGTTGCATGTCAGCGGTATCGCTGAGGCACCCTTTGCTTCCGACAATGTCGCGGATCGATTCAATAAATTCACGGGTTATTTGCATGGAATGCCTCAACAAACAAACGCTATTATCCCATGATATGGGATATTTGCTAGAAGTCGATACTATGACGATATAGGGTCAGGACCCTAAGGTGAAGATAATTCCGGTTTTTAATATGGGGAGTTCAGATGAAACTTGACCAGTGTCATACGATCGATGATCTCCGGCAAGCGGCCAAAAAACGAATTCCCAAATTAGCCTTTGATTACCTTGATGGGGGTGAGGGGGACGAAACCGGACTAAGTTTGAATAGTTCAGCATTCAAAGACATAAAACTATTACCTCACTATATGCGTGGTGTTCGCGAACGAAGCCACAAAGTGAACTTGTTTGGTAAAAGTTATGACTTTCCCATAGGGATTCCTCCGATCGGCATGGCTAATTTTATCTGGCCGCAGACCGATCTGATACTGGCTCGCCTCGCAAAAAAGCATAATATTCCCTATATTGCCAGCACAGCAGGGACGACAAAACTGGAAGTCATCGCTGAGGAAATTCCAGATCATACCTGGTTCCAACTTTACGTATCGGCTGAGGACAGGGTGACTTTTGATCTGGTTCGTCGGGCTGAGAATGCGGGGATAAAGGTACTTGTTGTCACGGTTGATATCCCTGTTCCGGCCATGCGGCTTCGGGATGTCAGAAATCACTTTGAACTACCTTTCCGCCTGACACCGGCGATGGCATTGAATATCGCCAGATATCCCAGCTGGATATGGAAAATGATGACGTTGGGAACTCCAAAATTTGAAAATATGTCACCCTATGTAACGCGGGATGCAGAAAATACACCCAAGGCTGAATTTATGGCTTCGCAAATTACAGATAAACTTGATGTTGATTTGATGAAAAAAATTCGTGATGCCTGGTCAGGGACGCTGGTGGTGAAAGGTGTGATGTCAGAAGAAGATGCAATGATTGCTGCTGAGTTGGGTGCTGACGGGATAATTGTTTCCAATCATGGTGGCAGGCAATTGTCCAGTGCTCCGGCGACGATTGATGTTGTTGGCTCAATCAAACAGACCGTAGGTGAGCGCCTGACAGTTATGCTTGATAGTGGTGTTCGTAGCGGAGCCGATATTGTGAAAGCCATGTGCAGGGGAGCTGAGTTTAGTTTTTCTGGCCGCTCGTTTGTGTACGGAGTTGGAGCTGGAGACGTTGCCGGAGCGGAGCGGGTTTTTCAAATTCTTCGCGATGACCTTGATCGCACCATAACCCAGATTGGTTGTGCTGATGTCAATGATCTGGGTCCGGAATATTTGTGGAAGGGAAATCAAACCGATGACTGACCGGACTTGGCAAATGGACTAAAAGTACTCTGGTGTTCGGTGTATTCATGGAAAAATTTGTCTTGCAGCGTCTCATATCGATGCGCGATGTGGACATGCAGATGAGCCAGTTATATCAACACGCCAGCGTAACCGGATCAAAGCCTATCTGGCGCGTATTTTATCAAATGTGCTCCAAAATGCACCAGGGAAAAAGGTGCAACCATCGCGCAGGGGAGAATTGGTCGATAATCCTTGTCAATCCGCCTGACCTACAACGCGGGCGGTGCGGTCTGCCAGTCGTTCAATCAGAGCAAGACTATCTTCGATATGGGTCTGGTCTATGCCGCGTGTGATAAAGACAATCCGTGTACGGCGGTCATCCGTTGGCCACTTTTCCAGCCACTCAATTGAATGCATGATTTTTTGCGCTCCCTGGATAATGGCGGGATGATGCGAACGTTCTGCAATATTGACAATCCCCTTGACCCGCAGCAGGTCCGGTCCGGCTTCGCGGGTCAATCCATCAAAAAACAATTGCAGTGTATTAAAGGCCATTGGTTTGTCGCGTTGAATGCAAAATGACTGAATCAGGGGATCGTGGGCGTGATCGGCGCTGGGCTGGTGACCATGCGCGTCATAATAGGCCTGAGCTTGCTCACCTCCTTTGGTGCCAGGTGTGGCTGTTGTATCCATCACCTGTCCTTGCTGATATTCCTCAGGGCTCAACCATGCACTGATATCCTCCATCTTCGTTTCCGGATTGATGATCCCGTCTCCGAACAGATCGGCCGGATCAAGATTGCCAGGCGGTTTTTCTATAAACGGTGCTGCCGGGTTCAAAGTGCGCAAGCGCTCGCGGACAGCATCAAGGTTACCCTGACCTTCAGGTAGATCGGTCTTGGATATGACAATTCTGTCGGCCACAGCGACCTGTTTTACGGACTCATAGAACTGATCCAGAGAATGCCTACCATTGACGGCATCCACTGTGGTGACGACGCCATCAAGTTGAAAGCCGGTATTTACCAGTGGATCGGCCAGAATAATCTGCAATACCGGTCCGGGATCGGCAATCCCGGTAGTCTCGACGATCACCCGGTCAAACCAGGGTATTTTACCACCTTTTCGCTGCAGATACAGATCCCTGAATGTATCGATCAGGTCACTTTTTACTGTGCAACAAAGACAGCCGTTTTCAAGTTGGATGACATTTTCATCGCTCCGCTCAACCAGATCATAGTCAATGCCGATTTCGCCGAATTCGTTAACGATGATTGCTGCCTTTGACATATCCGGATGCTTGAGAAGCGTATTGAGGAGTGTCGTCTTTCCGCTGCCTAGAAATCCGGTAATCACCGTAACCAGTATTCGTGCCATGGCTTGTCCCTAATGAAACTCGCATCCCGGCAGACCGCACGAGATCAGGTGGTCACTGGGGAAGTTGGTGATAATTTCACAACCATCTTTGGTAACGACAACTTCTTCTTCTATACGCGCCGCGCCTGAACCGTCCTCGGCTCCCTTCCAGCATTCTACCGCAAACACCATACCTTCTTTCAGCACTGTGTTTTGGCCAGTGTAGCGCCGGGAAATAATCGGGCGCTCCCAAAGGCTCAGTCCGATGCCGTGACCAAACTGAAGCAGGAAAGCTTCATCTTCATTCTGATAACCGAATTCCTCCGCCTTTGGCCAGACAGCGGCAATCTCGTCAACCGTCACACCTGGTTTGATGGCATCGATAGCGGCACTGACCCACTGGGAGCATTTCTCATAAGCCTCCAGTTGATATTTGTTTGGAACGCCGCAAATGAAGGTACGATAATAGCACGTCCTGTATCCATTGAAGGAATGCATGATATCCAGGAAGATCATATCTCCCGGCTGAATGATACGATCAGAGAATGTATGGGAATGTGGTGCACCGCGTGGACCGGCGACGGAATTGACGCACTCAACTCTTTCCGAACCCATCGAATACAGGCGTTCGTTGGCGATGGCGACAAGATCGCTTTCGCGAACACCGGGACGGATGGCCTTGGCGATATCGTAATAGGTGCCGTCAACCATAGCGGCGGCCACTTTAAGAATTTCGATTTCCTCCGGCGTCTTGACTTCGCGCGCATCCAGCATCGCCTGCTGACCATCGACAACTTCAATGCCTTCGGCTTCCAGTGCACGCAGCATGGGCAGTTCCATCAGGTCAATACCAAGAGGTTTGCCGGCGATACCCATTTCGACCATCTTTTCTTTCACCTGCCTGGCGAAGACATCCTGAACACCAAATTCCGGCGGAATTGCCCCCTGTAACGTACTGATGGGTGCATCGATCTGGCCATTCAACCAGGGTGCATTCTTGCGCTTGGCTGGTGGTGCGGGATCCCAAAGGAATACATCACCCTCGGTTGCACACAGGGCGTAACGATCCGCCTTGTCACGGCACCATTCGCCTATATGGGTTCCGGTGACATAGCGTGCGTTATCGAATGTGAAACAAAGAACGCCACCCAGGCCTGCCGCCTTGATCGCGGCCTGGGCCTTTTCACGGCGCTCGCGGTTGAGCTTTTGATAATCAATTCCTTGTTCCCAATCCTTGGCCATGGTTCCCCATGTCGCGGTGGAGTGCGGACGGTTGTAATGCATTTCTATCTCCTAACAATCTATTCTTTCAGGGTAGCCTTTTTCATGCGTTCTGTTTGGGTACAACAAGGTGGAAGAGCTTCAACTGATCGGTGCCGGTTTGCTTGATATTCGCCGTCTCATTTGGCTCAAGATACACGCCATTGCCCTGAGAGACTTCGTAATCCCTGCCTTCCAGTTCAATTACGCCACTGCCCTCCATCAGATAAATCAACTGATATCTGGGGTTTTGCAGAGTTGCATCCAGGTTTTCGCCTTCATTCAGCCAACGCAGCATACCGACAACGTTGTGCGCGCCGCAAAGTTCCTTGTTGACGATTTCGGCGAACTCGCCCTGCATGCCGTCTTTAATGCGTTCGCAATCACCGGATTGAATAAATGTTGTTGTTGTCATCTTCTTTCTTCCTTCAAATTTCAAAAAGTCATCATTTGTGCAGAGACAAAAATTAACTCTGGACCCATACGCCGCCTTCAACCCGGTTCCACAACAAATCATCTTTGGTACCGTCGAGGATAGTTGTCTTGAAACGGTTGGGGGCCTGGAATTCAAAATAGAACAGCGGTTCGGTGGCGCTCAACCGGTGGCGGGCCTCAGCCGGGAAGAAAATCAGGTCGCCTTGCGTAACCGGTGTTTCGCCGTCTTCCGTTTCCACCGTACCGGCACCGGAAATGATGAAATAAAAGTGCTCGCAGTTTTCGTGATAGTGATAGGGAGAAGCCGCATCATGCTTGTAGCGCATGATACCGGCCAGCATGTCGTCCATGTCGGACAACTCCTTGTTGGCGAAGAACACACGTTCCCTGCCCGGTACGGCTGACACCAGTTTTGGCAGGTCGTCTTGATGGAATATGTAGGCCATGGTTTCTTTCTCCTTAGTTTGTCATTTATGGATTGCATTGCTGCAGCATTGCTTAGGGTTTTTCGGCAAATTTCCCAAATGCGGATAAAGTTCCGACCCTGACGGCTCCGCTTGCATCATCGTCAGTGAAAGCAAGGATATGAGATTTTCAATCGCCATGGCCTATTTCTCCTCCTGAGTGTCTTGGGAATGGGCCGGATGCCACAATCGACGGTCGGTTTCCTTTTCATAAGCCTTGCCATCTGGATAGCTGACCAGTTCCAGTTGCATTCCCCAGGGGCTGAGAAAATAAATCCATCTCTGTCCCTCGCTTGCGTTTTTACTGGCAACCGGCTCACCCAGAATTTTTACATCCCTGGAACGCAGATAGATGAGGGCTTCATCCAGATCATCAACGTAAAATGCCAGATGGTGACCGCCGATGTCGCTGTTCTTGGGTTGGGACCAGTTTTGATCCGGCGAATCGTATTCAAATATTTCAAAATTCGAACCGTTGGCGCACCGCAGGAACTGCAGTCTTTTCATTACCGAACGGGGATGAACATTTAGCTGATTGTACATAAATTCATCCTCAGACTTGAAAGGTCCCAACTGGTAGAATGGCTCGCAACCCAATACATCAACAAAAAAATCAACCGCCTGTTTCAGGTCGGGAACGGTAAAACCGATATGATCGGTTCCTCTCAAACCGGGGAGACCTTTATTGCTTTTGGTCATTCAGCCGCCCTTTTTCCCAGACCCATATCAGACATGATTTCAGAAAATCCGTTGCGCACTTCTTCTTTACCGGCGAATGCCGCGCGTTCCAGCACTTTGGAAACGCTGGGGGAAGCTTCGCCGCCGAAAATGCGTTTTACCGGTTGGTCCAGATAATCGAAGAAACGGCGTTGAATTTCATCGGTCAGCATCGCCCCGTAGGAAACGGTCAGCGGGCCCTGTTCGACGACGATGACATTATTGGTCTTTCGAATACTGTCACCAATGGTATGCCAGTCTATACCGGCGCGATCCAGTGAGCGAAGATCAACAACTTCCGCATCCAGCCCCATATCATTGGCAACTTTTACACACAATCCGGTCATGGACAGATACGTCAGCACAGTGAAGGTATTTCCGGGCCTGACCACTTTGGCCTTGCCCAGGGGAATATAGTAGTCCAGATCATCAGTGGGGCCTGGTCCGCTTGAGGAATACAATTCAACATGTTCAATAACCAAAACCGGGTCCTCACAAAGAAGCGCACTGTTCATCAGGCCGACATAATCAAAAGGGGTTGAGGGAGCGATGATACGCCATCCGGGCCATTGGGAATACAAGCCCGCCGGATCCATCGAATGCTGCGAGCCATAACCCGTTCCGATGGCGCATTTCGTGCGCAACACCAACGGCATCGCTGTGTCGCCACCGAACATGAAACGGGACTTGGCAATCTGGTTGAACAACTGATCGGCGGCGACAAGACCGAAGTCCGGATACATATGCTCAACCACCGGGCGGTAAGTTCCTTCCATCGCAACGCCGCCGGCCAGGCCAGTAAAACCCTGCTCTGCAATTGGCGTCGGGATGATCCTGTCCGGATATTTCTGATAAAGACCGCGCGTTGCCCCGTTGGTGCCGCCCTTCAATTGATGAATGTCTTCGCCAAGGCAGAAAATCCTTTCGTCCTTTTCCATGCGATGGTCCATGACACCGGAAACCAGATCAATGAATTTAACCTCCTCGACAGCGCCGGAGAAGCTTTCAAGCTCCTCAAAACGTACACCTTCAAATTCCGAAAGATCGCCCCGTTGACCCGCATCGCAAAAATCCGGACTGGGCCACAGACTTGATACAATTTTACGCCGGTTACCATCTTCTTCGGTCAATGCATCAACGATCGTACTCATGGCTTCCCTGGCCTTGCGGGCGATTTCAGCATCTCCATCGGCGCTCAACCAGTTACGATCAGACAATTCTTTCGCCATGCGAACCAGAGGATCACGAGCCCGCCATTCGGCTTCCTCCTGTTTATCACGATAACCAAATGCGCTACCCGCAATACCGCCGCCATGGTGGAAAAATCGATAGACTTCCGCTTCAATGATGGTTGGTCCCTCTCCCGAACGCATGGTTTGCAAAGCTTTTTCGACAGCAATTCGAACCGCCACCGGGTCCATGCCATCAACCCGGTAGGCGGGAATGGCATAGGCCATGCCGCGAGATGACAATCGGGTTTCGCGGGTTCCCTCATCGACGCGTGTAGCGACGGCATAACCGTTATTTTCAATAAAGAAGCAGATCGGCAAATCCCAGAGGGCGGCCTGATTCATGGTTTCGGGAACAGCGCCGATATTAACCGCACCATCACCCAGAAACGTAATGACCGCATCGCCATTACCCTGGCGCTTCTTTGCCCAGGCAACACCGTTGGCCAAAGGAACGCCTCCGCCAACAATGGCATTGGTTCCAAGAGCCCCGGCTTCTTGCCAGCGCAAATGCATGGAACCGCCACGGCCTTTACAGAATCCTTCAGAAAGCCCAAGTATTTCAGAAAGCGTGCGGTGCAACAACTGTTTGATGGATGTCGACATTTGCGAAGTGACCGGGTCCGTGCGTTCTCCATCCACATAGTTCAGGGATTTTGCCAGGAACTGGTGATGGCCACGATGAGACCCCGTGATCTGATCATCATCGCGCAATGGCGCAATCGCACCAATAGCACCGCCATCCTGACCAATACTTATATGAGCGGGACCATGAACCAGCCCGGCGGCGTCCAGGTCAACAACGGTTTGCTCGAAAGCTCGAACAATATGAAGGTGGGAATGCATATGCAGAATCTCTGCTGCGCCCAATTTGTTCCAGTCAGCTTCGTTCGAGCGAATTTCCACCCAGGGAACGTCAGGTTTCAGCTTCTTGATCTCGGGCATTATCCGTCCTTGTCTTTAGATCAGGTCTCGAGACCCGTACCAACTTCTCGGTTTTCGGGTTCAAGGTCGAGACCTGCGGCTTTTGCCTGAAGTTCGAGAAGAGCAGCGAAATCATTGTCGGCATGGCCACTATCGATCAAAGCCTGTACCAGTCCTCTAACCTGCTCAGTAACCGGCAATGGAACATCCAGGTCATGGGCGACATCCAGACCCAGATCCAGATCCTTGCGCAGCAGGGCCGATGTAAAAGTTGGCGTGTAGTCGAGATTGACAAAAGCAGGCGTCTTATATTTTGAAAAGCGGGAGCCCATGACGCTTTTGTTGATGAAATCCAGCAAAGCGGACCGCGGTACGCCACATTTTTCGGCAAGAACCGTTACTTCCGCCAGGGATTGCGTCACCGCCGCAAGAAACAGATTATGACAAATCTTGACCGTACGGGCCAGTTCACCTTCTCCAACATAGGTGACCCCCTCGGCAATTGCCTCAAGGTATGGTAGTGCCTGATCAAATGCGGCACGCTCACCGGAGGCGACAATACTGAGCAAGCCTGCTTCAACAACTTTCGCATTACCGCTGACCGGTGCATCAATCATCGACACCCCCTTCGCCGTTGCCGCTTTTCTGACCGTGGCGGAGGCTTGCGCGGAAATGGTCGTGCAATCAATCAACAGGGAAGGAAACGGCCCTTCTCCAGATAACAGGCCAATGTCACCCGTCGTTACTTCAACAAATGTTTGTGGCCCGGAAACCATTGAAAAAACGATATCCCGGTCGGCAAGATCGGCGGCGGTATCGACAATTTTTGCTCCAAGCTCCAGTAGTGGTTCAGCCTTGGCGCGGGTCCGGTTGTAGACCGTCAGGTCGACACCGGCATCCAGCAGGCGCCGGGCCATGGCGTAGCCCATCCGACCGATACCGATCCAGCCAATTGTTTTTTCCTTCAACCCATCTGTCGCCATCATAGGGATATCGCTCCAATATAAATGCTGTTTTCCAGCTCAACATCGACTACCTTCGAGTTGATGTCTTTACCTGAAATTTTGATCTGATATTTTCCGCTGTTATCCTGCAGGCCGTCGAATTTGAAATCGCCGAAATTGTCGCTGGTCGTTACGGCCAGAGCCTCGTTATCCTTAGACAGCTCAATGCTCGCACCTTCTACGCAATCGACAATGCCATC
>JAAEMP010000121.1 GCA_024225445.1 Hyphomicrobiales bacterium | reverse complement strand
TAATTGCATCCTTGTGCAATTCCATTTCATCGATGCCGTATTCAAGTGAATAGGCTATGCGAACCGTTTCGCGGGGAAGTTTTCCTTTTTTGCGGATCGGGACAAAGCCGCAGGATAACTGATGTGCCATTGCTCCACCCAAGATAAATCCCCTTGCCTCAATACCTGCCACCTTGCGGATATGTTCTCCCGCCCAGGGGTGAACCAGCTCATCGACCGCCCGCCTGAATGCTCTGGGTTCACCCAATAATGTGGTAATATCACGAAATATGATGCCCTTGTGGGGATAGTCGGGAATATCGCGAATTGCATCTCTTAACTGGGCGAGCAGGGTAGAATCCATCATGTGTCCTTTCATTTACACTCCTCGATACTAACGAGACACAAACAAAAAGGGCCTCGTATGACAAGGCCCTTTTTCATTTTTCTTCAAGTGTCAAATCCCGCTCATAGTTTCGGGTTGGACACTAATGGTGAAGAAATCAGTCCTTCAAATTCATGAATATGCTCTTTTTGGTGAAATAAATCAGAATTGACATGATGACAAGGAATAACATCACCTTGAATCCCATCGATTTGCGCTCAACCAGGGTAGGCTCTGCTGCCCACATCATGAAAGCTGCGATGTCCTTCGAATACTGGTCGACGGTTTGCGGCGTGCCATCATCGTAATCAACCGAATCAACCTCCAGGGGAGGGGCCATGGCCAGTGCTTTACCGCCAATATAATAAGGGTTGTAATAGGTGTCTTCGCCGACCTCCACACCCTCGGGCGCGTCCTGGTAGCCGGTCAGCAAGGAATAGATATAGTCTGACCCGTTTTCAGCATAAAGCACGAAAATATCGAAGATGAATGTCGGAAATCCACGTTCCGGTGCACGGGCTTTTGCCAGCAACGAAAAGTCCGGTGGAGCAGCGCCGTTATTGGCATTTGCCGCCTCGATCGAATTTGCATAAGGCCCGGGAAATCTATCTGATGGCTTGCCAGGCCGCTCAAACATCTCACCTTCAAGATTTGGCCCGTCGGTAATTTCATATTCTGCAGCAAAGGCTTTCACCTGTTCATCGGAATATCCCAGGTCTTTCAGATTGCGGAATGCGATCAGATCCATCGAGTGGCAGGCTGCGCAGACTTCCGTGTAAATTTTCAGACCACGCTGCAACTGACCGATATCCCAATGCCCAAAGGGGCCTGCAAAACTCCAGTGGACGTGTTTGGGGTGGTTGATCGGGTAGTGGGGGGTGCCGCCATCTCCTTCAGCCAACGCAGCGGTTGTCATCACCGATGCAGTAAATGCAATGGCAAAACCAGTAGCAATGAGACGGGAAAAAACTGTAATTAGTTTCATCGAAATATCCTTAAATCTCGCTGTTTCAAGCAGCTTTGTTTTTTGCCAAAATTGCATCCGCGATACTGGGTGGTACCGGTTTTGGTTTTTCCAATATGCTGAGCAAGGGCAGGATGATCAGGAAGTGAGCAAAATACGCAGTTGTCAGGATCTGAGCGGCGGTAACATAGCCACCCTCGGCCGGGCGAGAGCCAAGATAGCCCAAACCAATGCAAACCAGTGCGAATATCCAGAAAAACTGCCGGAACAGCGGACGATAGTTGCCGGAGCGCGTTTTGGCAAAATCCAGCCAGGGCAGGAACAACAGAACGATCAGTGAGCCAAACATCGCTATAACACCAGCCAGTTTGGAATCCAGCAACACAATATCAGTAAAGGGAATTCCAATGTTGAAATCAAACGCCCGCAATATCGCGTAATATGGCAGGAAGTACCATTCAGGAACAATATGTGCCGGTGTTTTCAGCGGGTTTGCTCGAATATAGTTATCCGGGTGCCCAAGATAATCCGGCAGATAGAAAACAAAATAGGCAAACAGGATGAAGAACAATGCCAGTGCGAAAAGGTCTTTCATTGTTGCATAGGGAGTGAAAGGAACGGTTTCCTTTTTCAAGTCCTTGACTTCAACGCCGGTCGGATTGGTCTGACCGACCACATGCAAAGCCCATACGTGAAGAATGACGAGGCCAACCAACATAAAAGGCAACAGGTAATGTAAAGAAAAGAACCGGTTGAGTGTGGGGTCACCAACGGCAAATCCGCCTAACAGCCACTCCTGAATCGGCACACCAATAATTGGTATGGCAGAGAACAGACCGGTAATAACGGTAGCGGCCCAATAGCTCATCTGTCCCCAGGGCAATACATACCCCATGAACGAGGTCGCCATCATGATGATGAAGATGAAAACACCCAAAATCCATAATACCTCGCGTGGTGCCTTGTATGAACCGTAATACATGCCGCGAAATATGTGGATATAGACAGCCAGGAAGAAGAAGGATGCGCCATTGGCGTGCATACGCCGCAGCAGCCAGCCAAAGTTCACATCGCGCATGATGCTTTCAATACTGTTGAAAGCCATGTCTGTCGAGGAGACATAATGCATGGCAAGTACAATTCCGGTAATCAGTTGCAACACCATGAAAATCGAAAGAATCGCACCAAAGGTATACCAGTTGTTTAGATTGCGAGGCACCGGATAGGCGACAAAGCTGTCATAGACAAGCCTTGGCAATGGAAGGCGCTCGTCCATCCATTTCATAACGCCGTTAACGGGCACGTATTTTGAATGTCCACCACTCATGATAATTTTCTCCCGTTAGCCGATTTTGATATTGGTTTCGTTGATGAATTGGAATTTTGGAATGGCCAGGTTCTCGGGAGCCGGACCTTTTCTGATTCGCCCTGCCGTATCATAATGCGATCCATGACAAGGGCAGAACCAGCCGTTATATTCTCCCGCCAGGCCAACCGGAATACAACCAAGGTGGGTGCAGGAACCGATCATCACAATCCAGTTTTCCTTACCTTCTCCCGCGGAACGGTTGATATCGGTTGCATCACCATTATCGAGGTTGTCGTTGCGCGAACTGGGATCCTTGAGTTCAGCAATTGAAACATTGCGGGCCTCTTCCAGTTCCTTGTCGGTGCGGTTGCGGATAAAAACCGGCTTGCCGCGCCACTGGACCGTAATAGCCTGACCAGGCTCAATGGATGAAACGTCAACTTCAATTGATGCCAGTGCAAGTGTGGAGGCATCCGGGTTCATCTGGTCAATAAGTGGCCAGACAAAACTTGCCGTGCCTACTGCACCGGCTGTACCGGTGGTAATGTAAAGAAAATCCCGTTTTGAAGGGTCTGGTAAAGTGTCAGTTTTTGCTGCGCTCACTGGATCACGTCCTTTTGAATTTATGTAGCAACCGAGAAATCTGGAGAAAGACCAATTTGTTCCCTGTTGATAACCTGATATTCGATATTAACCTTCGGCCCACACGAATATGGCAGGACTTGATCAAACGGCTAAATCAGCACCGGATAATGAAATATCATCATCAGGTTGAGAAATCGAGGTTTTCTTATGCCTCAATCCATTTGTTGTCCATAGTACAACGGCAAAAGAATAGAATATTTTGTCGCATGGTGGACAAAAACCGGATATTTACCGTCAGGGCTTGCCGTTCAGGCTTGAAAAAGCAAAACTTGTTTTTGGGTTGGCAGAATTGTAATGCATGGATTCATGCCTAGATCCAGTTCAATATCCTGGTAATTACTGATTATCCTTATCCTTTGGCGTTGCGAAATTATCCATGGCTCCTCCTATCCTGTTTCTGAATGATGTGCATCTGACTTTTGGTGGTAACAGCTTGCTTGAGGGAGCGGAATTGTCGGTTGAGGCGGGAGATCGTACCTGTCTGATCGGGCGCAACGGTTCGGGAAAATCCACTCTGTTGAAGATTGCCGCCGGTATGATGGAAATGGATCGAGGTGAGCGTTTCATACAGCCGGGCACGACTATACGCTACCTGGAACAGGAACCGGATCTGCGCAAATATGCCAGTATCATGGACTATGTGGTGGATGGACTGGCTCCCGGAGATGATGCGCATCTGGCAAGTTTGCTCCTTGGCGATCTGGGATTGAATGGAACGGAGAAAATTTCATCCTTGTCCGGTGGTGAAGCAAGGAGAGCTGCGCTGGTGCGTTCACTGGCTTCTGAACCGGACATATTGTTGCTGGATGAACCAACCAACCATCTCGACTTGCCTGCCATAGAATGGCTGGAAGGCTGGCTCAGGAGGTGCAAATCGGCATTGGTGCTGGTTTCTCACGACAGACGGTTTTTGGGTTCCCTGTCACGCAAAACCCTCTGGATGGATCGCGGTCGCTCGCGGATGTTGAATCGCGGTTTTGGTGAATTTGAAGACTGGCGGGATAATCTGCTGGAGGAAGAACAGACGCAGCGCCACAAACTGGGGCGAAAAATAGCACGCGAAGAACACTGGATAACCCACGGTGTATCGGGTCGGCGAAAAAGAAACGTACGGCGGTTGCGGGAACTTG
>JAAEMP010000120.1 GCA_024225445.1 Hyphomicrobiales bacterium | reverse complement strand
CTTCATCCTGATATTCATATCCCCAGTACCACTGACTACCGGTGGCTTTTATCGTCATATCAGGCTCGGCCTTGGGGTCAATCTGCCGATTGAGCAGATCGAAAGACGGTATCGCGATCATCACAAGAATAATAATTGGTACGACGGTCCAAATAACTTCAATCAGTGAATTATGTGAAGTCGTTGTTGGTTCCGGATTCGCCCTTGCATTAAAACGGGTCATAACAAACAACAGCAATATCGTGACAAATACCGCTATCGGCACAATGAACCGGAAGGTATGGATACTAAACCACTCTATGCGTTCCATCATTTCGGAAGCCGCAGGCTGGAACCAAATCGCCCAATCTTTCAATTCCGCACTGGATGCAAAAGCAATCGGCACAAACAGCGCAGCAGTAAAGGCGATTATGCCCACAAACGACTTTTTCACGTCATTTCTCCAAATCAGATTCATTGTAATTTGATTATCCTCCCTTTTTTATAAGCCCATGTCGACCTTAGACTCAATTGGTTTTATGTCCCAACACTGAAAAACCACAAATTGAGCACGTCTACAACGTTAACTGGAAAAAAAATTTGCATTAGCGGGATTTTGCACATTAACAAAAAGGTAAAACCACTCCCTGATTTCATTCGTTAGCCCAAAATGGCACAGTTTGGAAATTGGGGTAGAAATCAATTTAATTATGTACAAAGGTCCAAAAATCGCCAAAGTTGTCGTGGTTCAGATAAATTGGATAATATTTATAGGGAAACTCAATGCCACAATAATCGCGTGTTAGCATTGGATTCTGGTTAGATGTAGTGCAATTATGGGCGCGATATCGGGTTACTTTACTGTTTTTTGAGTGTCATTTTGTAGAAAAAGACTGGATATGAGACTGAAAGAGTGTAGTAGATGAAATGCTCTTTATGACATTTTGTATAATCACCATTAGTCAGCTTTTAACATTTGCACCAACAAAATTGTCATCAGGCTTTGCCGGTGAAGCAATAATGGAATAAAACAAACCATGATGATTCAAATTATTTTCACACAAAAACTGACCGCTGATTTTGCGAAATTAGTAAATATTGCTAGTTGCCTGGCGATATTTTTTGTGGCGACATTTTTCAGTGGAATAACTGATGCGCTGGCTCAGGGATCTGTTAAATCCAGTCATGGTGCATGGTCAATGGTGTGTGACACTCCTCCTGGAGCATCCGCGGAACAGTGCGCATTAATGCAAAATGTTGTTGCGGAAGACCGAAATGAGGTTGGTCTTTCTGTGGTTGTATTGAAAACTGCAGACCAGAAAGCAAAGATACTACGAATATTAGCTCCTTTGGGTGTCCTGCTTCCCAATGGTCTGGGACTGAATGTTGATGGCAAGAATATCGGCAGGGCGTATTTTGTTCGCTGTTTTCAGGATGGATGCTACGCTGAAGTTATTCTTGAAGAAACCCTGTTAAAAACCATGCAGAGCGGTAAAACTGCGACATTCATTGTATTTCAGACTCCAGAAGAGGGTATTGGAATTCCGGTCGATCTCAGCGGATTTGCCGAGGGATATGTAAAATTGCCATAATTTCACAAAAACCTTTTTTACCCGCTCCTGATTTTCCCGGAAAGCCTCTTTGATGAAACCGCTACTTGAACATTTCGATATTGACCAGGCTGCTATCCAACGCATGGTCGGGGATGCCGTGGGGGGTGGAGACGATGGTGAACTGTTTATGGAATATCGTCAGAGTGAGGGCCTGGTTTTTGACAATGGCAAGCTGAAGTCCGGTGGATTTAGTACTGATCTCGGATTTGGGCTTCGTGCGATCAATGGCGAGACCTCCGCATTCGCCCATTCGGGAGAGATATCGCAACAAGCGCTGAAACGGGCCTGTGAAGCGGTGCGCACTGTTCACACAGGACGCTCAGGACAATATTCCGAAGCCCCGGGACGTACTAATCGAAATTTGTATGGAGAAGAAAATCCTCTGGGAAGTCCTGATTTTGAAGAGAAAGTCAAGATTCTGGAGCAAATCGACTCCTATGCCCGAGCCAAAGATGAACGGGTTCGCCAGGTATCCGCCTCCATAGCCGGCAATTGGCAGGTGGTGGAGATATTGCGGGCAGATGGACATCTTGTCCGCGATGTCAGGCCATTGGTCCGCCTCAATGTATCCATTGTCGTTGGTAAAGGAGAACAGCAGGAAACCGGATCTTACGGCATGGGCGGAAGACGTGGATTTGGTGAATTCCTGGCTGAGGAAAGCTGGAAATCAGCAGTTGATGCCGCATTGAAACAAGCATTGGTAAATCTGGAAGCGGTGCCTGCTCCCGCAGGCACATTTGATGTCGTGCTGGGTCCGGGATGGCCCGGCGTAATGTTGCATGAAGCAGTTGGGCACGGACTGGAAGGCGATTTCAACCGCAAAAAAACTTCAGCATTTGCCGGGTTAATGGGTAAACAGGTTGCTGCAAAAGGCGTAACCGTTGTTGATGATGGAACCATCAACGAACGGCGAGGTTCATTGAGTGTTGACGATGAGGGAACACCGACGGAGAATACAGTACTGATAGAGAATGGTATTCTGGTAGGTTACATGCAGGATCGACAAAATGCCAGACTGATGGGCATGAAACCAACGGGTAACGGGCGAAGGGAATCATATTCCCATTCTCCTATGCCGCGCATGACGAATACATATATGCTTGGTGGAGATATGCAACCTGATGAAATTATTACCTCAGTTAAAAACGGGATTTACGCGGTTGCATTTGGTGGCGGACAGGTCGACATTACATCCGGCAAATTTGTTTTTGACTGCACCGAAGCATATGAAATCAGAAACGGCAAAATCGAATCACCGCTGAAAGGCGCAAATCTGATAGGCAATGGACCCGAGGCGATGAAGCGGGTCTCCATGATTGGGAATGACATGGCGCTGGATAACGGTGTGGGTGTGTGTGGCAAAGCTGGACAGGGGGTGCCGGTGGGTGTCGGTCAACCAACCTTGCGTATGGACCAAATGACAATAGGTGGAACCGGTGTCTAGCCCGAATAATTTACCAACTGCGTAGTTAAGACAATGATCACCCGATGATATCTCAGCGCAAATTTACTGGCGCAGATTATCTTTTCTGAATCAATGGTTTATACAGAAAAATTTCGACCGGGAGCATTGTCTTCAAAAATTGAATGCCACGTTTGGAAAAATAGCTCGGGTACAAAGTGCACCCCTCAGCAAAACTTATATCTTGACCGCAACAGGTTGATTTCACTGCGAAAATCGGATTGCATCGTGTTTGTTCGTGAATCTTTCAGGCTAGAGTATCCGGTTTAGATTGAACCATGAGGCTTCCAGCGATCAGTTAATATTACCTGTCGGTGACAGGGCAAGTCGTAAATATCCCGGAAACGCCTGAATCGCAATAACACCCGCTCCAACACTTGCATTGAAAAAATTTCTCCACATTGGCGATAACTTCACCTCTATGATTGTGTGAATAAAATAGGCAATCAACAAAACGATACCTACGGTGATGAAATAGACCACAAATTTATTATCTTCAGAGGCAAATTTGTTGATTAGGATATAGCCGATATTTCCATGAATCAAATAGACCGGACAGGTCAGGGAACCCAAAGTCCTTGACATCGGCAATCGCAAATTTTGAACTTTTCCAAAATTCCGGATCACAAAAAAGATGAAGAACAGTGTAATGATGAAAATGATGACGGGCGCTGAATATTCAACATTGTCCCTCACTCCCTGCGACGCAGCCTTGCCAACCAAATAGTACAGGTATTCCACATTCAATGCAAAGGCAACAACCATTGCCAATGGCCAAAATAGTACCATATTGCTAAAAGAATTCCGCCATCGACTGACTAATATCAGCAATACCGCCATGTAAAACATCATTTCATAAACCAGGGTCCAATATACTCCATCAACATTTCCATTTGGCAAGTATTTTTGCCGGTGTGAGGGACTCCAGAACATGGGCAGAAATGCAATCGCCCCGATGGTGGTAAACAAGCGAGCTCGTCTATTGGTTTTGTCTGGCACTTCGGTTATTTTATGCACCTGTTTTTGTTCTGGGCTTTAAGGCGTGGTGAATTGTGCATGCGGTAAAACATCTATCTGCAAACTAATGTCGATTTTGCATGGCGAAAATTGGCACGTGCAGTTTTGGAGGTTGAGGCAATAGACTTAAGAAAAACTTTAACGCTCATAATGGATTTACCATCATAGTATATTTCTTGCACCCGATATTTGCCTTTGTCAGTGAACTCCGAGTGATATCCGACCCAATTCGCAATAGGCGAGGAAGTTCTCTTTCCATTTTGTTTGATGGCG
>JAAEMP010000119.1 GCA_024225445.1 Hyphomicrobiales bacterium | reverse complement strand
GGCGAGCGCTTTTCATGCAACGCATCGAAACCTTCGAGTGACACAAATACCATGCGGTCTACTGCTGTGCGGGTAGGGGCCAACACGCCAGTTATGGCGAACGGCGCTTCGTCGTGAATATCAAATGCGACCTCGCCCGACCCATGTGCATTCACGATCACTGTCCCAGGAACATATCCGAGGGTTTGCGCGACTTCTGCACCAACCACCGCGCTATCAGAGTCCTTAAATGCGCCGCCACTTTGGAAGGCAAGTGGCTCGCCACCGCTGTGGCGAAATCGGTCGAAATAGCTTTCAGAGGTCCCGATCACCGGGTAACCGCGATGGTTGTCGCCCATCAACACCGGGACAGTCCAGGCGATTTGCGGCAAGTCCTCGACCATCTCGAAGCTGTCCCAGCTGATGCCGGTCCCGGTAGAACCGACGCCAAAAACGGTGGCCATCAGGATTTGCACGTCGTTGCCGCGCGCCGCGACAATCAGGTCGATGCCCGAGGCCGAATTGGCGAAGCTTGAGCGCGCTTCGTTTCGCAGCCGTTCGACACCGAGGATCAGCGCGATACTCAACGCTATGCTGATAATGGTAAGTGAGGCGACAAAGCGGCGGTTAAGCAGACTTTTCAGGGACAGGTCCAACATCATGCGTTCCAACTATTCAGCTTCAGAAGATCAATGCTCCGATCGAAGTATTTTTCGAGGCTACGATCGTGACTGACAAATAGCAGGCTTGCACCGGATGCGGTGCATTCCTTGAGCAATAATTGGATAAAGGCATCCTTTGCTTCTTCATCCAATGCGGAAGTGGGCTCATCGGCCAGCACGATGTCAGGTGACCCGATCAGTGCGCGCGCTGCCGCTACTCTTTGCTGCTGCCCAACGCTCAGCGCGTTGGCGGGGCGATTGATCAGTTTGGAATCCGAAAGGCCCAGTTCAGCCAGCAACCGCGTCGCTGTTGCCTTCGTGTCAGGTCCAGCACTTTTGCGCCGCCGGGCGGAGTACCGACAAGGGAGCAACGTGTTTTCCAGCGCACTAAGCCAGGGCAACAGGTTAAAATCCTGAAAGATGATGCCCAGATGATCGACGCGAAAGCGGTCGCGTTCGCCACCGACCAACTTTCCCACGTCGGTGCCCGCTACGCGAACAGAACCTTCGGGAACGTCGATCACTCCGGCGATCGCCGAAAGCAAAGTGGATTTTCCGCTTCCGCTCGGACCTCGCAAAAACACATTCTCTTTGGTGCCCAAATCAAATGTATCGATTGAAAGAACCGGATCAGCTTGACCTGGCCATCGAATGCTCAGGGATCGAAGTGCAATAATTGTCATTTAGATCAGATTTTCTGCATTAATCCCAAGTTGTTCCAGCTGCTTTGCAGTCAGCTCTCGTGCTCTGCCTCAACCTTGCGACTTAATCGGCATTGGCAGATTTTGTCAATTTGATAATTGGCAATATGCGACACGAGCGCAAATTGACCGCGAATAGTCTTCCTCGAAACCACCGCACAGTTGTGTTCCTAGTGGAACAATTCTAACGCCTGGAGCCATCGGATGACAGCTGCGATGATTTTAGCGGAATGGGCGGTCTATGTGAATGGTATGGATTATTATTGTTTTTCTCACACGCACATTTTTGGCAGCCTCATCCAACCACTCAATGGAAAATGCTTCAGCACTTTCAAAAAGAGCTATCTATCTCGTCGTCATGAATGTATTGGGAGCGATACGCAGTCTCGGTCCTGCTACCTTTTCACAGTCACTTTGGTACCAACACGGACACGGACATAAAGATCTTCAATATCCTTATTGTACATACGAATGCAGCCATAAGAGACAAATCCACCGATGGAACCCGGATTATTTGTGCCGTGGATTGCATATTGGCCATCACCAGAAAGAATAAGGGCAGCAGCACCCATTGGGTTGCCAGGTGAGCCTCCCGGAATGACTCTAACCATTCCAGGCTTGTCACGAAGGATTTGGACAGTAGGGCTCCATGCCGGTTTTATGCGCTTGCCGCTTATCCATTTTTGACCAGTCCATTGCCTGTTTGCCCGACCGACGCCGACCGGATATCTTACAGCTCTGCCGTTACCCAAACCCCAATAGAGAAAACGCTGCGAGGTTTTCACTATTATGGCACCCTTGGCTATCCCCTTGTAAGAGACAATTGTACGGGCTCTGGCATAGTCTGTTGTGGTAACAATGACAACGAGACAAGCTATTACAATCACTAGCGAATTGAAGAAACGCATCACTCATATGCTCAAAATGATCAACTGTTCCATCAAGGTATCATAATTTTTTAAGCTATTGTTTTTAACCGTTCATTAACGTTAACCGATTACTAAATTTAGTGAGCATGTATTGTTTAGCAAGGTCAACAGAACGAAATATTTCATGACAAGTTGCTTGTTAAATAATGCGTGGATCAAGGTAAGGCAACGATCGACATAGTACCGGCGCGCTTCATTTTGGGTGGGTTCAAATTAATATTCGGCAACTATTTTGAACGGGATTGCCTTGGGCAAATTAACATAATTCAACCGGGCAATTCATCGTGCTCTAAAGTTAGGTATAATATGAAAATTCTATTTACTGCGGTCATGGTAATATCGGCTATGTTTATTCTTTCCGGATGCGAAAGCATTGGCAAGGGCAAGGCTCCGCCTCCAATCATCACCAACGGCTAGACCAAACTATAAAAGGGGGAGCGGAGAGTTTCTCCTTTTATCCTTTCGGGAACAATTCTGATTGAAGGAACTTGACCCAATGGTCTGGCTTGGGCGTTTTAGATTTGCCCTGTGGTGGCTCATTTTCTTGTTGCCTGGTGGTTGTGCCTCTACAATCAAGGAATACGACTCAACATTTACATCGATGATAACAGAAACGGGCGCGACACAACTGCGCACGTTATCAGTGAATGGCGAGCAGACGCCATTGCGCGTGACACCGATATCAAACAGAGACAGGCCCTATTTTATTGAGTTCAGAGCGCGAAATGCGCTGTCTTATGGGCATGCCAGCGTGGTTTTTGGCAAATTAGACCAGAAAGGCAATATCCCGGTAGACGAAAACGGCGTACTCCTTCCAAAGATGGTCGAGATATCCGGCTTGCATCCGGCAACACCAAGCAACTTGCCCTGGAGTGTGGGTCATGTTGTGCCGGTCCCTGCTGAAACAGGCCCCAGCGACGGGGATTTTGAAGATGCATATGTTACCGCTCGTTTTCGCATAGATCTTGCTGAACAAGAATTTCGCAAGGTTGTCGCCATCGTCCACAAACACAAGAAGCTCAGCACCATGTGGTATGCTCCCATATTCGACCTAAACTGTCTTGGCTACATCAGCTCGATTGCCAGGGATATGAATCTCAGGGTTCCGCGGAGAATAGAATTCCCGAGGGAATATATCACCAGCCTCAAAGCGTTGAATTTACCCTATTCCGGGGAACTGGACTGTTGCTAGCCGGGACTTCAAGCGCACCAGCGTATTGAGGTGAAGTTCCGGTATTTACAGCGAAAACCTGACATATCCAAAACAATTCGCGGTGGCAAATATATTTGCAAGCATAATGCGGTGGTTTCTATTGTCGCGGATACGCAAATAGCTGCGTGCAAGCTGTGTGACCGGACCCCAATGATTGGGCATTACTCGAGCTTTTTTTGCGGTCTTTTTCGATACCTAATTGTTCCAGGAAAGGACGGAGAGTATTAATCAGCCTGTTTGAAGATTTAACAAGCCATTCCCTGAACATCGGCTCTGCTGAGGGATCACCATCATAGTCGAATGATATTGAACTGGCGAAGGGTGAGCGGCATTTTATCTCCATGCGGATATCAAGCCCGCAGGCAATTTCCAGCTGGCTGCTGGCTTTTTCAATTTCAAAATAAGCACTCATGCCATATTCGCCATCAAGGCTCATGAAAAAACCCGCATTGCCTTTGTTATCACGAAAGGCGCTTATCCAATTTGCCGGAAAGGGCATGGGTATGCGGATCCAGTTATTGCCACCGTGGCGCGGTGGCGGTTGATCAGCGAAATTGAAAACAGCTTCATCGATAACTGATTGCCAGAATGCCCTGTTTTTCCGTTTGGTATCTTGCTTGTCTGTATCCATTTTTCACCTGCAATCTGGGCCAAAACGCCGCCTGGGAGCCATCACCAAGGCTGGCAACACAGCGGCACGGCGTGTTTTGATTGAAGGGGCGTGGAGCTACCGTTCCCCTGCACGCATCACCCGCGAGCGCTTGCGCCGTATGGAGGGTCT
>JAAEMP010000118.1 GCA_024225445.1 Hyphomicrobiales bacterium | reverse complement strand
CCAATGCGGAATCAAACAGAGTATCGGTTCCCCAGACAGTTTTAACACCAATTTCCTTTGCAAGGCGGTAGACGCGATCGGTGCCTTCGGTAACCTGAATGTATTTTTGGCGGCTAAAGGAACCTTCGGGGAAAGGAATGGCATCTTCATCATCCAGGATTGGTTGCATGCTGAGGAAAGCACCCTTTTCCTTCATCAGCTCAAGCGTTTCTCTGCTGAGCAGGTGTCCGTGTTCGATGCTCATCACGCCAGCTTCTACCGCGCGTCTTGTCGCTTCGTCAGTGAACGCATGGGTAGCGACATAAGTATTCCAATCAGATGCGGCATCAACGGCTGCTTTTGTTTCTTCAACCGTAAACTGAGTGACGTCTAACGGATCAAATGAAGATGATACGCCCCCACCAGAGTTGATCTTGATTTGAGTTGCACCCATGCGGAGCGCCTCGCGGGTGCGCTTCAATACATCAGGAACGCCGTCAGCGACCATCACATGTCCAACACGTTCCATGTAAACCAGAGCCATGCCATTGTCGGCTGGAATAGCCGTAGAGGGACGAAAATCAGTGTGGCCTGAAGTCTGGCTAATTGCCGGCCCGGAAGGAAAAATGCGAGGCCCATTGTAAACACCAGCGTCAGTGAGCTTGGCGAGAGAAAAGACATTGCCACCGACATCCCGCACGGTTGTAAAGCCACGCAATAGAGCTTTTTCGTTACTCTTTGCACCAATCAGAAGATGATAGGCATGATCACTGTTCAGGCCCACTGCCATTGGGATACTGGCATAGGCCGAATGCCAATGCATGTCGATCAGCCCTGGCATTAGCGTACGACCGCCGCCGTCAATGACGGTTGCCCCATTAGTCGGGAGATTTGTCCCGATTTCCCGGATGAGCTGATCTTCGACAGCAACGTCGACCCCAGTCTTTAGCTCCTCGTTTACGCCATCGAACACATTCACGTTGGTGATGATGGTAGCATTTTGCGCATGCGCAGGTATCGTAAATACAAGCAACATAAGGAAAATCAGTTTTCTCATTTCATCTCTCGTAGCTAGGGTCAGGACCCATTAATAAACGCCATTCTGTTTGACAAGGAGGGTACGAATACTGATAAGAAAGCGCAAGAACAGGCCGTGTGCCTTTTCGAGCATTTGTTACCAGGAGGCGTGCCCTCCTTGTCAAACCCTGCGGGCGGCACTGATTTTGTCTCTGGATACGTTGTAAGCCCTTGAAAGTCAGACGACTTCCTGCGGATTTACGCCTTTGCTTTAAACAAAATCAGTGTCGCAGAATGGCGTTTATTAATGAGTCCTGACCCTAGATGTCAAGATGTTCATTCTAATAAAAACAAATGGATATTCAACTATGTCAAAACCTTTTCCTCCTATTTGGTGACCCGCATTGCCAATACCGAAAACTGAGCAAACATGGCCTTGGAGAACAAAGTCAACGCTGGTCAGTGACAGCTGTTTGAGATCAATCCAGACTTTGACAGTTCTCTCACAACGTCGGCATCAGATACAAAGCGATGCTCCATAGAAATGGCGGATGTTACTTCAAGAACAGACATCGCAATTTTAGGTCCATGCGGTAGGTTTTGACCCGGTGCGGCCTATTAGGAATAGTCTGATATACAAGCGATCTACCGCATGTATCGTGTCAGGCAACTGAGACACGGAGAATATAGTCTGATGGACGCGACACGATTTAGGGTATTTTGCTGTTCGTGAGTTGAGACAGTTGGGTCGAGAACTTCGGTTTCCATGAGTTTGGTGATTACGGTGGCGCACTGGCTCAATTGGATGACAACAAGCATCGATCCACTCAACCATCGGCGGAAACAAAGCCTCGTTTGATGCGTTCGCGCAGGCTTTGAAAGACGACATAAAGGACCGGAACAAAAATCACCCCGAAAATGGTTGAAGCGATCATCCCGCCAAACACCGTAACTCCGACCGAGACGCGTGCCGCCGCTCCCGCACCGGATGCGACAACCAGCGGGATCACTCCCAGAATAAACGAAAAAGCGGTCATCAATACTGCGCGAAACCGCAAATTGGCGGCAAGTTCCGCCGCCTTGATGATCTCGTGACCGCTTTCGCGCAGTTCCTTGGAGAATTCAACAATCAATATTGCGCTTTTTGCCGCCAGTCCAATCAGCAGCACCAGCCCCACCTGGACATAGGTATTGAGATTGAGACCGACGGCAAAAATCAATGCCAGCGCTCCAAACACCGCGAAAACCACCGACAGCATGACCGGAACCGGCGTGGTCCAGCTTTCATACTGGGCAACCAGAAACAGATAGGCAAACAGAAGTGAAAACAGCAGCACCAGCGTTCCGGCGGCTCCAGCCGCCTTTTCTTCGCGGGTCAGACCGGTCCATTCGAAATTGAAGCCATCGGGCATGGAAGTGCGCGCCAGTTTTTCCATGGTGCTGATGGTGTCGCCGGAAGTAAATCCCGGTGCCGCACTGCCGTTTATCGTGGCTGAGGGGAACAAATTGTAACGATCGATACTTTCCGGCCCCTGGATTGGCTTGATGCGCACAAATGCGCTGAGCGGTATCATGTTCCCCTGATTTCCCTGGACATAGACCTTCCCGACATCGCCCGGCACCGCGCGGTTAACACCTTCAGCCTGAACGAACACGCGGTAGGTTTTGCCGAATTTGTTAAAATCGTTGACATAAAATGAGCCAAAATTTGCGCTGAGAACCTGAAATATCTGACTTATCGACACGCCCTTTGTCAGCGCTAGTTCGCGGTTTATGTCGATAAAATATTGCGGCGTATCGGCCCTGAAGGTACTAAAAACCCTTGTCAGCGAAGGTTCGCCATTAGCTTCGACAATCATCCCGCCAAGCGCGGCAGCTGTTTGACCTGCCGATTGTCCCTGGGCTGCCAACAAAACAAATTCAAATCCACTGGTTGCCCCAAGGCCGGGAATTGGCGGGGGTACGAAGGGTGAAATGGAGGCTGTTGGAATAGCGCTGAACTGTGCGACCATTCTGCCCAGGACCGCCGATAATCCCAATTCTCGGCCTTTGCGTTCATCCCAGGGTTCAAGAACCGCCAGGGCAAATGCCCCATTGGGGATCACTGCGCCCGACAAGACGCTGAAACCGCCAACGGTGATGACATCCTTGACCGCGGGATCTGCACCCATGATTTTTTCAACCCGCTCCAGCACCTTGCTTGTGCGTTGCAAGGAAGCAGCATCCGGCAGCCGGATATCGACGAAAAACGTACCCCGGTCTTCCTGTGGCAGAAAACCGGTCGGCAGGTTCGCGCCAATCCACCCGGTGGCCACCACGAACCCAAAGAACAACATCATGCTGGTGGCAGATGCGCGAATCATTCTTGTCACCAGGACGCCATAACGGGCGCGCGTTTTGTCCAGCAGGGTTTCAAACCATTTGAGAAGGGCAATCTGTTTGCCGCTTCTTTTTTTGAGAAGCAGCACACAAAGAGCCGGAGAAAGGGTCAGCGCATTCACCGACGAAATGCCCACCGCAATCGAAATCGTCGCGGCGAATTGCACCATCAGCCTTCCCGATATGCCCGGGGTGAACGCAATAGGCACAAATACCGCCAACAAAACCAGTGTAGTGGCAACAATCGGTCGCCCAACCTCGGCCATTGCCTTTTGGGTTGCTTCCAGCGTGTCAAGCCCGTCAGCAATGTGACGTTCAACATTCTCGACCACCAATATGGCATCATCGACAACCACGCCAATTGCCAGGATCAATCCGAACAAGCTGATTGTGTTAATTGTGAATCCCAGCACGAGAAGCCCGGCGAAAGTTCCCACCAGCGAGACCGGGATGGCAATCGCCGGAATGAGCGTGGCGCGGAAATTATTCAGGAATACGTAGACCACCAGCACAACCAGGGCCAATGCCTGGAACAAGGTAATGATCACATCATTGATCGAAGTCTTGACGTATAGTGTCGTGTCATAAACCGCGCTCGCAACGATGCCTTTTGGAAAGGCGTCGGAAATTCGCTCGACCTCGGATTTGATTTTATCGGCAACCTCCAGGGCGTTGGCACTTGGCAATTGATAGACCGCCAGCAGGGCTGCCGGGTTTCCGTTCAGATTGCCATACCAGCCATAACTTGAGGTACCCATCTCGATCCTGGCCACATCACCCAGGCGGATCACCGAGCCGTCTGTATTGGCGCGAATGATGATGTCGCTATATTCCTGGGTTTCCGACAGGCGCCCCTTTGCTTTTAGCGTGTATTGGAACTGCTGGTTTGGCGGGGCTGGTTCCTGGCCGAGACTGCCGGCGGTGGCCTGTATGTTCTGATCGCGGATGGCGCCGGTGACATCTGATGCGGTCAGCCCCAGACTTGTCATGATATTGGGTTGTAGCCAGATGCGCATGCCATAGTCGCGGGCACCAAGAATATTGATCTTTGATACACCGTTGACGCGTGCGAGGGCGTCTTTCAAATTAATGCTGGCATAATTGCTCAGAAATATCGCATCATAACTGTTGTCGGGTGAATATAACGCCACTACCATCAGCATTGATGATGACTGTTTGAGAACCGAGACCCCCTGCCGTCGCACCTCCTCGGGTAATCTGGGCAATGCCTGTGAGACACGGTTCTGAACATTGATTTGCGCCAGATCATCGTCAACCCCGATATCAAAAGTGACGGTGAGCGAGTAGCTTCCGTCATCAGAACTTTTTGAAGACATGTAAGCCATGCCTTCAACGCCATTCACCTCTGATTCAAGTAATGCAGCGACGGTTTCCTCCACCACGGCGGCACTGGCGCCTGGATAGGCGGTCGAGACCTGCACGCTTGGCGGCGACAGTTGCGGGTATTCGGCAACCGGTAACTGGACAATGGATATTATGCCGGAAATCAGGATCAGAATGGCAATGACTATCGCAAACTTCGGCCGGGTAATGAAAAATGAGCCCATGTCTAGCGCGCCGCTTTTTGCATGACCGGTTTGACCCTGGCACCGGGCCTGACTTTCTGGATGCCCTCAACGATAATCGTCTCGCCGGCTTCAAGGCCCTCGGTTACCGCGATCTGCGTTCCGACAAGTTGCCCGGTTTTGACAGGGCGCTGCTCGACCACGTTGTCGCCGTCGACCACCAGCACGAAGGGTCCGGCCTGATTGGCCTGCACAGCCGCCTGGGGAACCACCACTTGCTCCTGGGGATCTGAGGAAACCAGCGTCAGGTTCAGGAATTGACCCGGCAAAATCAGCGAATCCGGATTTGGGAACTCGGCACGAATCCGGATTGTTCCGGTTGAGGGATCAACCCGGTTTTCGACATAGTCGATGGTTCCGTCATATGGATAGGTCCGCTCATTGGCAAGGCGGATTTTTGGCGTCAGTTTGATCACATCTCCCTTCATTCTGGTCTCGGCGTAGTTCAGGTATTCGCGTTCTGAAACGGAAAAATTAACCTGGATGGGATCAAGCGCCACCACTGTCGCAAGGACGCCGCTGTCGGGGCCGATAAGATTGCCTACATCAACCGCGCTTCCGCCGATCCGGCCATCAATTGGCGAACTGATTATCGTGTAACCGACATCCAGTTCCATCTTCTTCAAATCGGCCTGGGCCGCCGCAAAATCGGCGCGTGCGCGCCCGGCACTGGCCTTGGCCTCATCCAGTTTGGCAACGGTGATGGTGCCGCTGTCGATCAGTGGCATGTAGCGTTTTAACTGATTTTCGGCTTCGCGTATGGTTGCTTTAGCGCCTGCCGCCCTGGCTGCCGCTGCTTCCTGTGCGGCCTCGTATTGGGAAGGGTCGATGATGAAGAGCGGGTCCCCCTTCTTTACATCATTGCCTTCCTTGAACGAGCGCTCAAGCAAGAACCCCGTCACCCGGGCCCGCAAATCTACCGATTGAAAGGCTTTGGCCTGTCCGATAAATTCTACCGAAGCGGCCACCGGTCGTGTGGTAACCGGCGCAACAACCACTGCCGGTTCCGGCAGACGGTTCTGCTTGTTGTCAGCGGCATTCTTCTGACCGTTGCAACCGGCAATTGCCGCAAACATCCCAACCATCGCAAAAACCATTGCGGATCTGAATCTCATGTCTGACACCTCATTGCATATGGTAATATTTAACGTGTCTTGGTCAGGGACTTTGAACCGGATCAAAATGGCGTTGACTGCCTGTTCCAGTCAGCTTGTCGGTCTATCTTTGCCGACGTGACTCACCATGTCAATGAAAGTTTGTCGCATGGGTCCACGAGTGTGCGCCATTGACCAACATCGCGCCTTCGGCCCCACCCTTGCTCACGCAAAATTTGATAACAAAGTCCTGCTATTGACCCTGTTTCAGCATGGCACTTTTCACGAGATCGAGCCATTAATGCATTGGAAAAGTGCGGTCGCGAATGGCGCATTGCACATTTGTTGAAATATGCTCTAGTCAACCAGAATGGCTGGTTTTGCGTAGGCTTCTAACATGCGGGGGCTAATATCAGTGGCAGAAACACATCCAATAGTGGACATGAAATATGTGCGGTGGCAGACTAATTTACGAGTACATGCCCAAATACAGTTGCCAGCAATTTGACTTCATCTGGATGGAGGAAAAATATATATTACCGGCAAACTACAGGTCCGATTTCCACCTGCATGTCCTGGCTTGCTGAAAAATCAAATTCAGCCCTGCATTCACCTTTTCCGGTTGTTATCGAAACGGTATTTTTAGCCGAAAGACCTTCCAGAAATGAACGCCCGTCATAACCGATAACAAATTCATTATTATTACCCAATATGCCCTCATCTCCGACATTCAGGAATACCCCATTTGCATCTGTGAAAATTACAACGGCATTGCTGGTCTGGGTATGTACACCAAAATTTACACTTACACCTGCACCATCACCTGGAGTAACTTTCTGGCTGGTAGAATCAACTGAAGCATTGATCGGCAAATTCTCTGTGTCGATCTTGATGCGGTTTTCTTCAAATGATAACAGACCGGGGACAAGAAGTTTGCCATTTCTGTCAGTTTCACCCATCAGGTGATTTGAAAGGTAAACCGGGACATCTGGCACGCCTGCATCAACTACGGCGAATGCATCGTTGATGCGGTTGGCAAAAAATACCCCCGAGTCAGCAACAACAATCGCACCATCAATAAACCCATCCGCGCGAATTCCACTGGCATTCTGGGTGAGGTCGAATTGCGAATAAGATTTTTCAGCCTGGTAGGCAACACCTACTCTGCGGTGGGTTTTGTTGCCTTCACTATCCGAAATGTGCCATCCCCAACTTCCTGGTTTGGCCAGTACAGATTTCGATGCACTGGTGAGAATACTTAATTCACCATCGTTACTTTCAATGCCAGTTGAGGCATGGATTTTCTCGCCGATTGGAAAACTTAATCCGATATAGGCTCCACTATCTCTCATATCATCAAGATCCGAATAAACGGAAACAGACAATGATGCATTACTTAATATCTTTTGCGAATAAGATAGTGATGCGAACTTTGCCGCTTCATCAACGATATTTTCCATATGTGTAAATGACAGATTAAGCCCCCCGTTAAACTTCGGCAGAGGTATACCTATCGATAACTGATCAAACGATTTGGCTATGCCAGAACCGGAAAAAGCCGGGTTGATATATCCGGTATCAATAATGTCACTGGAAGTTATAGAAGCCAAATCCTGGTAATTGCCGAAAGAACGGCGTGTACTTGCAAAAAAATTCATTCCAAGAATTCGAGTGTTAAGGGACCCGAATACCTGATAACCGGTTCCCAAATCATCCCTGCTGGCACTGGATGCAATAGAAAGCAAAGCCCTGTCAGCAATTGTGAATGAAGCTCCCAATCCGCCATTTAGCAAATTGGAATTTCCCTCAAAATGACCTTCAAGTGTAAATTCGTCTGTAATCCCATATCGAAAGGTTCCCGAGCCAGAAAAACTGTCTGAATAATTATTGGAAATGGACCCATAATTCAAACGGGCAAAACCGGCTTCAAGTGAATAATCAAGTAATCCCTGTCGCAACAAATTTGATGAAATGTAGAAAGGTCTGGTTGTTTCCATTTCTCTACCTGTCGCATCGGTAACAACAATTCTGGCATTTCCTATGCCGGAAACGGATGGAATCTGGTTAATGGTAAATGGGCCGGCATCCACTTGCTGGGAATGGGCTTTGAAATTTCCGACATAAACATCAACGGTTGATGGAACAGCTGCACTACCGGAAGCGCGAAGCAAAGGAGTGGCAATCAAATCGGGGCGCAAGCCAAAATTCTTTTGTATCTGGAAACCTCCAAGCCGGTAGGGTCGCGTCCAAGCAAGACCGCCGGAAATTGCATCGCCGACATTGTAAACAGTTGATGTCTTAACATCTGAATAAACCCAGGTAGTATCCAGTCTGAGTAACTCATACTCTTTGAAATCACCGGTTGAGATAATCCCTGATCCGTATATTTTACCAAGCGGCCCGTATAACCAACCATCCAGGTTTGCAGAAATATTTTCCACGCCGAGTGAACCGTTATCAAGGGCTGATGAAGTTCCATAAAGCGAATAATTTGTTACCGCACCTATTCCTGAGGGAGTCAGAGAATACTCTTTGGCATTGCCAGACATATTATATTCTTTGGCCAAACGTTGCCCGTCCACCATATTGATAAACAATAACTGGGCACCTTCGTCATATTCGTAGTGAAGGGAGGGAATATCATTCAGAAAAATTACATCTTCCGGTTTGGCAGTGGCAGGTGCCTTTATGCCAATTTCATTGAGTTCAGCTGCACTGGCACCAATTCTGCCCTCAGGTGTACGAAAGAATGACGCGATAAGATTGGTGGGCTGCTCGTTGATCATCACCTCAAGAAACAGCGGCTCAAGGGATGCGGGGGTTTCAGATGCTTGTGGAATTTCATTCGCCTGAGCATCGACTGAGATGGCTATCAATACCAGAAAAAAAGACGCAAAAATGTATGAGGCCAAATGCCTCAATTTCCACAAAATCATTTTGTGTCCTGTCCCTAGCATTTGATCCTCTTAAGGGGCTCTTGTGCCGTTCTTATTGCTTGGCCAATTGGCCTGCTCCGATAGGTTTATCCCAAACTGGAATCTTAAATTGTTGTGGTTTTCGGACAAACGGATTCTGTCCGGTTCAATGAAACCAGATTCTTGTCTACGTATTTCAGTTAGAATTGGAACTAACTATACTTCACATTCGACAGCCAGTACTGTAACTACTGAACTTTCGACTTCAGCTTGATTTCTCCAAGCTGTCCATTGGCTGTAATGTAAACGCGCGAATTTCGTTTTGCTTTTTTCACTGGCTTGATATCAAAGCTGGCCCTTGAATTACTCAACACATAGCCAACCAATCCATTTTTGGTGGCAATGCTGGCACCCTTCTTGTCCTTGATTGACAACTCGGAAATTCGCACATGCCTTTTCCCGCTGTTCTTCACAATCAGGTTTGAACCGTGGTTTTTAACAGTCCAGGCCAACTTCGGCTCATCTCCGCTGCTTGCTCCAAAAAATACCGGGATTGAGTAGCGCATTTGTAATTTCACTGCGATACCGGATTTTCTTGAACGATCAGGAAGTTGATCAACAATCAACCGATAGGCTTCCTCGCCATTGGTTGGTGATTTGTTTATTCTGATAATGCGAACGAGATTTGTCTTGTCAGGTAAAATCTTGACCATAGGCGGGCTGGCGACCACGTCCCTTGTTGGAACAAGTTTATCCCTGCCGTCTTTTTGTATCCATTTGAAAACACGGATCTGAGCTTTAACCAGCCCAGATCCGCTATTTTTTAGAACAAGTTTAGATGCGGCACCAGGTGCCGGAACATCCACCAGGACTGGCGAAATCTGTAAAGATGTTGCCTGCGATGTTGACGCAATTCCCAACATGAGAAATGCTGTGAATGTCCCTGCAAATAATTTCCGCATACCAAATTGTCCCCTTGAATTTACAGCAGTGCTGTAATTACATCAGTATGTAACAGTAACAGTCACGGTATCCTGATATGTGCCTGATGAAGGCGTCGTTTGTGCTGGTACACGACCGTAAATTGTGTGGGTTATGGCGGAGCCATCACCTGCACCAGTAACCGTATCTGTACTAACGTTATTTCCCCAGTTAGTGATACGACCTGCATCGCTAAACATCAGATAATCAACGGTTTCCGCACCGGCTGACATTCTACGCACTGCGGTAGTTGCACCCGATCCAACGCCTGCATCCAGACCAATGTCATATGGAGTGGTATTTGTGCACTGAACGCTCAATGTTGCAGTAGCGTCCACGTTGGCTGCCAATATGCCAGCTGAACCAAAGTCAAGATCCCCGGCGGACACGATGGAACAATCATCAGTAATAATGATTTGTGCTGTGAAAGTATCAGTAACTGTAGCCGCATCAACGCTAAGAGCAGACATGACTGTGATCGCAGATGCCAAGAAAATGGATCCTGCGTTTTTGGTATGCTTGTTTAGTACTTTTTTCATTTCAATCCCCTGTTAAATTGCATTCATTGCAATGGTTTTTCTAATTTGAACCGGCCATAGGTAACCGGAACAGTTGCCAACCTAGGGGACATCTATTAATGAGTTCCTTTCAATCCAAAAAAAAGCAGGCCTAAACGGCAATTCCGTAAAGCTTGGTAAATATCCTGTTAATATAAATCCTTAACAATATCAAAATACTAGTAGGTATACTGGAGATGCAGGACTGAAGTACTATTGCGTTTTACTGAGCATGACGCTTTAGTTTCAGAAAACACATAGTAATCACGGATTTCAGAAATTCCGGATAATTGCAAATATTCGGGATATTACCAATCCACCAATAAAGTAAGTTGCTGCAGCGGCAATAATTGATGGGCCAGATGGCAGATCAAATTCCAGCGATAAAAGCAAACCACCGACAATTGATATGATTCCAAAACATGCCGCGAGAACGGCCATCACTTCTGGTGATCGTGCAAAGATTCGAGCTATCGCCGCAGGTAAGATAAGCAGCGCGGAAATCAACAACACGCCTGTTATTTTCATGGCAATGGCAACCAGACCGCTACACAGGACCATAAACAAAATTTCACTGCCAATAAAGCCAATGCGTTCGACCTGCGCGATATCACTATTTAATGTGTGGGCGATCAACCCTCGCCACTGCAATAACAGCAAAAGTAATATCATTACGGCAACAGCAAAACTAACTCCAACGTCATTCCAGGAGACTGCCAGAATATCACCAAACAACAAACTGTTCAGATGCACTTTTCCCGAAGCGGACAATGAGACTGCTATTAATCCAATTGCCAAGGCTGAATGTGAAAGAATGCCCAGAACCGTTTCGCTGGAAAATATCTGCGTTCTGCGCAACAAAACAAGTAAAAGAGAAACCAGCACGGCAATGGTGAACACCCCAATGACCGCGTCAATTTGCAGGAATAGTGCCAAAGCCACTCCCAATAATGCCGAATGGGCGAGAGTATCACCGAAATAGGCCAGTCTCTTCCACAATATAAAACACCCAACCGGTCCGGATACAACAGCCAGGGCGATGCCACTCAATGCCGCGCGCAACATAAAATCTTCAAACATTACCGATTCCTGGTATCTTAGTCATGGTGATGACCATCATCGCGATAGCAATCCTCGGTAACTGTCCCGTCGGCATGCTGGACCCGTCCATCAGGCAAATGCACATGATCATGCCTGTGACGATAAATTGCCAAGGCCTCCGCAGCCCTGGGTCCGAATAATTCGAGATATTGTGGATTGGTTGCAACTCCCTGCGGCGTGCCCTTGCAACATACATGTCCATTCATACAGATTACCTGATCAGTGGCCGCCATAACAAGGTGCAGATCATGGGACACAAGAACAATGCCAGCTCCTGTATCATCACGATAAGAACGGATGTAGTCGTATATTTCGATCTGGCCAGAAAAATCGACCCCCTGGGAGGGTTCATCGAGAATCAACAAATGCGGCCTGCCCAATATTGCCCTGGCCAATAACAAGCGTTGAAACTCTCCGCCTGAAATGGTCTGCACCTGGGCATCAGCCAAATGTCCAATTTGAAACTGTTCCAGCAATTTATCGATATTGTCTCGAGACTCATTGCGGGCCAGCTTCATCATGCGTCTTACCGACAGAGGCATGGTTCCATCCAAAGTCAATTTTTGCGGCACATAGCCAATCTTCAGTCCCTTGTCACGTATCACCCTTCCCTCAGTCGGTCTGACAATACCGGTCAGCGCTTTAAGTGTGGTACTCTTACCGGAGCCATTCGGGCCGACAATTGTGATAATCTCACCTCGCCCTACAGTAATATCGACATGCCTGACAAGCCAGTCGCCATTCCGCCTGACTCCGACATTTTCCAACTGGACCAGGATTGAATTTTCCTGAAGCATTAATATTTGCATCCAACTATTTTGTTGATCTTGCTTTGACCCTCGGTCATATACAGACACTTATCCTTTTTCCAGATGATTGACTACTCTCATGAAACCACACTTGAGGCGCATAACATGTTCAATGGCTTTAGTGTCAGTCTTGCTGATGCCATTTATTGCCGGGTTTGCAATTTGCGCACCGGTCACAAACCGTATTCATGTTGCTGCATCTATCCGGCCACTACATTCCATTGTTGCCAGCATGATGAAAGATGTGGCGATACCATCGCTGATTGTTTCCAATCACCAATCAGCACATCATACAACCCTAAAACCATCCCAGGCCAGAATAATTGCTGAGGCAGATATCCTGTTTTGGATTGGGCCAGAACTTGAAGCCTTTCTGAAAAAGTCTGTCAATGCGATGAGAGCCAAATCGACTGCTTTCGAATTATTGAAAATTGACGATCTCGATTTAATTCAATTAGCGGAAGGACAGATTGATCCTCACATATGGCTCTCAACCGTTAATGCGGTTTCCATTGCGAAATTCATTGCAGGCGAACTGATCAAAGCCGACCCGAAATCCAGCCAGACTTACGAGATCAATCTGGCGCACTTCTTGAAGGAAATGAAAAGCCTTCAAGTTGAGCTGGAAGTGATGCTGGCATCGCAAAAGGAAAAAAAATATCTTATCTACCATGATGCACTTCAATATCTGGAAAGCCGCTTCCAATTTCACACTCACCCGATCAATATTGGCAATGAGGAAATTACACCTGGTGCCAGACAAATTTTGGAAATTGGCAAACTGGCTCGCTCCGGTAAATATCAGTGCATGCTGGTGGAACCAAACATTGATGCTTCTGCAATTATCTCCGCAGCCAAAGAGGCCGAATTACCGATTGCCACCCTTGATCCGCTTGGTTCAGGTATAAGTGCTGGGCCCCATCTTTATACTGAGATGATGCGCAATCTCGCTCAGACCATCGCAAGCTGTTCCAAATAGAATATTCGGAAAATCCGCTCCAGTGGTCAAAAATCATCTGCAATAAGATTTATGGTTAATAAATAGTTGGCATGCGCCTTGCATACGTCTAGTCTCGAGTTCAACATGATGCCGGAAAGTATCAATCTGGCACATTTCAGTGAATCGAGTGTATTATGGTTTCTCAGTTTTATCGAACCATTGCAACTGCCTTGGTGGTTATGTCATTTTATAGCGTTGCATCAGCGGCAAACAAGGCCATAATCAATGTTGGCCTGGTAATCACAGGTGCAAAAAAACTGGAAGCGAACGCTAACAACACCCGGGCAAAATTCACCTGCAACGCAGCAAGAACCAAAATCTCTTTGAGCGGATTCAAAAATGTCAAAACACTGCGATGCCAGGGCAATGTATATGAATTTTCCGCGCAAACAGATTCATCCTCAATAAATATTGGATTTGATGCCCTTACGGGTGAAATTACTCGTATTTAGCGGATTTTTCTTATCAATTTCCTGTCCGGAAAACAGGTGGAGTTCAGCCCGGATTTAATTTGCCATTCACCAATCGAACGCCTGGTTTTATAACCGGGCAAACCATCGGCTCCCCCCACATCATATTTCAACCGTTCCAATTTGCGTTGCATGCCGGCAATCTGGGAGCGTAATAATTTTTCATGCGATGACCAACGGGTTTTGAAGGGACCAGATCCATAGGCAATACGGTCGGCAAGATTACCTACATAAAGAGCATAAAGATCCGAATTGTTGTATTTTTTGATAACATAGAAATTATCAGTGACGATGAAATGTGGACCATTGCGACCGGCAGGCACCATCATCATCGCATTCTTTGCGCTTTCTGAAGCCGGGAAGGGTCTACCCGATACTCTTTTGACCCCCATAGATATCCATTGTGATATCGTTCTAGCCCGGTCAGGGCCTTCCTGAGCGCAAGACAGATCGGCAGGAATCCTTACCTCATATCCCCAGTCCCGACTATTGATCCAGCCATTTTCTGACAGATAATTTGCAATTGATGCAAAGGTATCGGGTACTGATTTCCAGATATCTTTCTTGCCATCGCCGTCGAAATCAACAGCATATTTCAGATAACTGGATGGCATAAATTGTGGCTGACCCAATGCTCCGGCCCATGACCCCTTCAAATTGCCCGACGTCAATTTGTACTTTTGAAGGATGACCAGAGCTGACAGCAATTCCTGGCGAAACAAATCCTTGCGGCTGGACATAAATGCTTTGGTGGCGAGTACGCGAACAGCGGAAAATGGAATTTTAGCCTTTCCAAAGGCTGATTCTCGCCCCCAAATGGCAATCAGGAAATGCCCGGGAACACCATAGAAATTCTCAATTTTCTTAAGTGTGACACGCCATTTCTGGTATAGAGCCCGCCCGGTTTTTGCTTGAGAAATCAGGTTATTTTCTGAAAAATATACCGAAGGCCCACGAAATTCCGCCTGGCTTTGAGCTTTGTTCTTCTTTTTTTTTGCACCAGGTATCACAAGGTCTGGAAGATCCCATCGCAATGTTACTCCATCAAAAGCCAGATTAAACACTGATCTTGAAATTCCATTGCGTTTTGCTTCCGGCCATAAAGAGGAATTGAGCCAGTTGCCAAATTGTCTTTGTATTCTGGCCTGATCCAGGGCAAATGCAGAAGATGGTATGACAGTCACAATCAGGACCAACAGAATCACAACAGACGGTTTATTTTTCATTTTATATCGATCTTGCTATTGATAGCCTAACTCTATTCAAACCTATTGAGATGAATAGTGAGTTGCTGAGGGATAATTTACTGGTTGACCCAGTCACCCGGAACTGAAGTACATGGCATACAGAACTCAGTTGCAGGGGATTGGGCATCAGCATAAGCAATACGCGACGCCTCAAACCCTGCAAGTGCGCCTCTGGTCACCATAATCCTCCTGTGGGCCACGTCAACATCACTTGACGATGGGCACCAGTTCACCTGCGCCATGTTTCCTGACCACAGATAGATTATGAGGATCTCATATGCCTTGCACTTCAGTTCCAGGTGACTAGGGCAAAACCGGCTAAAAGCGTTTGTTTTAAAAAATGCTCACTAATATTCTGCCTATTGGTGAAAGATTGCTTTTTGCTGCCTTTCTATTTTCAATATAGGAGTGCTGGTTAATGCAGGAAATCACCTTAATGCCCGCCAGCGGATTGTTACTCGGGGACAAGGAGTTCCCTTTGTTCAGATCAGGTAAAAACAGGATGTTCCCAGATATTTATTGACACTGGATATTGGGTGTCTAATTGCGTTCAATACACCCCAAATTGGCGGAATACCAGTGAAGAACACGACTAAACCAGATCAGTCTGAAAAAGGAGCCCTATGCCACTTTCTCTTCTTCAAATAACCCCATCCGTGAACTATCGATTAACCAATTTGGAAATATTCAGGGAATTCACCCCCAATTCAGTTTCCAGTTTGATCAATATCAAGACATCTGAAACCAATTCAACCTACCGTTAGCTGCATTGATCTCAAAATATACCATCTAAGACACAAGGTAAGAGAATTGGGCAGATTGAAAAAAATCATGGACGACAAGGCCACTCACAAAGATCCGGAAAACGTTCAGGCTGACAATGATCAGGTCGCAGCGAAAACCAGTTTAGACGAAGTGGTAGATCGCCCCTGTGTAGAAGGCACGGGGCAAGGCAATATCGAAAAGCCACAACCAAAATCATTTGAGCAATCCAAATATCCCTATTCCAGGAAAATGAAACTTGGCGAATATGAGGCGGCAAAGGCAAGTCTTCAGGTGGAACTGTTGAAAGTGCAGCGTTGGGTTGAAGAGACCGGTCAGAAAATAGTGATGATTTTTGAAGGTCGAGATGCTGCCGGCAAGGGTGGAACCATCAAACGTTTCACTGAACACCTGAATCCGCGCACAGCACGGGTAATTGCGCTGAATAAACCGACGATTCGCGAGACATCGCAATGGTATTTTCAACGCTATGTTGAACATCTGCCTTCTGCAGGCGAAATTGTCATGTTTGACCGCTCCTGGTACAATCGTGCCGGGGTGGAAAGGGTAATGGGATTTTGCGGACCAAATGATTATCTGGAATTCATGCGTCAAACTCCAGAATTTGAGCGCATGTTGACCCGATCCGGGATTTTGCTGTTCAAATACTGGTTTTCAGTTACCAAGGAAGAGCAGCGTCGACGATTCAAGTCCCGGGAAACCGACCCTCTGAAGCAATGGAAATTGTCGCCCGTCGACATGGCTTCACTTAACAAATGGGATGACTACACCGAAGCCAAGGAAGCGATGTTTTTCAACACCGATACCGCTGATGCACCCTGGACCATTGTCAAATCCGATGACAAGAAACGGGCCCGCCTGAATTGCATGCAGCATTTCCTGCAAACCCTGCCATATCCGGGAATGGACCAGATGATAGTGCAAGGACCTGATCCTCTGATAGTGGGGCATGCAAGCAAAGTGTTGGCTCATGACCAAAAGATATTCAGCAAAATGCGCCATCCGGGCTAGGCCTAAACCGGAAATGCTCTAATTGCACACTTTCAATTTTACCCTGATCTTTTTTCCATAAACCCATTTCCATTGATAAACCCAACTACAGTTTTTATTATTATCGGGAGTGGAATGATAGGAAAAATTGTAGGAACCCGCATTCGCCTGTGAGGCATTATTCGCTGCGCTGAAAACTAAAAATATTGCAAACACGATGAATCCCGCATTCTTGAATATTTTCATTTTCCGGCCTTTCCAAATACACCACATTTCACAAACTAACACGGTATCTCAATTGATGCTGACTCATGAAATATGAACTAGCACCATGTTTTGGAGCAGGATGTGTATTTCAACACATCGCTGGATAATTTGCCGGATTTAGAGCACAAAAGCTTGATTATCCACGCACCACATATACGGATTGACGGGCATGGCGTACCACGCGAGCCGCATTAGGGCCGAGCAGATAGTCCTGAGTTTCCGGACGATGAGAAGCCATTATGATCAGGGAGCACTGAATTTCATCAGCGACCTGCAATACTTCCTTGTAAATCGTTCCAAAGCGAACATGAGTGTGGACATTCAAATCTGCCGGTAGATGGTCACTGACAAGTTTTTGTAGTAATTTCTCTGTTTCCTTCATTGTATTCTTGGCGTAATCAGCCGGGAAAAACGAACCAACAACTGCCATGCCATAATCAGGTATAACCGTTAATACATGCAAATCGGCATTGTCATCCCGGGCCATTTTTTCAGCTACAGGCAATACCGGCTTCCAGGAACTCTCCTGATTAAGATCAATTGGCAAAAGAACAGGATTGGTCATTACAATATTTCCTTGTCAGGCAGCTTGATGCTGGGTTTCGTCGGTTCTAGCGTGGCGTACCCGTTGCAGCAGTATGATGATCAGCAGCAGAGCCAACGCCGGAACATAGAACCACTCCTTGGCAAACCGTTCTTTTTCAAGCTGAACCGTATCAATGGTTGCGGGAATATCCACATCACCAATTGTAAATTGTGTATCGAGATGTTTATGCTTTGAATCCCAAGTGAGACCATCAAGAACCATCTTGTCATCTTCCTCAAGCACCATGATTCCACCCTGTGTCAGCCGGGTTTCCCCATCACCACTTGCGCCGAGATTAAGTAGGACCGTTGTGACATATCGCTCTTCCGGGTTATCAAAATCCGGCCCTGAAACCTTGAGGCGCATGCTTGCATTTTCAGGCAGACCTTCAGCGAGCTTGATTACTTCAATCCCCGGTCGATCTTCGTAAGGCGGATAAGTCGCATCTAGCCAGAATCCCGGTCTGAACAGGGTAAACGCGATCAGCAGCAATGCCACGCTCTCCCAGACACGGCTCTTGGTGAAAAACCAGCCCTGGGTGGCGGCGGCAAATAGCATCATGGCAATCGTTGCGATAATGAAGATGAATACCGCCTTAAACAGGGTTACATCAATCAACAACAATTCAGTGTTAAAGATAAACAGGAACGGCAATAATGCAGTTCTGATATCATAGGCAAAACCCTGAACACCGGTTTTGATCGGATCCCCTTTGGAAATCGCCGCTGCCGCATAGGCGGCCAGACCCACCGGTGGCGTGTCATCAGCCAGAATTCCGAAATAGAACACAAACAGGTGAACCGCGACCAGTGGAACAATCAGTCCTGATTTGGCACCCAGCGCGACAATCACCGGTGCCATCAATGATGCAACCACAAGATAATTCGCTGTGGTCGGCAGGCCCATTCCGAGGATCAGGCTCATGATCGCCACCAGGACCAGCATGATGAGCAGGTTGCCGCCGGATAGGGCTTCAACGAATTCACCAACTATACCATGGGCACCGGTCAGGGAAATCGCACCGACAATAACACCCGCTGCTGCTGTAGCGATACCAATAGAAATCATGTTTCTGGCTCCAGCAATCATGCCATCGACACAATTAGCAACACCGGACTTGAAGTTTTCCACCAACTCACTTTCGCCACGGAATATCGCTTTCAACGGCCTTTGTGTAATCGCGACGAAGATCATCGCCAAGCAGGCGTAAAATGCCGACAGATGTGCTGATAAGCGCTCTGGCGAAGGCAGGATGCACCACAACAACAGAATGATTGGCAATAGGAAGTAGAGGCCTGTTACGGCTGTTTTACCTGCAGGCGGCAATTCAGTCATGGGAGCTTCGGGATCGTCTTCTTCAAGGTCTGGATGTTTGGAAGCCATATAGGCCAGGACCAGGTAGAACAACAGCATGACAGCCATCACGGCGTATACCGAAAGCTCCGGATTGGCCGCCTTGACCCCTCCAAGGGTGAAATAGACCGCCAGGAACAGCAGCGCGATAACGATGAAACCCGTCAGAAACCCAATCACCTTGCGCAGGAATGTGGTTGTAGAAGAAGGTTTCTTCATGCCCTCAAGGCGCATCTTGCACGCTTCAAGGTGTACAATGTAGACCAGTGCAATGTATGACACCAATGCAGGCAACAACGCGTGTTTCAACAAGGTGGTATATTCAACACCTGTAAATTCCGCGATAAGGAATGCCGCAGCACCCATTACCGGTGGTGTCAACTGACCGTTTGTGGATGAAGCCACTTCCACAGCACCCGCCTTTTCGGGCGACAACCCCGTGCGCTTCATCAGCGGAATGGTAAATGTACCGGTGGTCACCACATTGGCAATGGATGACCCGGAATAAAGGCCGCTCAGCGCAGAGGCAATCACGGCCGCTTTCGCAGGTCCGCCGCGGAAGTGACCCAGTAGTGCAAATGCGATCTTGATGAAGTAACCACCTGCTCCTGCCTTTTCCAGAATGGCTCCAAACAGGACAAACAGGAAAATGGTCTGCGCTGAAACGGAAAGCGGCTTGCCAAAAACCCCTTCTTCCTGCATCCAGAAGTGCCAGGTTCCTTTGACAAAAGAGGCACCTCCCCAGTTGCCGCCGCCGATAAAGGCGTAAGCCATCAACACTGCAGCCACGACGACCAGTGGCAATCCCAGAGAACGATAGACGCAGAGAGCCAATACCGCCATGCCGATGACTGCAACAGTCATGTCGATGGATATTTGTGAATGGGAAAAATCACCAGCACGATCGGCAATATTGTCGTTCATGACAATCATATAGAGTATTGCACCCGCCCCAAGCACAATCAGCAACCAGTCATACATCGGTATTCGTGTACGTGTACTGGATTTCAGCATTGGGAAGGCCAGGATTGACAGGACGAGGGCGAAAATCAGGTGGATTTTGCGGGATATCGACAAATTGCCGATGAAAATGAAAAAATCCACTCCCGTTGATGCCGTCAGCATAAATGGAAGGGGGGAAGCGATATAGAGTTGATAGAGTGCCCAGAGGAAACAGATCGCCGGTATCAGTGTCGCCATTTGCCCGGTCAGGTGGCGCGCGCCCGATTCGGTCTGTGCCACCAGTTCGTCAGCAGAGGTCGTATTTTGATTTGAATCAGTCATTTAGATTGCTCCTCCCATGTTCGCCCTTATCGACTCATTTGCGGTCGTGCTTTTTGCAGAAAGCGGACGAACACCCATCCAGGTGAAATCATGCCAGTATAGACAGTGCCCCCAGGCATTCTATTCGAAATTCCCGGCAATAGATGGGAGAACCTCGGTTCTCCCATCTGCCAAGTCCGGATTACATCCAGCCTTTTTCTTTATAGTATTTCATTGCGCCATCATGAAGCGGAGCAGAAAGACCATCCTTGATCATTTCTTCAGCTTTCAGGTGGGCAAAAGCAGGATGCAGCTTCTTGAACTGATCAAAGTTCTCAAACACTGACTTTACAACCGTATAAACAACATCTGCAGGAACGTCTGCGGAAGTCACAAAAGTTGCGCCAACACCAAAAGTCGCGATGTCTTCCTTGTTGTT
>JAAEMP010000117.1 GCA_024225445.1 Hyphomicrobiales bacterium | reverse complement strand
ACTGCTGGCATCACCCATAAGTTTTCCAAAACCACCTTCAAACTCTAAATAATCCCTAAAACCAAAGGACTTGATGCCTTGGTTGTTAAAATCTGCTATAAGGTTTACATTGGTTTTGGGGCTGTAATAAAACAGGGTTGGATGTACTAAATATCTATCCTTAATTCCAGCTCCTACCTCCACATCACCAAATGCAAACTTTTTTTTGTCTTCTTTCAGCTTAATATTCATTGCCATGTCCTCACTATCCTGTAGGTTTTTTAACATGGCAACCTCGTTGTAGTTATCCAATATCTCGACCTTATCTACTGCATCTGCAGGAATGTTGTTAACCGCAAGCTTGCTGTTGCCTGTAAAAAAGGTTTTGTCCTCTACCAATACTTTGGTAACACGTTTTCCCTGTACAGTAACATTACCAATTCTGTCTACCTCAACTCCTGGCAGTTTTTTTAAAACTTCACGAAGCTTTCGTTCTTCCCCTGTTACAAAGGCATCTACTTTATAGGTAATGGTGTCCTTTTTAACGGTTACTGGTGGTGTGTAGTTAAGTATTACTTCATCCAACTGGTTTGGGTTTTCCTTTAACACAAAGTTTTTTGTTAAATCCTGTTTGGTTGTATTTACGGTTATGGTTTGCGGTAAGTATCCTAAATAACTGGTTGTTACTTTATAGCTTTGGTTTTGT
>JAAEMP010000116.1 GCA_024225445.1 Hyphomicrobiales bacterium | reverse complement strand
TCTTTTGTTTCATTCTTAGCCCAGTTTGTTTTGCGGATAGATTTTGAGCGCCTCTTCCAGAATTTCAGACAAGTCGTCAATTTCTTGCATAATGTCTGGCGATACATTCCCTTGAAGGGCCATATTTCTAACGACTATAGCAGAACACCATTTAAAATGAACATGCAATCAGGAGCAAAAAAATTCAGAACTGAATCAAAATAAAGGTGTTCTGCTATATCGATACTGCCTGCCCGATACCGAGGACTTCTGTTTTTCCCGCCTAACTGTCGCTCAGACTGGTTAATACGTTATCCCCAAGCCTCGCATCTTTACCTCCACGGCGTATCCGTCACAACTACCAATAGTATGAAAATCCCGTAGAGAATACCCGGAGTAGCCAAAACAAGAAGCACAATGATTCCTATTACGGGATACCCGAGCGCTTTCAGCCAAAGACTGGCGCCTATCACCACTGCCAGCACAGTGAAAATGGCGACCCATATGCCAATATTGTTCGAATCCACTGACCCGTCAGCCATGCCGGCAAAAAAGAAGATGATGGCGATCATGCAGATGAGCGCATCAATGCCCAGGAAAAACCAGAAAAACTTTGATTTCACAAATATTATCTCCTCGGACTTGGTGAAGATTGCACCACTGGTGGCGACAGATCAATCGATATACCTCAGATCGGCAATTTGGGCTGGTGACGCAGACGGGATAGTCGAAGCAAGGCAATATTCACTTATTTGACGCTGAGCGGACGGATTTTTCCATTTGATTATGTTACCCTTTCCACAACAACGCATCAAACAACCGGTTATATATCTGGTACGATAAATCGTAGCCTTTTTCCATCAATCTGATAGCATCGTCAAATTGGATTTGCCAAATCCTGGCACAACCAAAGATCATTTGAGTGATTGTCGCAGTAGTCGTGTGGACTGAATGCTTAATACTGATGAAAATCTTTTGGGCGCACGTCAGCGCCGCTTGAAAAATCTTGATCGATTATTCCGGCCCCGTCATATCGCCTTTATTGGTGGTACCCAGGCAGCAGGAGCAATTGAGTCCTGTCGTGCTGGCGGGTTCTTAGGAGAGATATGGGCGGTAAACCCGACCCGTGACAAAATTGCCAACATACCCTGCGTTCCAAACATTGAGTCTTTGCCTGATGCTCCCGATGCCTCCTTGCTGGCATTGTCACCGCAGCGCTCGGTGGAAGCGGTTAAGGCACTGGCGCAAATCGGTGGCGGCGGCGCTGTTTGCATGTCGGGCGGGTTCGCGGAACTGAGGGCATCGGGCAGAAAATTGCAAGCCCGGTTAAAGTCAGCCGCCCGGGATCTTGCGGTTCTTGGTCCCAACTGCATGGGGGTGCTGAACTTGTTTGATGGCGCGGCGGTCTGGGGCGCCAACAATCATGTTGAACGACCGGGAGACGAAGGAGCAGCTATTGTTTCGCAAAGTGGCGCATTTCTTTTTGGCATCTCAAATGTCGAGCGCGCATTTCCTTTGGGTTATGCGGTAAGCACCGGTAATCAGGCTATTATCGAGGCCG
>JAAEMP010000115.1 GCA_024225445.1 Hyphomicrobiales bacterium | reverse complement strand
TGGTTTTTGGGGGACCAATCCAGTCCATCTGCAGCGTTGCAAAACTTGTCCGATCAACCAGATCGCACTGCGTTATGCGCCTTGCAGAGTGAACTGGTTTGGTCCATCAAATGCTTCCGTGTAAAGAAGACACGGTCTAGACCCCGGGCGATCTGGTTGACCGGATAAGTTTTGCACCATTGCAAATAAACCGGACAGATGATTTTCGTGTATATAAGCCAGGGCCTGGCATCCAGATGAATGGGAAACTACTTTATATTCAGTTTTCTGCCCCATTTGGCAAGGAGATATAATCGGGTCACACAGGCGATAATATTGACGCTCCCGCAACCGCTCACATCAATATATTGTAGCGCTCCCGGATTACCCGGTCAGCTTTGCTGGAAAGATAGTCCGGATGATGGCTGGCAAGAATGCTGGCTGCTTTTTGCCGTGCCGCTGACCAGGCTTGCGGGGCACCGATTTCCGCCCAGGTGCGCGGTTCGTTGCGGTCGGCAATTGAAGGGTAGAAATAATCGCGCTGCATCGCATCTATGGTGTGAGAAGAACCCAGAAAATGCCCCTCTCCGGTGACGGTTGCCCTGATCGCCTCGAAGCCCAGCGTTTCCTCCGTCACTTCGATACCACGGATCATGCGATGCACATGACTCAGCATTTCGTTGTCGAGAATGAAGGCCTCAAACGAAGCGCCCAGAAGACTTGCCATCATGCCGGAAGATTCGTAGATCATGTTGGCACCGGCGAGACCTGTAGCAACCGCGCTTATGGCCTTTTCCGCACCCATCTGTGCATCGACGGCCTTGGCATCGGCCATTGACGAGGCAACACCTGAGGGTAAACCAAGATGATTGGAGATTTGCGCTGCCGCGGCATTCAGAATTGAGATTTCTCCGCCACCACCGCAAAATGCGCCAGTGCGAAGATCTATTACCAGCGGCCAATTGGAAAATATCACTGGATATCCGGGCTCATAAAGATTGACCAGCGCCAGTGCGGCAAGAGTTTCGGCTGTCGTCTGTGCCAGCATACCCGCCAGTGTGGCAGGAGCCGTGGCACCCGATTGGGCGGCAACGACGGCGTTGATCGGTACGCGGCGTTTGATACAGGCTGTCGTCACATCAAGCGCGTCCTCACCGTAGCGAAGCGGTGAAATCACCGGCGAAATATGCACCTGGCAAAACGGGCGCTCGGCGAATTTTCCTTCACCTCCCAGGGCGATATCGAACATGTCGACAATCGGGTCAACATGTTGGCCACGCATGAAACTTGTCCCCACCGGTTTCATTGTACCATTTAGCAGGGCGTAGGCAGTATTGACATCGAGATCAAAATTATCCGGTATATCAGTCGCCACACAGCAACGTGTAAACCAGCTGACATTTTCCAGCGTGTCGGCAAGCCGGGTAAAATCTGCAAGGTCCCGCAAGGTTGACGGGCGATAGATGCCGGTGTCAAGATCGAGCGTCTGCACAGCAGCACCCCCGGTACCAAAATGTACCCGCTCCCCGCCGATCTCGAAATCGTGTTTGGGGTCGCGACCAAAATAAACAAATCTTTTGGCAGCCCCGTCGATGATATCTTCCATCATTTGCCGTGAAAAACAGAGCCTTGCCTGGTCATTAAGAAATGCACCCTTTGAAACGGCCAGCGTCTGAAAAGGTTTTGGCACTTCGCCCATGCCAATTTCGCCAAGTATGCGCAAGGCCGTATCGGTGATGTCTTTGACAGCAGCGCTGGTAAGCGGCCGGTACCGGCCGCCAATTTGCCCGGGTGGACAGGGGTTGATTTCGGCAACTGGCGCGGTTCGCGCGGCAATCCGCGATGCCCGTCCGCCAGCCCTGTAGCCTCCTGATTGCGCCATCGCCCGGCCTCCATCATTATTCAGCACCCGATCAACGGGAATTTTACGCTTGCCTACCGCGATAGCATAGTAAAAAATTCAATTTTCGAAAGAATCGAATGATTGATTGGAAAAAGTCATGAGCAGTGAGCAATCCCCGCGTTTATCCTTCAGGGCTGTCGAGGTTTTTGTGGCAGTTACAGAGCAGCAATCCGTTACCGGGGCTGCAAAACAACTGGGCGCAAGCCCCTCATCAGTCTCTTGGCAACTGACCAGCCTCGAGAGCAGCCTGGGAACCCGTCTGATCGAACGTTCCGCGCAACGTTTTGCATTGACCGAAGCAGGTGAAATGTTCCGGTCACGAGCCTTGCGGATTCTCGATGAGATTGACGGTGCCATGGCAGCGCTTGCCGACACAGAGCGATCCCCCAGCATGACCTTGCGCATCGCAGTAATCGAGGACTTCGATGCCGAGGTTCTTCCCGCATGGCTACGCCAATTATCAATCCGGTTCCCCAATTGTCGATTCATTGTGAAATCCGGGCCGAGCCATGAGAACCATTCGGCACTTGCCAACCGGGCGGTAGACGTGATCGTTTCGGCGGATACAATCGAACCAGCCGATTATGTAGAAAGTCATGCGCTGCTCAGGGACCCTCATGTACTGATTGGCGCTTTTGATGGATTTGCAGATGCCGGTCTGGATATCCTTTTACAGAAGCCGTTCATGCGTTATTCCCGCGAGCAATACATGGGCAGGCAGATAAAGGCACAACTGCGGCGAACGGGATTGGCGCCTGCGTCGGGCTTTGAGTTTTCCAGCAATCAGGCATTGTTTGCAATGGTGACAGCTTTGCGGGGTTGGGCAGTCACCACCGCAACCGCCTTGTCTGCCGCACCGGGTGTTCTTGAACATAACCGGCGCCGACCGGCGGTGATTGCCCGTCAATTGCCGTTTCCGGCCTTTAGCCGTGAAATCCATCTGTTTTCGAGGCGAGATGTTTTGGGCGATATGCCAATCCGGTTTGCTGCCACCTTGCGTAATTGCCTTGATGATCGGCTGGTAATGCCAACCGTCGGTGCGTTGCCTTTCCTGGAGGGAGGACTTCGTGTGCTAAATAATTAAACAAATCATTCGATTTTATCGCATAATTATCTGTTATCACTCTTCAGGCTTGACGCTCATCGCTGCTGAAACGACAATATGTCTTCATATTCGAAAGGCTATGTAATGAAAACGCATACGCAAGTGGTCGTCATCGGCGGTGGTATCGCCGGATGTTCAACGCTCTATCACCTCACCCTGGAAGGGATTACCGACTGTGTGTTGATTGAGCGAGACGAGCTTACCTCCGGCACCACATGGCATTCGGCAGCGCAGGTAACCAATTTCGGCCCCAACCAGACGATGATCGGTTTGAAGACCCATTCGATCAGCCTTTACAAGGAACTGGCCGACGACCCGGATTACCCGATCAATTACCATTACGGCACCGGTGGCCTGCGGTTGGCATCTACGCAGGATCATCTGGATGGCTATCACCACTTTATGTCGATGGCGAAGGGCATGGGTGTCGATTTCGAAATCATTGATGCGCAAGAATGCAAGCGCCGCCATCCGCTGATTTCCACGGATAATCTGCTCGGTGCGCTCTGGGACCCGTTTGACGGTGACATTGATCCGGCCCAGCTCTGCCAGGCGCTGGCCCGTCGCGCCCGCCAGAACGGGGCTGAGATCTATCGCTTTACTGCGGTCACGGATTTCACCCAGAAAGCGGACGGCAGCTGGATCGTTCATACCGGCAAGGGCAATATCGCCTGCGAGACGATTGTTAATGCTGGTGGTTATCGCTGCAACGAAGTGGGCGCGATGATGGGTGTGGAACATCCTGTCGCATCAATGGAGCATCAGTACATGCTGACTGAAGCGATCCCGCAGATCGAGGCGCTGGGAGATGATTTTCGTGCCCCGCTGATACGTTGTCCGACTGCCGATTTTTATCAGCGTGCGGAGAAGAAGGGACTGTTGATCGGTTTTTATGAACAGGATTGTAAAACCTGGGGGCTTGATGGCATTGATCCCGATTTCACAAATGCGTTGTGTCCGGATGATCTAGACCGGGTGATCGACGTGATGGAAGGGGCATTTCACCGGCTGCCATGTCTGGAGACCGCGGGCATCCATTCTGTCATCAACGGCCCGATCACCTACACGCCGGACGGATTGCCACTGGTCGGCAAAATTCCGGGCAAGCGCAATGCCTATTGCATCACCGGACTGCGCGCCGGGCTGGGCGAGGGCGGCGGCCATGGCTGGTTACTGGCGCAGATTATCGCCAATGGCGAGGCCTGTTACGATACCTGGTGTATCGATCCGCGCCGCTTTACCCGCTATGCAAATGTGGAATATACCGCACTGAAGGCCATTGAGGACTATCAGAACGAATTCCGCTTCCACATGCCGCATGAATTTCGACCGGCGGGGAGACCAATGAAGACGACACCGCTGACCGATGTGCTCGTCGGCATGGGGGCGGAATTCGGCACGGTGAACGGATGGGAACGCGCACTTTATTTCAAACCCGCCGATGATTTTGAAGAAAAGCAATCTTTCCGCTTCAATAATACATTTGAAATTGTCGCCCGAGAGATAGCCAATGTGCAGAACAATGTCGGTATCATGGAAGTGTCCGGTTTCAACCGTTTCCAGATTACCGGCAGCGATATACACGACTGGCTGGACAGCATCATGTGTTCGCGCGTTTCACGCAAACCCGGCAAGGTTGCACTTGCCTACTTCCTGAACCATGACGGCAATGTCAAAGGTGAGGCAACGCTGGCCAATCTGGATGATAATCAGGTCTGGTACGGTTCTGCCGCAGCCAGTGAGAATCATGATATGGACTGGTTGTGCGAGCATTTGCCGAAGGATGGTGATATTCGTATCGAAAGCCTGACCAACACCCATACAATCCTGGTGGTTGCCGGTCCAAATGCGCGCGATCTCCTGCAGGCTGCGGCAGTGCGCACCGACTGGTCGAAGGAAGCGTTTGCATGGCTGAGCGCGCGTCGGGTATTTATTGGCAATGCAGAGGCCGTCGCCATGGCGGTTTCATTTTCAGGTGAACTTGCCTGGGAGTTGCACATCCCTAACGAACAGTTGCGCCTGGCATTTGATACGCTATGGCAGGCCGGGAAATCTTTTGGCATGAAGCCCTTCGGCCTGCATGCCACAGAATCGATGCGGATTGAAAAAGGCTACCGTCACTGGAAGGCAGATCTGATCACGGAATTCAATCCGTTTGAAAGCGCTCTTGATCGTTTCGTGTGCATGAATAATGAGTTCATCGGCAAAACCGGCTTGCTGGAAATGAAACAGGCGGGACCGCGTCGAGTATTCGTTACGCTTGAGATCAACACCGATGTTGCCCCTGCCCATCCCGGCGACAGTATCATCAGTGATGGACAGGTCGTCGGTACCATCACATCAGCGACTTTCGGTCACCGTACCGGACGCAATCTGGCCATGGGATTTGTTGACCAGCAATATGGCGTAACCGGATTGTGTTTTTCCGTTGAGATCGTTGGCAGAAGTTTCGAGGCGACGATATGTGAACCCTGCTGTTATGATATCCAAAACACGCGGGTTCGCAGCTAAACCGGATGCCGATACTCCAGACAATACATTGCAATTAATATCAATGAAAAAAGGCTATCGGTGTGCGGGATAAAGTAAATCTGACGATTATTCCGACCATAGAGCACTTCCGGCCATAGATATTTTTGAATGAAGTCCAAGCCCGCTTCTTGCGCTTTTTCACAGCCTGTCACATTATGACAATTCACTGATTGGCTGGCGGGAGGCTTCTGGTTTCATGTGCGCGATTGCGGGTATCATTCGGATCGATGGTGGTTTGCCAATTCCACGTGGCGTGGTAAAACTCATGACCGATGCAATCCACCATCGTGGCCCGGACGAGGAAGGTTTTTTTGAAGCCCCGGGGTTGTGTGTTGGTTCGCGGCGCCTTGCCATTGTCGATATCGACAACGGAACGCAACCGGTTACCAACGAAACAGCTACAGTTCATGCTGTTTTTAACGGTGAACTGTTCGATTTCCCGAAACGCAAACGCCAGCTTCAACAGCGCGGGCACAGATTTACAACATGTTGTGATACAGAACTCTTGCCACACCTTTGGGAAGATCATCACGAGGAGATGTTTTCATCACTTCGAGGCCAGTTCGCACTGGCAATCTTCGACACCAAAGCCCGTCGCCTGACACTTGCGCGAGACAGGTTTGGCATCTGTCCTCTTTACTGGACCGTGCAGCGAACACCGCAAGGCTCATTCCTGCTGTTTGCATCTGAAATAAAGGCGCTACTCTCTTCAGGAATGGTGACAGCCCAGCCTGATGTCAGGGGAATTGATCATACATTCTCCTTTTTTGCGCTACCTGGTCCAATTACGTGTTTTGACGGAATCAGTTCGCTGAAGCCTGGTCACTTCATGACAATCGATTTGGGACCGAACGGAGAATCCGCGACAATCAACGAGAAAGCATATTGGGAGATTGATTTTCCTGACCGTGGAGAAGAGGAACGCTGCAACGAATTATCGGTTGAGCGTTACAAAGATCTTTTTCGCCAATCTGTAGAACGGCGACTGCGCGCTGATGTTCCTGTCGTGTCCTACCTGAGCGGAGGGATTGATTCCAGTATTGTCCTGGCGGTTGCCAAGGAATTGCGCGCTAAAGTGCCGCCGGCGTTCACATTGCAAATCAATGCGCCGGGGCTTGATGAAGCGCCAAAAGCCAAAGAGGTCGCCGATGTGCTAGGGGCTGACCAGACCACTATTGCGGTAAGCACGGCTGATATTCTTGCAGCATATCCAGGATTGATCGAAGCGGCTGAGTGCCCGGTCAGTGACACCTGCTGTTCTGCCCTACTTTTGCTGGCCCGGGAGGTTCACACCCAAGGCTACAAGGTGGCACTGACAGGAGAAGGTGCCGACGAAACACTCGCAGGTTATCCGTGGTTCAAGCTAAATCGGCTGATGGCGCCGGTCGACGCGCTGGGTTTCAAGACGTCATACCTTTGCCGCCGGACTCTCACTGCCCTGTTACAGCTTCCCAACAATTCAATAGCCTATGATCGTCGAACCTATCAGGCGGCAGGTGGCAGCAATGCCTGGCTTGATCTGTATGGATTGATTAGCGCCGGCAAGGGCCGGGTTTATGGGCCAAAACTGAAACCGCTTCTCAACTCCTATGTTGCCTATGAAGATCTGGGGCTTAACATTGAAAAAATGAAACGCTGGCATCCGCTGAACCGTTCCCTGTATCTGGGCCAGCGTATTCACCTGCCCGGCCTGTTGTTGAGCATTGCAGGTGACCGTGTGGCGATGCATTCTTCTGTTGAGACCCGCTATCCGTTCCTGGACGAGGATCTGACGGAATTTGTTCAGGCCCTTGACCCCGCCTGGAAACTTCGTCGTTTTCAGGATAAATACCTGCTTCGCCGCGCCGCCGAAAGCGCCTTGCCAAAATCTATCGCGTGGCGTCCCAAAGCTATGTTCCGGGCGCCCTGGGATGTTCTGGACCAACACGAAACCGGCGGATATCTGACGCCTTTGTTATCAAGCCGTGCGTTGGAGGAAACGGGATATTTCGACACGAAGATGGTTCGTGGTCATTTGACCAGACTTCCCGGGATAAAAGGTGTTAAACGCACTTTACTGGAGCAAACTCTGGCTGGTGTCGTCATGACACAATTATGGCATCATATTTTCATCAGCGATCTTGGTGCACCGGTTGAGCGCTTTAGGTCATAGACCCGGGCTGAAGATTGAGACTGACATGGGTTTCCCGTCTTTGCCTGACCATATCCGGCGTCATCGCAAAAATCTTTTGTTTATTTGACAACTCCTCATCATAACGGAAGTCAAATTTTTTTGGTCAATATTGATGGAACTCCCTCTGGTATCTGTAACTGCCTTGAAAAACGACAATAACTACGGCAAACCCGCTTTCCTGGTACTTGAAATAAATACCTTCAGATTTTTTTCATCCTGATTGAGCAGAACTGCCACAAAAATTGAACCCATTTTGTCGCGACATTGATCAAAACAGACGTTTATACCGGTGTAGCAAGATGCTAAGCTGTGGTGTGGAGTAAATCAATGGACAAGCCTGCTCTAAAACCGCGTGCACGCGATCTTGGACTGCCGTTTCCCGGTAATCCAGGTCCCAACAATGCCATTACAGACGTGCCAGGTGTGAAAGTCGGGTTTACAACCTTGACCGATCCAACAAAGAATATGCGTACTGGAGTTACCGCCATCGTGCCGCGCGAAGATGCAGGCGAACCAAGGCCTGTCTGGGCAGGCCAGTATGCGCTTAATGGCAATGGCGAGATGACCGGCACCCACTGGATCAATGATGCAGGATATTTCATTGGCCCGATATGCATCACCAATACCCATTCGGTTGGTATGGTGCATCATGGTACCACTCGCTGGATGATTAATCGCTATGGCGACTATTTCACCCATGGGCATGCCTGGGCAATGCCCGTGGTTGCAGAAACCTATGACGGGGTCCTCAATGATATCAACGCTCAGCATGTAACGGCTGAACATGCGATCGAGGCTTTGAACAGTGCCAGATCCGGAGTGGTGGCGGAAGGCTCGGTGGGTGGTGGTAACGGCATGATCTGTTATGAATTCAAGGGCGGAACCGGCACTTCGTCACGCAAGATTTCATTGGGTGAGGACAAATATACAATCGGTGCGTTGGTACAGGCTAATCATGGCATTCGCCCCTGGCTGAACATTCTGGGCAAACCTGTCGGGCAGATGATTAGTGAAGGACGGCTTTTGGATAAGGAAACCGGCTCCATCATCGTTATTCTCGGCACGAACGCGCCGTTGTCGGCATTGTCACTGCATCAATTGGCAAAACGTGCAGCAATCGGGGTGGGTCGTGGCGGTTCGCCAGGCGGCAATAGTTCGGGCGATATTTTCCTGGCTTTTTCTGTGGCAAATGAGCAGCCGGTGCCACAACAATGTGGCGCTCTAGTTAGCCGGACCGAACTGAATAGCAATATAATAGATCCGCTTTATCTCGCAGCAGTGGAATGTGTGGAGGAAGCAATCATTAATGCGCTGGTTGCCGGGGAAGATGTTGTAACCTTCAAACCCGGTGGCAGTATCTGCCTCGCTCTTGATACGGACAGTCTGGCTGATCTTTTTAGATAGGTCACAGCAATTCCTGAATCTGGTTTTTTGGAATTTGAGAAGGTTTTTCCAGTGGTTTTCAGACAACAGGAATGATAATATCGATAGTTCGACAGACGCTTGATTGTATAGGAATGCAATGCTGACTCGGGCGAAAGCAACCTGTAATAACTGCGCCAAGGACAAGAGGACATTGCCATGATTTCTGCTGCTGACGATCCCGATCTCAAACTCACTCCCTATTGGTGGGAAGCAGCTCCGTTAATGGAGACCCAAGCGGTTGATATACCTGGACAGGCAGATGTTGGCATTGTTGGTGCCGGATATGCGGGGTTGAGTGCGGCGCTGACCCTGGCCAGGGCGGGGCGCTCAGTCGTTGTTTTCGATTCCCAGCGAGCCGGAGAGGGCGCTTCAAGCCGCAACGGCGGAATTTGCAGTGGCAATGTCAAGATGCCGTTTGGCCAAATGATCCAGACCATGGGATTTGATCGGGCGATGGCGGTTTATGGTGAAGGGGTAGCGGCTCGCGAATCGCTGGCGCAGTTTATCGAGGAAGAAGAAATTGACTGCAGTTTCGAATATGTTGGTCGGTTTACCGGTGCCAACAGCGCGCGCGACTATGACCGAATGGGCAGGGAGGCCGATGCCCTCAACAAGCAATTCAACCTGGGGGCTGAAATGGTGCCCCGGTCCAAACAGCATCGGGAACTGGGCACGGATTTCTATCACGGCGGCCAGACGCGGCCTGATATCGCCGGCGTTCATCCCGGACTTTTGCATCATGGACTGCTTGAGCGGGCCGAAACGGCTGGCGTCACCATTATTGCCGAGACTCCGGTCACCGGGATCAGGCGTGATGGTAATGAATTTGAACTGGCAACCCCGCTTGGCGGACTTAAGGCCCGCGATGTGGTGGTTGCCACCAATGGCTACACCGGATCAACAACCCCGTGGCTGCAACGCCGGTTGATTCCCATTCCCAGCCAGATCATTGCCACAGACCCGCTGCCTGCAGAAACCCTTTCACGCTTGATGCCGAAGCGTCGCATGTGCGGGGATACCCGTAACCTTTATAATTACTATCGGCCTTCACCGGATGGCACGCGTATTGTCTTTGGTGGCCGGCGTGGCGCTGATACGGATGATCCACGCCGCAAATGCACCCATCTGCTGGACAATCTGGTCGAGATTTTCCCGGAACTGGCCGGTATCAAGGTAAGTCATTCATGGTGGGGTTATACCGGATATTCGTTTGATTTCCTCCCCCATCTTACCATCCACGACGGCATTCATTATGCCACGGCGTTTTGCGGGTCCGGCGTTGTCTGGGCACCGTGGATAGGCCGCAAAGCAGCGCTGAGTATTCTTGGCGACAGCGAAGCGGAGACTGCATTCACCACGTTTGAATTCAGGGGGCACCCGTTATATTGGGGGAAACCCTGGTTCCTGCCAGCGGTAATTGCATGGTATGGGATAAAGGATCGTTTCGGCGCTGGCAGGATCTGAGCCCCTATTGATCAAATGTGCCAGACCGTTTCTTGTTTACATGGAAGCATTTGATGGACCAATCCAGTTCACTCAGCAAGGCGCGAAACCCGGAAATGTTTTTGGGCGATCTGGTTGATCGGACAAGTTTTGCGCCATTACATAAACTGGGCAGATGGGCTGGATTGGTTCACTAAAGGCCGGTTATTCACGCATTCTGGACAGCGTTATGATTTTCTTGTGGTCATAAAGACCAAGGCGAAAACCATGCCTTGCCAGCAAACGTGAATAACCGGTCAAATGCTTCCGTGTAAACAAGAAACGGTCTAAGGTCCGGAAGTCGCAGCCGCGGCGGTTGTGTGAGCGGAATTCGGCGTGGCGATGGCGAGGATAACCGCTATCAAAGAGAAGCCGCTCGCCAACAGGAAAGCATTTACGAGATCGTTCCCACCAGCCAACCCGGCAAGTACTGCGGCAGATGCGGCAAAACCGTCCATGAAGGCAAACGTCATGCCCAAGCTTGTCCCCTCGCGTTCGCCGGCATGGTCGACGGCTGTTGCCAACAATACCGCCCGGATGGCCACGAGTACAGTCAACGCCACACCCAGCGCGCTGAAGGTGAGTACGAATGAAGATGAATACCAGGCGACAAATGTTGCCCCGGCGGCTATCGCATTGCCGAGAATGATCAGGGGTTTGCGCCCAAGATTATCCGATATCTTGCCCATCACGGGTTGCAACACGGCACCAGGCAGCGTCATTGCTGCTAGTGACATCGCCGTGGCCATCCAGCTGAGGCTGTGATTGGCCCTCAAATACAGGGGGGTCATAGTGATAATTGCAATCAAGCCCATATTGTAGGAAATAAAGAGCGCAATAAGCCGTAGACCCGCCCTTGTCGTCCAAACCTGCCAGATATTTACGAAATCTGATCGCGTCGGCCGGGAACTGACGCGACGGGGTACTTTAGGTGCAATAAAGATAAAGACGCATCCAGCAATCAATGTCGGGATGACCAGCACCTGCAGAGCCGTGCGCCAGTCTCCTATTGTCAGCAGCAGGCCGGTGGCCGGTAACGCGATGACTTCTGAAAGATGCCCGCCAATGGCATGTATGCCGAGGGCATAAGCGCGTCTCGCTTTATGTATCTGAACCAGTATACCGGTTGCGATAGGATGCCAGGCCGCATCACCCATAGCGGCAATGGCAATCAATATGGCAAAGGCCCAGAAACCGTCAGCAAACGAGGCTGTCAGATAACCAAAGCCAACCCAGAAGAACGTCGCGGTCAGCAGAACACCCCGGTTGGCGACATGATCAACGAGCAATCCTGCTGGCAGATAGGCGATAGAAGCGCCGAAATTATGGATCATAAACAACAACCCTATCTGGGCCGGTGACAGGTTCATGGCTGTGCCGAATGCGGGGATAAGGATATACATCCCAATCGGGGCTAAGTCGTTGGCGCAATGACCAAGGGAAAAGGGAATGAGGAGGCGGCTTTTCATTGGCGATCGGGGCTCAGAATTAGTCAGGTTGGCCATTATGGCCGACAATTCCTCCAATCTACCTCTGGCATCATCATTTACAACACTTTGTTGAGAAATATAATGTTCGGGTTGGGCTAAAGAAGTGATTTTGCTCAAAAGATATCAGTCTAACCCTCCAAAAAGGAAAACTTGATGATTACCACAACCGTAGCCGGGAGTTTGCCAAAACCGGCCTGGCTGGCTGTGCCGGAAAAGCTCTGGGCACCCTGGCGGCTGGAAGGTGATCTGTTGAGCGAAGGCCAGCAGATGCGGCCCTTGCCTGGATCAAAACCCAGGAAGATGCCGGCATTGATATTATCAGTGACGGAGAACAGTTTCGGAAGCATTTTGTCCATGGTTTTCTTGAAGGGGTGGAAGGCATTGACTGGCAGAAAATGACGGTTATGGGCATACGTGATGACCGTTACGATGCCCAGGTGCCGACCGTGACATCGGCTATGAAGCGCAAAAAGTCCGTTCATCTGGAGGGCGTGAAATTCTGCCGCGAGCGGGTGAACAATCAGTTCAAGTTTACTTTGCCCGGGCCGATGACCATATGCGATACGATAGCCAATGCGCATTACCGCAGTCGCCCGCAAATGGCGATGGCCTTTGCCGGACTGTTGAACGAGGAGGCACTGGAGGTTGACGTCATTCAGTTCGACGAGCCTGCCTTCAATGCATTCATGGATCAGGTTCCGGTCTGGGGGATTGATGCCCTGCACCGGGCAATTGACGGACTGAAATGCAAAACAGCGGTGCATATCTGTTATGGATACGGGATCAAGGAAAATACCGACTGGAAAGATACGCTAGGTGATGAATGGCGCCAATACAAACAGTTCTTTCCAGCCCTTAATACCAGCAAACTTGATCAGTTGTCTCTGGAATGCGCCAATTCGAAAGTGCCAATGTCGGTGCTGGGCCTGCTGAGAGACAAGGAAATCCTGGTCGGTGCGATTGATGTCGCCAGTCACGTCATTGAAACGCCTCGAAAGGTTGCCGCCATTCTGTGTGCTGCGATGGAATTCGTTGACCCGGAGCGGATGATCGCTTGCACCAATTGCGGCATGGCCCCACTGCCGCGCCATGTAGCCGAAGAGAAGCTGAAAGCACTGGGAGCCGGAGTCGCCCTGTTGAACGAGAAACTGGGGATCGGGTAGGGAGGGAGTGAACAGGCCTTGCGGGATAACCGTTACAAATAATCCCTGATGATTTCCGCCAGTTCACCCGGCTTTTGCAGCGGGACTGCATGTCCGCAATTCTCTAGAACGGTGATTTTCGCACGCGGCATGTTCAAGCGGGCATATTCGCAATACTCTTCCGGCGGGGTGACAATGTCGTCGATGCCTAAAACAATGTGGATTTTATCCTGGTATTTATTCATCATTTCAGCCATTTGAAATGACAGTATTTCCTGCTTGATGATTTTCATTTTGCGAATCAGGTTGATGTCGTTTACCACACCATGTAATTTATCAACCGCCTCATCGATATCCTGTTTCAATACGTCCATGATGTAAAAATCATTGCTGATTAGCTTGGTTGTATAGCTGCGTATGACATCCTTGTTTCTGGGAATTGAGTATTTCTCAAAACCGAGCATCGGTGCGGTTAATATTATTGTACTGACTTCGTCGGCAAGTTCCATGGCAACCAGGCAGCCAAGCGAATTGCCGATAGAAATATTTTTGCTGCTCTGGCCTTTGTCCCTGACGACCGATCTTGTATTGTTGATCAGTTCGTTTGTTTTATAGCCAAAATAGTCCAACTCTGGGTTGAAAATTCCGGCGGTGCAAGTTTGCAGCTGATTTTCAACAAATCGAAAATTCGATGGACTACCTATCAAGCCATGGAAAAATAATATCATCGACCGCTATCCATCTTGCAGCTGGATTTCTCTGAATATTTGCAGGTTTCACGCAATGCGCCGCTTTATCAGCATTCTCGTTCGCGAGTAATAGCGAAGTCGTCGCCCTTTTTCAACTGCTTCATTTGCCAGTTGTCTAAAAAACTGAACAGGTCTGTCATCAAGAATAATGGAAACGGCTACGGTTTGGGTGGTTAATAATTATTCAGCGCTACTGGCCTAAATCACATGGGCACGATACCGTGACCGGATGAATTTATCGGCTCTCGGATTTCGTGATTTCCGCATCTACATTATTGGAAACATGTTTGCGCTGAATGGCCTGTGGATGCAGCGGGTGACGCTTGGATGGATTGCATGGGACTTGACGTCGTCTGCCAGTTTTGTCGGATTCGTGGCTTTTGTGAATTTTGCCCCGACGGTGATCACCGGTCCGTTTTTTGGTGTTCTGATCGACAGGATAAAGGTAAAGCGCGCCGCGCTGATAACCCAGGCTTCTATGTTATTGCTTGCACTGGCACTCTTTGCCAGTTTTATCACCGGCCAGCTGGGGCCTGTTATGCTGTCTGTTCTTTCAGGCATATCCGGTGTTGTTGCTTCAGCTCATCATCCGGTGAGAATGTCGCTGGCTCCTAGACTGGTGGAGCGCGGTGCCATTGCCTCGGTCGTGACCCTGACCGCAATCAATTTCAATCTAGCGCGGTTAACCGGCCCTGCGCTCGGCGGATGGATTATCGCAACCGGGGGAGTTGGCCCATCCCTGTTCATTCAGGTTTTGTGTTACCTGCCGTTTATTCTTGCCATTTCTTTTCTGCGACCCCGCCAAAGACAGTTTTCCAGTATACCAACCGCTCCATTCCTGCAGGCTTTGAGGGTTGGTATTATCCATGTCATACACAACAGACTGATCCGGCATGCCATAATGATTACCGGTATTTTTGCATTTATCATTCGTGGAACGCTTGAAATTTTACCGGTACTTGCCGATGGCGTGTTTGATAAAGGGGCCGCAGGTCTTGGATTTTTAACATCAAGTGCCGGTCTTGGGGCGCTGGTTGCGGGAATGACCAAAGCCATGATGCCGGCACAGGCAACACGCCAGTTGCCACGTCCTGCCCTTGTCAGCGCCCTTGTCGGAGCCGGAATTATACCGATCCTCGGCAATTCATCTTCCTGGGAATTGTCACTGTTTCTGATCGGCTGCCTGGGTTTCATGGCATCGATATCCGCGATTTCGATGCAGACGGCAATTCAGGTAGACCTGGATGATGATTTGCGCGGCAGGGTGATGAGCCTCTGGGTGATGGTTGGTATCGGGGCAGCCGCAGGCGGGGCGGTCATTTTGGGATTTCTGACGGATCAAATTGGATTTGCTCCTACCCTCAGCTGGCTTGGGAGTGTGGAAATGATCTTTTTGGGATGGATTATCCTGCGTATCTGGTGAACTATGAGCGGTGCGCCATTTCTTCCCGATTACCGGCACCATTTGCAAATGCCCTGAACGATATTTTCAATATGATCCCGGCGCCTGAAACCGATATGGTACTGATCAGCAGAAGCTGTAATATGGACAAATAAATGCATAAGCATTAGTTGCAATAATACAAGGGGATTGTTAATGACCAGTTTGCCGGAAATACCATTCACCGGCCCGCAATTGTGCAGCCTGTCGGCCAGCAATGCAGTCGAATTATTAAAAAAAGGCGAAGTCTCCCCGACTGAATTGCTCGATGCTGCCTATCGGCGTATCGGCGAGGTTGAACCTGCAGTCAACGCCATGCCAACACTATGCCGTAAACGGGCAGAAGCCGCGGCAAAAGCACTGGACAATGGCCAAAGGGATCATCCCGGATGGCTGGGTGGACTTCCGATTGCCATCAAGGATCTGGCTTTGGTCGCCGGTGTTCGTACTACCATGGGTACACTGGGGCTTGCTGACAATATTCCTGACAGCTCTGATCCTTTTGTCGAGCAGCTTGAGAAACGCGGCGGTGTCATCGTTGGGAAAACCAATACGCCCGAATTTGGCGCTGGAGCCAATACATTTAATGCGGTATTTGGCATGACAAGAAACCCCTGGGATACTTCTCTGAATGCGGGCGGCTCATCCGGGGGAGCGGCAGTGTCGCTGGCAACGGGCGAGGTCTGGCTCAGTCACGGCTCTGATCTGGCCGGTTCACTTCGCACCCCTGCCGCCTATTGCGGTGTTGTCGGTTTTCGTCCCAGTCCGGGTATTGCCGGTGGTGGCCCTGCCGGTTTGAGATTTCATACCGAAGGCGTGCAAGGTCCGATGGCCCGCTCCGTGCGGGATTGCGCGCTGTTTCTGGATGCCATGGCCGGTTTCAATCCAGCCAATCCTGTTTCGTTTCCTCCACCATGCAAATCCTATCAGCAATCGGTGGTTGAAGCCGGGCAAAAAATCCGCATCGCCTATACATCTGATATGAATGGCTTTTCTTTCATTTCAAGAAAAATGGATGCTCATATCCGGACCGCATTGACCGAGATCGAAAAAAATGGAGGTATTGTCGAAGAGGCATGTCCTGAACTGCCTGATCTGGACAAGACTTACCGGGTTCTTCGTGCCATGCTGTGGGCGGCGGGACCAGGTCGCGCACCTGCCGCAATTCAAAAACACTTCAAGCAAACACTTAGTGAAAACATCGAATTCGGGCGCAATCTGACTATTGACGATGTTTTTGACGCACAAACCGGTAGATCAATACTGTTTGATAATATGGTGGATTTTTTACAGGTGTATGATGTGCTTGCCAGTCCGGTGGTCGGTCTTGATCCAGGACCTGTCGAAGAAGAGTTTCCAACCGAACTGGACGGTGAACCGCTTGATGACTACATCACCTGGCTACGCTATTCATATCTGGCGACAGCAACCGGCCTGCCGGCGGTTTCGGTACCTGTAGGTTTGTCAGCAAATGGTATGCCTGTCGGTCTTCAACTAATCGGCCCGCCGCGCGGCGAAGCAAAACTCCTGGCTGTAGCGCGGGCAGTAGAGCTTGCGGTTGGCGGTCCATTGGGACCGATTGATCCCAATGTCACTCATTGCTGAGCTGGATTGTTTCAGACCAAATTCTGTTTGACGGAAATTATCTGGCAAATTGTTCGAAGGAAGCGAATATTTGACATGAAAACGGGAAATTTCCTGCTCTACCGCGGATGTGGTCGTTCATTATCTCTGCTGCTATTAACCTTTTTGAAACCATATAGCCGATAACTAAAGTGACGGGCGGATGGATTGCAACAATTCAGGCATGACGCTACGCGACCGTGTTGGTATTAATCCGACATGTATTTTCAAGCTAAGATTTTCACAGTGTCTACAAATGAACATTAAATTGCCATTGCATATTTTGCAGGGCAATTGATGAAATAATTGGCATTACTAATTGGGGTAGATTATGTTCGCCAAACTCGGTTCGCTTTCAATAGCCAGGAAAATACCGGCCATTATTATCGCCGTTTCTATAATAGCTGTTACAACCACAGGACTATTCAGTTATATGAAAGCTGAAAGCGCTCTTGAACTGGAAGTTACAAATAAACTGGAAGCTGTGCTGGATGCTCGCAAGCAGGCGCTTCAGCAATGGTTTGAAGCAATTGAAGGTGATTTGAGCGTTCAGGCTCAAAATCCGATAATTCAAGACGCGCTAAAAGCCTTTTCAGGAGCCTGGAATGAAATTGAGGGTAATCCGGAAGAAACCCTGCAACGTATTTACATAACTGAAAATCCAAATCCGACTGGCCAGAAGGAAAATCTTGATTCAGGCGATGATGGTTCCAGTTACAGTTCGCTGCATGCGAAATTTCATCCTTATTTGCGATCTTTTCTGAGGGACAGGGGATATTATGACATATTTCTTTTCGATCCCGAGGGCAACCTGGTTTACACGGTTTTCAAGGAATTGGATTACGCGACAAATCTTGTTACAGGCAAGTGGTCAGGTAGCGATCTTGGAAAATCTTTCCGGGATGCAAATAACAATAGCCAAAATCCCAATTTCAAGGCATTTTACGACTTCAAGGCTTATGGTCCCAGTCATGGAGCACCAGCAAGTTTCGTATCCAGTCCGGTTTTCAATGCTGAAGGAAAATATATTGGAGTTCTGGTTTTCCAGATGCCGCTGGATAATTTGAATACCATGATGCAGCAGCGGACAGGATTGGGGAAATCCGGCGAAACCTATCTGGTTGGCGGTGACAATCTCATGCGCAGTGATTCGCGATTTTCCAAAGAATCAACGATTCTGAAAAGAAAAATTGAAACAGCGCAGGTAAACCAGGCTCTTTCAGGAAAAACAGGCACTTTGGTTGGCAAAGACTATCGTGGTGTTGGAGTTCTGGCCAATTTTGGACAAATAGAATTCAAGGGTACGACCTGGGCAATCATTGCCGAGATAGATACAGCCGAAGCTTTTGCCGAGGTCTATTCACTTCGTAACACATTGTTGATAGGCTTGGTGCTTGGTCTTTGCCTGCTGGTTATGATCGGTGTCTTTGTAGGACGAAGTATTGCTGTGCCTATTGGCAAGATGACCGGTGTGATGAAATCTCTTGCAGACGGTAATCTTGACCAAGAAATTCCATCAGCTGATCGCGACGATGAGATTGGCGCGATGGCTGGCGCAGTTCAAATATTCAAGGATAATGCACTTCACAACAAGCAAATGGAAGCCGAACAGGCGGAACAGAAGAAGCTAAGCGAAGAACGGGAGAAGGCAGCGCAAGAAGAAGCAATTGCCACTGAACGTCAAATGGTCAGCGGGGTATTTGGCAAGGCAATGTCTGCCATTGCTGCCAAAGAACTTGGTTACAGGATCGCAGATGATCTGCCGGATGCCTATCATTCACTGAAGGACAATTTCAACAATGCAATTGGTGAACTCGCATCTACGATTGATCAGGTAGGCATTGCCTCGGCGCAAATTCTATCCGGCGCGAACGAGATTCATACAGCCGCAGACAATCTTGCCAAGCGCACGGAACAACAGG
>JAAEMP010000114.1 GCA_024225445.1 Hyphomicrobiales bacterium | reverse complement strand
TGTTTTGGACATATGGGTCATCTCAATTCATCCTCTCAAAGATTTTAAGATCCGTTGGTTTCAATCTTGCTGGAAGCAATGATCTGTAGTTCGTTGTTTGCGATGATTAAAATATAGGGGAAAACGGCAAGGGAGGATGTGTAATTGAACACAGTACGATTAAATCGCGTTGTTTCAATGGGTTAGCGGAAGCCCAATTGAGGAATGGAAAATCAGAAGGTCGTGAAATCGATGCTTTTGGCTATCAAATCTCCACTACCGGCGACGATTATCTATCCTGAAGATTACCGATAATCGAGGCAAGGGCGCAGCTGGCCAGTCTGGCGGCGGGAGGGTCGGCGCGGCTGGTCAGTAATATCGGCACCATGCCACCCAGGACAACGCCTGCGGCGCAGCCGCCACCCAGATAGACCAGCGACTTGAACAACACATTGCCGGAGACAATATCGGGCACCAGTATCGCATCCGCCTGACCGGCCACCGGGTCATCGCTCATGCCTTTTATTTCGGCTGATTTCCGGGAAATGATCAGATCAAACGCCAGTGGTCCTGTTACATCGCAAGTTGGAATATTTTCAGCCGCCCACAAAGCCAGTTCATGCGCCTCGACTGAAGACGGCATGGCGGCCATTGGAGTTTCCGTGGCAGACAGGATAGCAATTGCCGGACGTTCAATCCCGATCGCACGCGCAACGCGATCAATTTCAACCAGCATATGTTTGCGGCTCTCAATATCGGGAGCAATGTTTACCGCCGCATCGCTGACAATCAGGGCCCTGCCGGTTTTCGGCTCGGAAATATGGAATAGATGAAAGAGGCGCTTTTGGGTGCGAACTCCGGTATTGGAATTAACCAGAGCCTTCATGAACACATCGGTATGCAAATGGCCTTTCATGATTGCCGAGACTTTTCCCTGACGGCCGAGAATTGCACTTTTTGTTGCACTTTCCTCCTCACCGCAAGCTTCGACTATTTCAAAGCTGGAGATATCCCAATCCAGATTTTCAGCCTGTTGTTCGATCAGTTCGCGTTCACCGACAAACACCGGGTCAAGAATTCCCTGACTAAAGGCATCATATGCCGCCTGCATCGGTAAAGAAAAACCTGCGCGCACAATTGCTGTGCGCAAAGGCTGATATTGTTTGGCCAGTGCCAGCAGGTTTGCCGGACAAACAGGTTCCACATCCCTGATAAACGGGTTTGGAATTGCATTGGTGTCCGACAATCCGCTTTTCACAGGCCAAATCCTATTGGGGGCACATATCATCTGGATCGATACCTGCCACCTTCACCGGCACAGTCATCGCATCGCGACGGAAGGGTTCACCCAGTTCCTGATTGAGTACTACTTCAATGAATGTGGTTTGTTTGTTGTTCATCTGATCATCGAGCGCTTTGGCCAGTGCCGCAGTCAACTCTTCGCTGGTTGATACCTGTACGCCGTTAACGCCACAGGCTTGCGCTATTTTCCAGTATTTGACATCATAATCAAGTTCGGTGCCCACAAAATTGTCACTGTACCAAAGCGTTGAGTTGCGCTTTTCCGCACCCCACTGGTAGTTTCTGAAAATTACCATGGTAATCGGCGGCCAGTCATCACGGCCGCAGGCAGTCATTTCATTCATCGAAATGCCGAATGCACCATCACCCGCAAATCCGACAACCGGAACTTCCGGCATGGCAATTTTTGCGCCAAGGATGGCAGGAAATCCGTAACCACACGGCCCAAACAGACCGGGAGCCAGATATTTGCGGCCCTGCTCAAAAGTCGGATAGGCATTGCCGATGGCACAATTGTTGCCGATATCTGATGAAATGATCGCATCCTTGGGCAGGGAAGCCTGGATTGCGCGCCATGCCTTGCGCGGCGACATCAGTTCTGGTGCCTTGTTGCGGCTACGTTCATTCCAGGTAGTGCCCGGGTCATCTTCCTCATGATCCATGGAAGACAATGTTTGCAGCCAGGCTGATTTTGTCTGGTGCACCAGTGCTTCACGCTCTGCGCGTCCGGCATCTCCTGCACTATCTGACAATTGCGCCAGGATCTGTTCAGCCACCATTGCGGCATCGCCCTGAATACCGACAGTCACTTTTTTTGTGATTCCGATACGATCCGAATTGATATCGACCTGGATAATTTTTGCATCTTTGGGCCAGTAGTCAATGCCATAGCCGGGTAGCGTGGAAAATGGATTGAGGCGGGTACCCAGTGCCAGAACAACATCAGCTTTTGAAATAAGTTCCATGGCAGCTTTTGAGCCGTTATATCCCAAAGGACCACAGGCAAGTTTATGGCTGCCGGGGAACGCATCATTATGCTGATAACCGGAACATACCGGCGCACTCAAACGTTCGGCCAGTTCAGCTGATGCACCAATAGCACCACCTATGACAACGCCGGCACCATTGAGAATTACCGGGAATTTTGCTTCAGACAGCAGTTTTGCCGCTTCTTCGATGGCATTTTTTCCGCCGGATGGCAGTTCAAGTTGCACCCGCTGCGGTAATTCAATATCAATCACCTGGGTCCACATATCGCGCGGAATATTAATCTGTGCTGGAGCGCAGCCACGCCAGGCTTTTTCAATCACCCGGTTCAACACCTCGACGATACGGCCGGGATCACGCACCTCTTCCTGATAACAGACCATGTCCTGGAACAGGTTCATCTGCGGGATTTCCTGGAACCCACCCTGACCGATGGTCTTGTTGGCAGCCTGGGGCGTTACCAGCAACATTGGTGTGTGGTTCCAGTAAGCGGTTTTGATCGGTGTGACAAAATTGGTAATGCCGGGGCCATTCTGGGCAATACACATGGTCATTTTGCCTGAGGCGCGGCTAAAGCCATCAGCCATCATTCCGGCATTGACTTCATGAGCAGTATCCCAGAACCTGATTCCGGCTCGCGGGAATAAATCTGATATCGGCATGAATGCCGAACCGATTATGCCGAATGCATTGTCAATTCCGTGCATTTGCAACACTTTCACAAATGCTTCTTCCGTCGTGTATTTCATGGGATTGTTCCTGTCTGTGCCTCAATAAAATCTGTTTATATTTTGCAATGGTGAGAAAAATTGCGATAGTGCCAATTATTCACAATCATGGAGCCAATTGATCAATTGCATTGCGGATTCGTTCTACTCCCTGCGGAATTTGTTTTTTCATGATTGAGGAATAGGCCGCGCGGAAATGGTTGGATCTCTTGTTCGGGTTTGCATAAAATGGTGCACCGGGTTCAATCAGCACGCTTTCCTCACTCAGTTTTGAGGCAAGAATTCCAGCATCCAGCCACTCAGGGCCTTCAATCCAGAAACTGGTCCCGCCAAATCGGGCGGCTGATGAATTTGACAGACCATATTCATCCAGCGCCTTTTGCATCACCGCCCGCCTTCGTGCCAGGACTCTTTTCAAACGCAAAATCTGTGCATCATAATAACCCAGGGCCATGAAATAGGCGGCTGTTCTCTGGGCATGGCCAGGCGGGTGGCGAAACATCAGGTGGCGAAGTTCCCGGGTACGCTCGATGAACGGTTTTGAAGCCGCAAGATAGCCAAGCCTGAGACCTGGAAACAGGGACTTTGAAAAGCTGCCAATATAAAGGACGCGACCTTGTGTATCGAGAGACTTCAAGGCCGGAGATGCGGCTGCCAGAAAATTCATTTCAAATTCGTAGTCATCCTCGATCACCAGAAAATCATGCTTGCCGGCCAATTCAAGCAGCGCCTTGCGACGCTCAGTCGGCATTGTCGCGGTGGTCGGACATTGGTGACTTGGTGTAACAAACAGCAAATCACAACGCGACAGCACCTCTTCATCCAGTACCAGTCCATCATCATCGACTTCAATGCGTTCAATATGAGGGGTGTTTTTTTGCGCGATATCAAGAAGATCCGGGTAGCAGGGTTTTTCCAGCACCACACGCGTTGAGGAATCAATCAACAAATCAGCGATCAGGTAAAGCGCATTTTGTGCACCCAGTGTCACCAGAACATTGTCCGGGTCCATCATGATGCCACGCTGGGGCAGTGAATGACGGGCAATGTAATTGACCAGCAACGGATCATCATTGTGGCCAAAATCGCCGGCAAGTGAACCAAAATCCCGGGCCCCAAGTGCCTGTCTGGCACAATCGCGCCAGTCCGAATGGCTGAATAATCTAAAATCCGCCTGACCGTAGACAAATGGATATTCAAATTCGCGCCAATTGAGCGGCTTGTTCATCAAATGTGGCTTGGGACCGGATCTGACGACCCTGGATAACAGGTCGATTTGCTCGCCGGCTATCAGTCGTGGCGTTAGAGACGGGTCAACGAGCGACATTGCGGGTGCCTCGCGACTGACAACAAAGCCTGAACGCGGGCGCGGCTCCAGATATCCACTATCGACAAGTCCCTGATAGACCAATGTTATCGTGTTTCGGGAAACCTGAAGATGTTTTGCCAGTTTACGGCTGGACGGCAGGCTCTCACCGGGCTGAATGGCCCGGGATAGGATTGCAGACACCAATTGTTCTTTAAGCTGGATTTGCAGGCCAGTCGGCAGGGTTTTATCCAATTGGAACAAAATTTCCTTCATTGCTGATACTATCCCGAATTTCCTGACAGAACTGGCTTGGCACTAATTGGAATTCAAATTGGCCCTATCGTTTGTTAGACATCAGGATATTTGTTGACGCAAGGACATTGCGCCCGATCTTTGAATATCTTTTTGAAAAATCCCGATTAGGGACATTCGCAGCATTGAACACCGAAATAGCAAGGTCTTGTATATTATTGTATTCACGCATATGAATGTGTGATTTTGAGGACAGATTGCTGTGCATGCAGAAGTTGGAAAAACAGATACTTCCCCACATGTATCAGACGAAATTCGCCATACCACCTGCTACATGTGCCTGTCATCAAACGCTACCGCTGGACTGGCCCTTGGCGCAGAGATCTGCGTGCTGATGCCGCTTTCGCCAATCCCGAGCTGTTTGATTATCTGGAGGCCAATGGGTTTGGTTATGCCATCGGGTTGATGACTAACAATGTTCTGCAGCGCCCTATCACACATATGCTCAAGCGCAGGCCGGGCCGTCCTTCAAACACCGTCGAGCGCCACTATGCCAGTTTCACCTATCAGGCTGGAAGCCGGAGCAAGTCGCGCCGGGTTGTGGCCAAGGCGGAATGGCATACCGGTGA
>JAAEMP010000113.1 GCA_024225445.1 Hyphomicrobiales bacterium | reverse complement strand
TTTAGTCTCAATCTTATCGTGGGTTTCTACCTGTTTGTTGATGGCCTCAATGTCCTGCGGGTATTGATGGGAATTGGTAATCAACAGGCGCAAACGAACATCATGGGCATGGCCGAAGACGAGTTTGAATGCGGCAATCAAGCCCAGTGGATTTTTGCGTTCAAAGCCGGAAGCCGCCTGCATCATGCTGATGATGGTAAAGGGTTGTTCGGGTCGATTTGCGTCCTCCACCAGTGGAGACAATGGCGGCAGGTCCAGAGAAGTCGGGTGAGGGGCATTGCGCACTGGTCTGGACCTGTCGCAGTCGGTTACCGCTTTTGCAACAAGCGCGCTTGGAACCGCAATATCATGGATACTGGCAAAACCCTTTTTCCAGGAATGGGGCAATTGCGCCAGCGCCCGGACCCAATAGCCTGTAATATGTTTATCCCTGACAAATGTTCTGCCTGATGCAAACAATGCATAGGGAAGGTAGGGGCATTGATATTGATGATGACATGGGCCGGACCGGTGGCAAGTCTGCCGTCTGGCAGGTCGTGGACAATGCCGTTCGCCAATTCATAAAGTACCGGCTGAGGTCGATGCCGTAGACTGTGTATCCTTCATTGGTCAGCGCATCTGCAGTCAGACGGGCAGCCTGCCCAAGACCGGACGGGCTTGAGAGAAACCCAACGATGATTTTTAGCAGTTGTTTGTCGGCGATATCAACAGATGGCGCCGGGCCTGGTTTGGTGACCGCAGGCTTATGATAAAATGTGCCACACCGCTCCGCAACTTGACTGGAATGTGGCCCCAGAGCATGAATATTGGTTTCCTGAAATTCATCTGATTTCTATATAGTAGAACACCTTTATTTTGATTCAGTTACGAATTTTTCTCGCTCACGGCTATTCGGGCTTACGCCCGGTCTCCACGGGGGTGGCGCACCGGCACCGGTCGCTTTTCGCTCCTGATTGCATGATCATTATCAAGGTGTTCTGCTATATCTGTTTCATTTTTGTGGTAATTTGGCAATATATGAAATCTATGGCGATTCGTTTACCTGTTTGGCGTAGAAATGACGGGGAATATTGGATCATTGCGAAAATCCAGGGACTGGATTTAGATATTGCAGTTGGTTAAGTATAGCGTATTGATCAATTTGTCTGCAGGAAATCCTAGCGGTGAGGGTGAATGGTGAAAGTTACCGGCTCAATTTCAGACACCAGAACGCGCACAGGGCAGGACCCGCACCTGAGCTTGCCTGCGGCAATCAGTGCCAGCAGACCTGCATTCATTGCCATCGGTATCTTCAGCTTTTTCATCAATTTGCTAATGCTGACCGGTCCGCTATTCATGCTGCAGATTTATGACCGGGTACTGGCAAGCCGATCTTTACCCACATTAACGGTTCTCTTCCTTCTGGTTGCGGCGCTATTTCTGGTTATGGGGCTTCTGGAACTCATCCGGTCCCGTGTATTGGGGCGTATTGGCACCCATGTTGCCCAGCGTATCCATGAACGGTTGTTTGATGCGGTAATGCAGACCGGACTGCGCGGTGGCGGCAACAAGCAGGCAGGGGCTCCATTGCGGGAGCTTGATGTCATACAGCAGTATCTTTCCGGTCCGGGATTTACCCTGTGGTTCGATGCCCCCTGGGTACCGATATATATGTGGGTTATTTTTCTGTTTCATCCCTGGCTTGGCTGGCTTGCGGTAGCGGCTGCGCTGTTTTTGTTTTTTATCGCACTGTTGAACGACTGGCGCGCACGTGCACCATTGAGGGATGCCGGAATTGTAGCAGTCGAGGCACATCAGCTGGCTGAGACCGGGCAACGCAATGGCGAAGCGCTGGCAGCGATGGGGATGCTTGGAGCGTTGCGGTCACGGTGGTCAGAAAAACATCTGGCGGCACTCTATTCACAAACCCAGGCGCGTGACCGGGCCGGCACACTGTCAGCATTGTCCAAGTCATTCAGATTATTCGTGCAATCGGCTATACTTGCTGCTGGAGCGGTTTTTGTCATTAGTGGTGAAATCACGCCAGGTGTAATGATTGCAGCTTCGATCATTCTGGGTCGGGCTTTACAGCCGATCGAGCAGGCAATTGTGCACTGGCGCGGCTATGTGCGCTATCGCCAGGCAAAAAAAGTTATTTCCAATTTACTGGACAATAGCCCCAGACCGACTGAAAAAACTTCGCTTCCCAAACCCAAGGGATTATTGGAAGTGCGTGAGTTGCATGTGGCAGCGCCTGGCAGCAAAGATATTATTTTGAGAAATATCAGTTTTTCGCTGAATGCCGGTAAAATTCTGGGTGTCATCGGTGACAGCGCTTCGGGAAAAACAACGCTGGCACGTGTTCTTACCGGTGTATGGAAAGTCGTGGGCGGGGAAATACGGATTGATGGTGCCTCGCATGACCAATGGCATCCTGATGAACTGGGTCGTTATATTGGTTATCTGCCCCAGGATGTTGAATTGTTTGATGGTACGATAGCAGAAAATATATCAAGGCTCGAAAAGAATCCGGATTCTGACGCGATCATTTTGGCGGCTGAGCAGGCGGGTGTGCATGACATGATCAAGCATCTTGGTGGTTATGAAACTGATATTGGCGCAAAGGGAAGTAACCTGTCAGCCGGACAACGCCAGCGAATTGCCCTGGCGCGTGCGCTTTATGGGGCACCGGTATTAATTGTACTTGATGAACCAAATTCCAACCTTGATGATAAAAGCGAGAGAGCCTTGTTCATGGCCATCAACGGCATGCGTGAACGCGGGCAAACAGTGGTAATTGTTACCCATCGCCAGAGTATTCTTGCACTCGCTGATGATCTTCTGGTGCTCCATGCATCCAGACAGGTTGCCTGGGGAGGCAGGGAAAAAGTATTGTCTGAATTGAAAAAACGACATCAGAATGCAGTTGGCAAAGAGCCACAGCGACAAGAAACCGGCAAAGCTTCCCAGGCAAAAAAAACCGGTGGGAAACCTGGTTTCGAGATAACAGACGGTGGTGGTTTCAAGTGGAACCGGAAGAATTCATCCAGTCCTTCCCCACAAACGAAAGGAAATGAATCGAGTGGGAACAAAGACGAATAAACAAAAACTGATGAACTGGCCCTGGATTGTTGCCGGGCTGTTCATCATTGTCGTAACCTTTGGTGGTGGTGGATTGTGGGCGACCTACACCAGTATTTCCGGTGCGATAATTGCTCAGGGTATCATTGGCGTTGAATCGAAGGTCAAAACCGTTCAGCATCTTGATGGTGGAATTGTACGGAAAATCGATGTCAGTGATGGCGACAGAGTGGAGGCCGGAGACCTTCTGCTTGCCTTGGATGGGACGAGTTTGCGGGTTAATCTGAATATTGTCACTAACAATCTTTATGAACTTCTGGCCCGCAAAGCACAATTGGATGCGGAGCAAAGTGAACTTGATGTGATATTGTTTCCGCAAAAACTGCTCGAGAACCAGACGATTCCCCTGGTCGAAAGAATAATGGGCAGCAAAACCGCATTATTTCGATCGCGTAAGAAAACCAGACTCGGGAAAAGAAGCATGATGGGTGAAAAGATTGTTCAGCTTAACAATCAGACCCACGGACTCAATGCCCAGATTGACTCAAAAAATACCCAGGCGAAAATTCTCAAAGACAATATCAAATTGAAGGAACCTGCAGCAAAAACAGGTTTCATTTCTCAAGATACGATGGATCAACTGAAACGGCAGCTGGTGGAATTAACCGGTAATGTTGCTGAGTTGCGCAGCAATGTCGCCCGTGTTGGCAGTACAATTGCTGAAACCGAACTTCAAATTCTGCAGATCGAAGTGGATTTTCAGGAAAAAGTTCAGGAAGAATTGCGTGAGGTGACCACGCAAATCACGGAACTGCAGGAGCAAAAACTTGCTCTGGAAGAAAAATTGAGCCGCACCAAAATAACTGCGCCTGTGGCCGGTTACGTGCTTGATATGTCAATTCACACGGTCGGCGGGGTTATTTCACCAGCAAAACCGATATTGCAGATTATTCCGGAAAATGCCCGACTGGTCATAGAAACCCGGATTCAGACAACGGATGTTGACCAAGTGCATATCGGTCAGGATACAACCGTGCGCCTGTCGGCATTTGATGCGCGTAGTACGCCAGTGCTGGATGCTGAAGTCACAAAAATTTCAGCAGCTCAACTGGTTGATTCTGCAACCAATACGCCATACTTCACTGTAGAGGTTGAAATTTTTGGAGATCAGCTCCTACGTTTGAACCAGAATCAGAAACTTCTTCCCGGCATGCCGGTAGAAGTCTATATCCGTACCACTGATCGTACGCCGCTGGATTATTTGCTGAAACCGTTATCGGTTCAAATCATGAGGGCCTTTAAGGAAAACTGATTGATTGATGCTCCAATCCACCAGGTGATATTGGCCGTCTGGTAGCTGGATAGATTCTGGTTGTCGTCCTTGGAGGGATGTATTCTCCCTTTTCATTCAAATGGATTACGTGCATTAAGGGCAGGGAAGGTGTAATTTAACGCGTTCCAGGTGATGGCCAAGATTGATAGTATGAATCATAAAGCGTTGAAAAATGTAGATAAAACTTTTGCCGTAGCCCCGATGATGGATTGGAC
>JAAEMP010000112.1 GCA_024225445.1 Hyphomicrobiales bacterium | reverse complement strand
CACAGACCGAGACACACACACAGGACCACACTCCCCACAATCCCCATCCCCAAGATGATGACGTCATGATGACGTCAGCCATGATCACCATCCACACCCCATCCCACATACACAGCATCCACACGACCCCAGTCCCCACAACGAGACCACCACACGACACAACAGTGCCATGAGGCCCAGAGCAGACACCCACGACACAGACATGAGCGACGGCGTGGAAGAGACATGGGAGGTGAGACAAGAGTGGAGACAAGACAGGGACACACGAGGACACGACAGGTGATGACGTCAGCATAGAGAACACAGAGTCAACCAGACACACAGAGACCACCACTACGACCACACCATGATGCCACAACAGCACAACCATGACAACAGGTGTCCACACAGACAGAGACAGAGTCCACCATCCCACCCACCCTCCGATCCACCACTGTCCCATACTGCCCCATACTGCCCCATACTGCCCCATACTCCCCATACTGCCCTGACCCAACGAGTCCAAACCACGACCACCACCACCACCCCCGGTCCACACCCCTCACCCCCTCCCACCCCCCCCCCCCCCCCCCCCCCCCCCCCCCCCCCCCCCCCCCCACCCCCCCCCCCCCCCCCCCCCCCCCCCCCCCCCCCCCCCCTCCCCCCCCCCCCGCCCCCCCCCCCCTCACCCCCCCCCCACCCCCCCCCCCACCACCAGCCCCCCTCATCCCTCACCCTCCCCCCCTCCCTCCCATCTTCCCCCCCCCCCTTTCTCCCCCCCCCCCCCCCCCCCTCCCCCCCCCCCCTCCCCCCCCACTCCCCCCCCCCCCCCCTCCCCCCCCTCCCCCCCCCCCCTCTCGCCTGCTGGTCGGGGGGTGGGGGGGGGGGGGGGGGATAAAACTTTTATAGAAACAAATTTATAAGTATTCAACT
>JAAEMP010000111.1 GCA_024225445.1 Hyphomicrobiales bacterium | reverse complement strand
GATTGGTTCACCAAAGGCTGGTTATTCACGCATTCTGGACAGCGTTATGATTTTCTTGTGGTCATAAAGACCAAGGCGAAAACCATGCCTTGCCAGCAAACGTGAATAACCGGTCAAATGCTTCCGTGTAAACAAGAAACGATCTAGAGCACTTCCGGTTTAGATTGAACCGTTTGATGGAGTCAAATCAGTTCGCTCGGCTAGGCGCGGAACCCAAAAATATATCTGCGCGATATGTATATCGGGCAAGGTTCCAACGCAGCCCCAATAAGATTCTGGGGGCTGATTTGGGCCGCCCCAAGAATATGGGCGGAGGCTTGTTTTTCACGCCCGCTGGACTGCGTTATGCTTCGCTTATGGTCGTATAGACCACTGCGCAAAGCACGCCTTGCCAGCAAACCTGAAAGACAAGTCAAATGATTCAATCTAAGCCGGAAACTCTAGTGGCTTGTGCCCTCCGAAAATGTAATCTTGTTGTGAACATTATATTTCCCGGCTGGTCGCACCATCTTGATGCGTTTCACTTCTTCCTGAGTGTTCGCATCATAGACAATTACTGCGCCATCCATGTCCCAAATACTCAGCAACGCGTGTTTGCCGGTTTTGTCAAATTCCACATGTGCCGCAGTTTTGCCCGGCACTGGGCGCAGGGTTTTAACAATTTCCAATGTTCGTTTGTCGATGATATGGACGAGGTCACGATTGGGACCGAAAAAAACGCCGGCCCAGGCGAAAGGAGTGTTTTCATGGCTGCGCATGAAAAACCCCGGTCCTTTTGTTTCAATGGTTTTGATAACTTTCCAGTTGTTCATATCGATGACACTTATTCTCCCATCGCGCAGATGCGGTGTTGCCATCACCCGTTTGCCGTTGAAATCAAAAGTAATACCCGAGCCCATATGGGGCAGGCCTGGCAGCGCAATGTCAGTAACAGTCCTGCCAGTGTCAAGATCTATCACCCTGGCGCTTTTTTTGTCGCGTGATGAACCCAGCATGTTGGTGTAAGGCTGGTCGAAAAAAAAGTCGTCGAGTGGATCACCTGTTGCAATACGCCTGAGGGCGAACATGCCTTTTGCAGAATTTGCTGCGGCTACATCGGTTGAAATTTCCCACGCCTCGGCAATATCTTTAAGCGCGGCTATAAAACTCTTGCGAGGGCGCGCCTGATAAACCGCACTGACGCGTGAACTTTCACCATCGACAGATTTAACATCAAATATCTTGTCAACACTCAGATCCTCAGCACTCAGCAATACAAGCGAATGAGGCAGATAATTGGCAACTGCCAGAGTTGCTCCATCCGATGAGATCGCCATATTGCGGGTATTGATGCCGGCGCGCACCTCAGCCAGAATTTCCAGTGTGTAGAGATCGAATTTTGTAATCCAGCCATCACGTGAAGCAAAAAATACATGGCGACCATCGGGTGTGAATTTTGGCCCGCCATGCAGTGCAAAGCGACTTTCAAAGCGGTGAATGGGTTCAAAATTGTCACCATCGAGAATGGTTACATGGTGGTCGCCGCTCTCAACCACAACAAACAGATTAAGTGGGTCAGCTTTATACAGGGGTTTTTTGATCCATTTGTCGACCTCAGCCGCAATTAGGCGAGAGGCGTCAATTTGGCTTTTTCCCCACTCGGGGATGAATGGCAGCTCGGTGTAAATATATTCCGCCACCGTGGCGATTTGTTGCTGGGTCAGCTGCTCCTTGAATGCCGGCATCTGCGTGGCAACCAATCCATTTGTGATGGCTTTCAGGGCCTTTTTCTTGCGTAGCCGTTTCAGATTTTGCGGCAGCAAGGCTGGTCCGGTTTGGCCTAATCTGTCGGCACCGTGACATTCAGCGCAATTTTCCCTGTAGATGGATTCCCCGGTTTCCCCGCCCTGAACTGAATTAACACAAAAACCAATAGCCAGGGCAACCATCAACACCTTAGCTGATCTGTACAGGTGCGGCATGTTTTACTCCCCTGAATGGTGTTACGCGCAGACGGGGAACATTTCCAACCAGGCCAATTTCGGCATCGCTCAGATAACAGGCAGGATCTTCATCCCAGGGATCGCCAGTTAGTTGCATGGCCCGCACTCGGGTATTGCCGCCGCAAATGTCAAAATGCTGGCAATCTGAGCATCGCCCTTTAATGGCACGTGGTGATTGTTTCAAGCCTGCCATTACCGGGTCAGACAAATCCGACCAGATATCGCCGAATTGGCGGGTCTTCACATTGCCGATTTTGTAATGCCACCACATGGTGTCTGGATGAACGTCGCCAAGATTGTCAATGTTGGCAATATTGACACCGGTGGAATTACCTCCCCATTGCACCAGTTTGGCCCGGATATGGTCATATCTATCAGGGAAATTCTGTTTAACCCACAACAGCAAATATGCACCGTCGGCATCATTGTTGCCGGTAACGAATTCTTTGTTGCCGCCACCCGCGGCGTCTTCATAGGCTGCCTTGAACAACGTATCCATCATCGAACGCGTTGTTGCATGGGCGGCATCGTCCTGGCGGTTTTTGTTACCGCGGCCGGCATAGGACAGATGGGACAAATAGAATTTGTCAATTTTTTCTTTGTCCATCAATTCAAGCATATCTTCCAACTGATGGATATTGTCCATTGTTGCGGTAAACCGCATGCCGACTTTTATGCCCTCTGCCAGCGCCAGACGAATGCCGTTCAAGGCTTCGTCAAAAGCGCCCTTCTTGCCACGAAATCTGTCATTGGTTTCATCAATACCATCCAGTGAGACGCCCAGATAATCGTAACCGACATCAGTTATTTTGGCGATATTGTCTTTGGTTATTTTCGTGCCATTGGAAGACAGACCGACATAAAAGCCGCTGGCTTTGGCATGTTTGGAAATATCGAAAATATCTGACCGCAACAAGGGCTCGCCACCCGACAATATCAAAACCGGCACTTTGAATGCTTTTAGATCATCGATAACGTTGAAAATCTGCGATGTATTCAGTTCTCCGGGAAAATCCACATCACCGGAAATCGAATAGCAGTGCTTGCATTTGAGATTGCACCGGCGAACGAGATTCCATATCACTACGGGCCCGGGAGCCTTGCCGGGATTGACGAGCGGGGTCGGTGCAATGATTTCTTTCATAAACTTGCTTAATCTGAACATCGTCTTTTCACTACTTTGGCGTATTGAATAATCTAAGGCCGGTTTTTTTCAGTATTCGGGTTGAGTATAATATTTCATGATTGCGGCAAACGCCTTCCAGGATGGTGGCAATAGCGGCAGCTTTTTCTTCCACTTCTGCACGCGTCTTGGCATGAATCATGGCAAACAGATTATAAGGCCAAACAGGAAGGTGGCGCGGTCTTTTGTAACAATGGGAGACATAGTCCAGGGTGCCTATGATTTCGCCAAATTCATCAACCGCGTCATCATCAACATCCCAAACCGACATACCATTTGCTACATAGCCAAGGTGATAGTGATTGGGAACTGCGCCAATGCGGCGAATAATCCCATTATCCAGCATCACTTCCAGGCGATATTTGATTTCATTGGCCGTGATGCCGACTTGTTTGGCTATCGCATCAAAGGGTCGCTCCACCAGAGGAATGCCTTTTTGGGTGGCAAAAACAATTCTGCGATCAATCTCATCAATTTCCGTGTCAATTTTTTTAATTGATTTCATGCTTGCAACCTCAGACCGATGAAATATTCTCTCTCCTTGGGGCAGTCGTATACTTTTAGTCCAGTTTCATCTTCAATTGCCTGGATGACCTTTTTGATCTCTCCCGGCACCTCAGTACAAATTACAAACCACATGTTAAATGCGTGTTCTCGTTGATAGTTGTGGGCAACCTGGCGATAGCTATTTACGATTTCTGCGATCTCGTCATAGCGATGTTCGGGAACGCAAAGTGCGGCAAGTGTTACCTCTCCGCCCATGCGTTGTGAATTAAATAGTGGTCCAAACCGGGTAAGCGCGCCGGATTTAAGAAGATTGTCCAGACGTTCAATCAATTCCTGAGAGCCAATATTAAACCACGAGGCAATTTCGACATAAGGCTCATCCACGATAGGAAATCCGCCATGCAAGGCATTGATAATTTGTCGGTCAAGAACATCGTATTCAGCTGGCTTGCTCATACAACCCCCCATTCACTTTCACCGGGATCGAAAATCGTGCACCCGTCTGCTTGAAACGGCGGCGCGAGAAAAGCGTTTTTGAAGGATAGATATCGAGGCCCGCAGACTTTTTCAGATCATTTATCTGTGCTTCAACCACCGCCCGTTTGCGGCCATGAATCATGCAATATAAATTGAATTTCCAAACCGGTGCGTGACGCGCCCGGCAATAGCACAGGGTCACGAAATCATGCGCAATAATCTTTTGAGCAACACTATCGACCTCTTCATCCGGTATATCCCACACCACCATTGCATTGGCATGAAAACCTAATTGTCTGTGCTGTAATACCAGACCAAACCGTCGAATAATTCCAGCGGTCTGCATTCGAGACAGCCGGGCGATGACCTCTTCCTCGCTCATTTGCAGTTGCTTGCCAACTCGCGAATAAGGTGATTCGCACAGCGGCAGTCCATCTTCAATTGCGCCAAGAAGTCTGATGTCGCGCTGATCGATTTGCAGGTTGAGCGGAGTCTTCATATGGCAAAGCCCAAATTAATGTGAAAAGCCTTTTCGAGCGGCAGTTTTATCGTGTCATAACCGGTTTTTTGCTCAATTCTGGACAGTACCTGCTCCAGCTCGATTTCGCTTGATGCGGTGACAACAAACCAGAGGTTAAGACTGTTTTCCCTCTCGTAATTATGGTTGACCTGCGGTTGAACGGAGACAACTTGGGCGACGTTTTCCAGATGCTCTGGCAACACAGACATGGCTACCAGCGAACTGGCACCTGCCGTGTTGGGACGCACAACAGCACCCACCCGGGACAATATTCCTCTTTGTTTCAGCGAGGCAAGCGACGCTATAACATCACTTTCGAGAATACCCAGTTCATCCGCAATTTGTGCATAGGGGCGTGGTGACAGGGGGAAACCCTGTTGCCATCCATTCACCAGTTTTTTCTCAATTGCACTGAGTTCCATGGCTACAAACCAATTCTGCCTGCTCGCCAGGTGAAAAATATTCCACTTGGTGCCTGCGCCTGCAATGATGCAATTCTTGTTATTGTTCTCGGGTCATAGACATCGATACGGTTTTCATCTCGAACAGACACCCAAACTTGATCACCACGCGCGGTAAATTCCATGTGCAAGATAGCTTTGCCGGGTTTTAGTTGCTTGATGATTTTGCCGGTTGGGACATCTATCACCTGGATTGTATCATTACGCGGATGAGCAAAATTTACCCAAATCTGACGTCCATCCGGCCGAGCCATGACAAACACCGGCTGGCCATGTACCTTGATAGTGTTATCTTGACTGAATGTTCTTGCATTTACGCTGAGTACTTCATGATGACCGACAGCGGGCAGGTAGAATCCGTCACCGGCCTGAGCCCAACCTTCCAGATGCGGCATTTTGTAAACAGGAAGTGTTTTTTCACCGCGACCATAGCCATTCAGTATCCGCTTTGCGACAGGTTTATCTGCCCACAGATCAACCAGCGCCATGCCATCTTCACCAAACAATCCGGCAATGTAATAACGCCCGTCACCGCTGATCAAGGCGTCATATGGCAGAAGGCCAATGTCCCGCAGTTTGGTCAATTCGGGTTTACCCCCGGCAAGGCATTTGCTGCAGTCGGCAATCCAGATTTCGCCTGCATCGTACAGGGTAAAGACAAAACGTCCACCTGGTGCATCGACCAGGCCAACGGTTTTCGAAAGATCGTTGTTGCTACCAAAACCCGCTGCAATCGTGGCGATTGGCTCAAGTGTTTGTGAATTGAAAATATTTACACCGCCTGGCTTGTAATTGGATACCGCCAGCAAACTGCCATCGTCGGAAATAGCCCCGCCAATTGAATTACCCGCCTGGACAACGCGCTTGACAAGCCTGTGTGTCAGCAAGTCAATTTTGCTCAATCCGCCGTCCCGGGCAAAAACGAAAGCGAAACGCTCATCGCGGGAAAAAACCAGGGATGCGTGACTCAAGTCTCCAAGTCCTGAAATGCGGGCCAGTGATGTGTGTGTGGTCGTTTCGACAATTTGGACAGATCCGCTGGCCCGCTCGACGATCACACCAAGATCCCCGGTACCACGCAGTTCTGGTGCTTCAGCTGCTTCAACATCTCTGACCAGTGCTGGCGTGGAAAAGGCGGCAGCGGTAAATCCACCAGTTATGCTTTTAAGCAATGTGCGACGCTTCACCATTCAAAAATTACCTCGTTTGTGCGCACCGGTTTGCAACTGTTCTACCACCCATTGTGTTTCCTCAATTGTCAGCAATTCCCGCCACGGAGGCATCGGTGTTCCAGGTACGCCCTCAAGAATTATTTCTGTCAGCACATCAGCATCATAAGTGGCCATAATCTCTGGCAATAACGGGCTTCCCAGGCCACCCTTTAACGTCATGCCATGGCAGGAACCGCAATCATGGCGCACAAGGTTGGTCAGTTCCACCTTGCGTTGACGGGAAAGGGTTTCAGCGCCAGCGGTAGTCGGTGCAAAAGCGTTGGCAACAGCGCTGATACTAAGCATTAGCGGCAACAGCCAGCATATCTTGTTCGACATGTCGCGATACTCCATTGCTGCCAGCCAGAGCCACCGTATCTCCGATCATGAACAATACGGGTCCGTCCAGTTTAACTTTTTCAATATCATGAGGAAGCTGTGCCAGGGTGGTCGACAGATGTTTTTGACAGTGTAGCGTAGCACTACACATGGCAAGAGCCGGTGTGGTTGCGTCCATGCCTGCCTCAATCAATCGCTCAACGATCTGCGATATTTTTTCAGCACCCATGTAAATTACCAGGGTTGAACTTGCCCGGCCTAGTTGTTTCCAGTCCATGTCAGGCAGCCGGTTTTCGAGCGTATGACCGGTCATGTATACAAGTGAACGTGCAACACCTCGATGGGTCATTGGTAGATTGAGCGCCGCAGCACATCCCTGAGCAGCGGTAATGCCCGGAACGGTCTTTACCACAATACCATGCCGCTCAAGCTCAAGCGCTTCTTCTCCACCACGGCCAAATATCATTGGATCGCCACCTTTGAGACGGACAATATCTTGACCGGATTTAGCCAGCTTTATCAGAATCTGATTAATGGACTTTTGCGGGACTGGATGAGCCCCCGGGCGTTTTCCAACATCTATGCGCGCTGTGGTATCGGGAATCAATGAAAGTATTTCGGGAGAAACAAGTCGGTCGTAGACAACTACTTCCACCCGTTCGATGAGGCGTAGCGCTTTGAGTGTTAATAGCTCAGGATCACCCGGGCCAGCGCCAACAAGATAGACCTTTCCAGCTTTTACCATAGGACTGCGCTCCAGAAATAATCAACACATCTTTCAATACCAATATAATAGGATTCACCTGTTTAAAGTGCCTTGATTTTTGTCAAGGTTGAACCCTAACCATGCCGATCATGCCTTCTTCTTTCCAGTGTGGTCCGCATAAATAGGGGTAGTCACCGGCTGGCCCGTCAAACGTTATTTCTACCTGTTCTTCACCAAACAGGCGGTCTGATTCTGTATTCCCAGACTCCTTGAGCCATACGCTATGGCTGGTGCGTTTATCGACGTTAACCCAGCGTACTGTGTCGCCACGCTTGATGGTAATTTTAGACGGACAAAAGGTATATTTGTACATCAGTACAATGGCTACATCTTCATCAGCAGATGGACCGGAGAAAAGCGTCTGATATCTTTTCTCCGCCTTGGCGCAGATTCGTGCCCGCTTTTCATCACTGGCATGGGCATCGGTCAATGCACCTGTTGGCAAGGATATTCCCACGCAGATTGCCGATATTATCAGCAATTTATTTTGCCACATTAATTTCTGCCTGATCACTATCTAACCCCAGGTAATATTCCAGTGATACATGGTGGAAACGCGCGTCAGTGAAATCATCATGGATGGCAACCCCAAAGGTATATAATTTGCCGGGCACTATCGAGATATCACCAGAATTCTCCATATTGAGTGGGCGTATCATGGTTACAGTCCAGATATTTCCTTCCAGTGAGCCGGTGGCTGAAAACTCGCCTTTGTCTTTCATCATCCGTGATGCCGCTACATGACCATTCTGGGCATCCTCACCTGAATTGTAACGGTAAAAATCGAGAAATGAGCCATCTTTAAGCAGTGATTCAAGTTCGGCTTCATCCTTCAGTTTTTCCCAGCCGCCGCGGATTTTCCCGCGTCGGCCCTTCACCTCTATTTTGGTGCGGGAGCTTTTTATATATTTTGTAATTCCGTCTTCCAGTTCCAACCGGTCAACCTCTGCCGCAAATTTGGTCATATCTTCCGCATTTGGCTTGTGAGGCATGTAGCGTGAATCGTGATGGCAGGTGACCCAGCAACCGGCTCTGTTAACAAGTTCAACCTTGGCCGTATCATCATCATTGTTTTCGGCAATCATTACGGTCAACTTAACCTGATTGGCCGGATCCATCTTGCCACCATCGACAAAAGGCACAGGCGAGTGCTTGTCATTCTTCCAACGGAAACGCAGATACATATTTTCATCATCATGGGTAGCCTGGATCTTGACATCAATTGAGCCACGTTTTCCCTCAATGGGTGTCGGCTCCAGTTTTTCACCGGAAACAATCTTTGCCCCCATATCCTTGACTTCTTTCAGGTGACAGGTCGCACAGCGATCGCCACCTTTCAGAAACGCCCTCGCACCGCCGTGATCCTTGCCGGTTTGCACCCATTCAAAGCTGGCCTGACCCGGATAAAATAGAGTGATATTTGATGTTGCAACACCAGACCAGTCCCGGTCGACTGTGGCATTGTCACTATTTGACGAGGTATTATTGTCTGTAACTGCAGCCTGCTTTGCCAATTCGGTAGCTACCGCAGTTTTTACGCGTTCTTCCAATTCTGCTTCGGCTGCTGCGTATTCTTCGAGCCTCTTCTTTTCTTCGGCAGCCTCTTTTTCTTCAACCCGTTTCAGACTGTCAAGGAAAGGTTGCGGAATTGATGCAAAGGCTGTGGAAGGATCGGGTTTTTCAATAAGCTCAAGCTCCTCTTCAGAAAGTAGCTGGCGAACGCTCTTGTGGGCGATGCCTTTGTGGCAGTCAATGCAGGTTTGGCCAACTTTCATGGCACTCATGTGTTGCTTGCGCGCGCGCGGGCGCTGGAATTCTGGACTCATCGATTCGATGGTGTGACAATTGCGGCATTCTCGTGAATCGGTTTCTTTCATCTCATGCCAGACATTTTTGGCCAATGTCAGTCTTTTGGCTTCAAATTTTTCCGGTGTATCAACGCTGCCCATTGCCTTGTGATAAAGTTCGCGAGTTGCCTTGATCTTGCGTACGAGTTTATGAATCCAGGATTTTGGCACATGGCAATCAGAACAGATAGCGCGCACCCCAGTGCGGTTCTGGTAGTGAATTGTCTGTTTGTATTCCTGGAAAACCGTAGTTTCCATCTCGTGGCACGACACACAAAAGCTCAGAGTATTTGTCGCTTCCATGGCGGTGTTGAAACCACCCCAAAAAATTATCCCAAGAGCAAATAATGATGCTGCTCCCATGCCAATCAGAGGCACTCCCCAGATTTTCCAGTTTTTCCAGTTTCCAGCAAAAGTAGCTATCCTGCTCATGACTTTCCTCTGCTTCGATGGGATTTGGGATGAATTTATTTTAACAGGCGGGTACAAGACCCGCCTGTCAATTAGGACTCACATCAAGTGACGTGATTTGTCCGGTTCGTAACATTGAACTTGCCGGTTGGTGTCGTCAGTCCCTTGATGCGCGCTTTTTCCTCAAGCGTCTTTGCATCATATATGACGATTTCACCTTCAGGCTTGCTGCTGTTCTTGCGGTTCCACACCGAGACCCAGGCTTCGCTGCCATCGGCATTGAACTCGATATGAACGGCTGCTTTACCTTCTTCGTCGGTAACCTGGATGGTTTTGACAATTTCACCGGTCTCTTTGGATATTACCTGAACAGATTGTTGCACTTCAGGTTCAGGATGTTTTGTCTGATCCGCCCAAACATAGTCGCTGTTTGGGTGGGTACGGATAAACACTCCGGCTCCATCGGTTTCAATGTTTTTGCACACTTTCCATGCCTGTTCGGGATGACCGGCTGGGTCATTACCCCAGGTTGTCACCAGGCCTTCACCCAGATGAACCGTGCCACCCACTGGGCCGCATTTGGGATCAACCCAGTTTGCACCTGGTCCCGGATGCGGCTTCTTGCCAACATCAATCATCGCGGCAAGCTTACGGGTTTCCGTATCCACAATCACCATTTTGTTGGAGGCATTTGCGGCAATCTGGAAATAACGACCTGTCGGATCGAAGAAACCATCATGCAGATACTTGGCCGAATCGATTTTCTCTATTCTGAGATTGTCGATATCGGAATAATCCACCTGCCACATCTGACCCAGCTCTTTTGCCGCAATCAGAAACGTTGATGTTTTTGGCGTGGTATATATGGCTGCCACACGGGATTCGTTGACATATTCGCCATCCACATTGGTACCGCGGGTCGAAATGACTTTCAACGGTTCCATTGTTTTGGCATCAACGATTACTGCATGCGGTGGCCAGTAACCGCCACCGATGATGTATTTGCCATCACCTGATACCGCAACATCTCGTGCATCGTAGGCAACCTGTGTTTCAGCCACCAGCATATTTTCCGGTGTCTGCCACAGATCGATTTTGGTCATCTTGCCATCACGGCCCATGGAATACCAGAACCGACCCGGATGCTCGGCGTGTTCGGTGTCATGATGCTCAAGTGCTTTGAGCACATGCACTGCATATCCAGAATCAATGTGGGTGACAATTTCGTGTTTGTCGCCATCAATGATAGCGATCTTGCCAGCATCGCGTTCGATTACCACAAAGAAGTTTTCCCAGTTTCGACCGTGCAACGGTTTGGTCGGGTAGTCTTTGGGATCAACATGAACCTTGGTGCGTTCCTTCATCATTGCCAGACTCATTTCAGGTGGAACCGGCGGTTCGATCTGAATGTATGTCGCCAAGTCTGCAATCTGTTCTTTGGTGAAAATATCATCAAAGTTGTTCATGCCGCCTTCTGTACCAATGGCGATGATTTTTTCTAGTCGTTCCTGGCCCAGTTTGCGGGTGTTTTCGGGTTCAAGGTTTTTACCTGTAGCTCCCTTGCGCAATACACCGTGACAACCAGCACAACGCTGGAAGTACAGTGCCTTGGTTGATTCAAATGCTTCTTTAGCCATCGTCGGAGCCGCATCTTGAGCCATTGCCACATTGAATGTGCCAACTGACATTGCGGCACCGAAAGCTAGCGCCAAAGCATAGCTTTTGGTAATTTTTTTCTTCATTTCTAGATCCTCTCAGAAATTTCGATGGCTGAAGCCACCAATTAAAATTTAGGAGGAATAATTTGTTGGCGCCTTGATCTTGGTTAATTGATGGCTTGACTTTAGTTAAGTGCATGCCAGCCAAACACAGGTTATCAGGCTAAATGTTCATTTCTGAACTGCGGTCAGGGTTTGACACCCGGGTTGATGACAAATTTGCTGGCTGCGTCTCCATCAAGCTGTTTTGACCCAGTCTGCAAGCCATCAAAGTGTAGTGGCTCCGACCTGACCAAAATGTGATGATCAAAACGGCTGCACTGATTATGGCACCGATGGCGGTGATTGCTGCTGCTATTTGACCGCAAATAATATGGCAGCTTAACCTAGATCAAGGATTGTTTCCCGCTCATGTGAAATGTTTCGTTTACCAAGCAATCGTGAGGAGAGCCCTATGGCCAAAGAAACAATAGAGTCAGATTCTACAGATAAATCTGAACCGATCCCACCAATGCAACGTCTTCTCGACAATCATTTTCTGCTGCTATTTATTGGCGTGGTGGTTCCGACAGTGCTTTACACGCTTTGGGGCGTGATGGAGCTCTCACAAATTCCGATTTCGCAGTAGGAGGCAGACATGGCAATCACTTCCCCCGAAAACAAATTGTGGTGGACAGAAAAGGTTGGGCGCGCCGAACTTGTTTGGATTACTATCGCTTTCCTCTGGGGCGTTTTTATGTTCGCCATGATGGTTTGGTGGCATCTTGAGGGAAATCAAAACCTGTCAAATGAAGTCTATCGGGTTGTACCCGAGACGTTTGAAGAAAAGACCGTAGCTTTCACGGAGAAATACACGGTACGTGAAGAGGCGGATATCCCCGTGGTCAAACCGGACCCGGGTTCAGATATTTATATGCTCTCCAGATTGTGGGAGTGGTGGCCAATCCTGGAGTTGAAGAAGGGTCAGACTTACCGTCTGCATCTGTCTTCAATGGACTGGCAACATGGTTTTTCGCTGCAGCCGGTGAACATCAACATACAAGTACATCCAGGCCTTGAGCATGTGGTTACACTTACCCCCACTCAATCCGGAGAATTCAGTGTTGTGTGCAACGAATTCTGCGGTGTTGGTCACCATACGATGGTTGGCCGCATTCACGTTATTGACTAATTCAGGTACGGAGGAAATATTATGAGCGTTGCAGCTGAAACTGGTATTATCGGCGGAATCGCGGCGAAATTCAGAACCTGTCCGGCAACCGGGTTGAAAATAGATATTGCTGCCCAAAATCTGATCAAGGCCAATGCCGTCGTGGCTATTGTGTTTCTTGCTGTCGGCGGCCTATTCGGCCTGCTGGTTGCGCTAACCCGTTGGCCCGCTGTCAAAATTCTGGACCCAGACTTGTTCTATCTGGTGCTGACTGCACATGGACTGGATGTTCTGTTGGTGTGGATTATCTTTTTTGAAATGGCGGTGCTCTATTTTGCATCGGCAATAATACTGAATTGTCGTCTGGCAACGCCGCGCATAGCCTGGTTGGCTTTCATATTGATGCTGGTGGGGGCTGTTCTTGCCAATGTCACTGTGTTGCAGGGCGAATCCAGTGTCATGTTCACCTCCTATGTGCCGCTGAAGGCAGCGCCGAATTTCTATCTTTCACTGATAGTATTTGCGGTTGGCGCATTGTTGGGCTGTTTTGTTTTTCTCGGCACACTGGTTATCGCCAAGGACGAGAAGACTTATGAAGGCTCAATCCCGCTGGTGACGTTTGGTGCGCTTGTGGCTTGTATTATCGCTATATTCACCCTCGCCAGTGGCGCAGTTATCCTGATCCCGACCTGGTTGTGGTCACTTGGTTATATCGCTCATATCGATACCGTGATGTACAAGCTGGTATGGTGGGCAATGGGTCATTCGTCCCAGCAGATCAACATGGCTGCACAAGTCGCTATCTGGTATGCTATTCCAGCAATATTGATGGGGGCAAAACCACTGTCGGAAAAAGTCAGCAGGATGGCGTTTCTGATGTATATTCTGTTCCTTCAGTTGGCCAGTGCGCATCATATGCTGGTTGAGCCGGGCCTGAGTTCGGAATGGAAAGTATTCAATACCTCATACGCGATTTACCTGGCTGTTCTGGGCTCGATGATTCACGGTTTCTCTATTCCAGGTGCAATGGAAGCTGCCCAACGGGCCAATGGCTACACCAACGGCGTTTTCGAATGGCTGCGGCGTGCTCCGTGGGGAAATCCTGCATTTGCCGGAATGTTCCTGTCGCTGGTATTGTTCGGCTTTCTTGGCGGTATCTCCGGGGTGGTGTTAGGCACCGAGCAGATTAATATCATGTTGCACAATACCATGTATGTACCGGGCCACTTCCATGCCACCGTGGTTGCCGGAACGTCACTGGCCTTCATGGCGCTGACCTATCTGGTGGTTCCGCTGATCTTCCAGCGTGAAATTATCTGGCCACGTCTTGCCAAGTGGCAACCCTATCTGTTTGGCATGGGTGCAGCCGGCATCTCACTGTTTATGATGGGTGCGGGAACACTTGGTGTTGCTCGCCGTCATGCGGATATCTCATTCTCCGATGCAACTTTGAGCTTTGATTATCCGCCAGCAGCATTCCTGATGCTCGGCCTGAATGGTATGGCCGGTATCCTGGCAGCGATCGGCGGCGGATTGTTTGTCGTGATCATCGTGTTCAGCGTTCTGTTCGGCAAAAAAGTTGACGCCAGCAATATAGTTGAGGCATTGGGCCCCATGCCGCAGAAACGGGTAAGCGATGCCGTGCACAAACATGGCGATTCGGGCACATTCCATCTGCCAGGCACCTATATTTTGGTCGCGACCTTCTTCAGCGCATTTGTTCTTTACTACTTCGTCAACTGGAAATACCTGTCAGAATTGTGGCAGCTTGGTTGATCTAGGTGCCGCCGATCTCCATGCGTTAGAGATCGGCGCACACATACAGGAGTGAGCAGATGGCGAGTACAGCGATACAAGCTGGTCCGACAATTCGCAGTGCCATAATGGTGTTCAAGCCCAGAATTGCGGTGGCGATCATGTTGAGCGCCATTGGTGGGTTTGCCGTTACCCAGGGTTCATCACCCGGCATTGGCAGGCTGTTAATACTGTCTGTTGCTGTTTTTCTGGCAGCAGGCAGCGCTGGAGCATTTAATCAATGGATTGAGCACGATCTTGACGCCTTGATGAAACGCACAGCCAACCGCCCTTTTGTTACCGGTCAGTTCAATGCCGGTTTGGGGTGGTTGACGATAATCCTGGGTCTTTTGCTTGGGTCAGTGCTGTTGGCCGGATTTGCCACCAACTGGTGGGCGGCTCTTTATACATTCCTGGGTGCTTTTACCTATGGCGTTGTTTATACGATGTGGCTCAAACGTCGCTCGTGGACTAATATTGTCGTTGGAGGTTTAGCTGGAAGCTTCGCTGTTCTGGCTGGTGCTGCAGCGGTGAACCCCGCCATTGGCGTGGAGGGCATAGCGTTAACGCTTGTGCTATTTTTGTGGACACCGCCACATTTCTGGAGCCTGGCAATTGCCTCAAATGATGACTATACGCGCGCCGGTGTGCCGATGCTTCCCGTGGTTATGGGAAAGAGTCGTTGCGCCTGGGTTATTCTGGCTCACACTGTAGTTCTGACACTGGTCGCACTCATACCGGCTTTTTACGGTATGGGAACAATCTATCTGATTGGCGCCGTTAGTGGCGGGGCGATCTTTACGTGGACGAGCATCGCGCTTGTTCGACAACCGGATCGTAGCAATGCACTGAAGAATTTCTTTGCCTCTTTATTGCAACTTTGCCTGCTGCTTGGCGGGGCAATAACCGAGTGGGTAATCAGAGGATTATCATGAGGTTGAGCCAATATCTGCTGGCGGCATTGCTGGTGTTTGCACCTGCAAGCGCTGTCTCGCTGTCGATCGAGGAAAATGCACTTGCTATATCCGAAGCGGCGATCGGCAAAATGTTGCCGGAATTGACGTTCATTGATACGCAAGGCAAGAACGTCGGGCTTAAAGAGCTTCGTGGGAAGCCGGTCCTCATCTCCTTGATCTATACCGGTTGTGCCAACACCTGTCCGGTTATCATTGAAAATCTCCACCAAACCGTTGAAGTCGCCCAGGAGGCTCTCGGCCAGGATAGTTTTGCTGTTGTCACTATCGGGTTTGATGCGCGCCACGACACACCCGAACGCATGCGTTCATTTGCGCGCATGCACGGCGTTGATCTGCCCAACTGGTTATTTCTTTCCGGTGATCAGGCGTTGATACAGAATCTTGCCGATGCTACCGGTTTTACCTTTGTTCCATCAGCCGGTGGTTTTGATCACACAGCACAGGTCAGCGTAGTCGATGCCGAAGGGAGAATCTACCAGCAAGTACGCGGCGAAGATTTTAACCCACCCGCGATTGTTGAGCCCCTGAAGGATCTGTTATTTGGTCAGCGGCGTTCGATCATGTCGATAGACGGACTTAAGGAACGCGTAAAGCTGTTCTGCACCGTTTATAATCCCAACACCGGTCGTTATTACTTTAATTATTCCCTGCTCATTGGTATCGCCATAGGACTTGCCTGCCTGCTGCTTGTTTTAAGCTGGCTGATTCGTGAATTCAGGCATTCCAGTCAACCAGATGGGGGTGCCCGTCCATGAGCACAGTTCGGTCGATTCTCCGTAATCTCTTCGATCAGAGTGAGAGGTTTCTGGGATGGTTTTTCCCATCCCAATGGAACCCGATGCTGAATCTGGGAGCGCTGGGTTTTTTTTTCTACTGGATTATCACCGTTAGCGGTATTTACGTTTATATTTTCTTCGATACTGGCGTAACCAACGCATATGCATCGATTGAGTACATGACGCATGAGCAGTGGTATCTTGCCGGAATAATGCGCAGCCTGCACCGATATGCATCCGATCTTCTGGTAATCGTAGTGATGATCCACATGTTGCGCGAATTTGCCCGTGACAGATACCGTGGAGCCCGCTGGTTCAGCTGGGTGACCGGCGTCCCTGTCATGGTCATGATATTTGCTGCCGGGATAAGCGGTTACTGGCTGGTGTGGGACATGCTTGCACAATATGTGGCGATTGTTTCGACCGAGTGGTTTGATTTGCTGCCGATTTTCGGAGAGCCGATCGCCCGAAATTTCCTGTCGCCTGATGCGTTGGAGAGTCGCTTTTTCACCTTGATGATTTTTATGCATATCGCTATCCCCTTGATTGCGTTGGCGATATTGTGGATGCATCTGCAACGGGTGAGTAAACCTGTCATCAATCCACCGCGCGGATTGGCAATTTCAGTGTTTGCCTTGTTGATGGCACTGTCACTGTTTTACCCGGCCTACAGTCAACCGCCAGCCGATCTGGCAAAGGTTCCGGGAAATGTTGGGCTCGACTGGTTCTATCTGCCGCTATATCCACTGCTGGAGACATTGCCGGGAAGTGTTACCTGGGGTATGGGAATTTGCTTTCTGGTTATTCTCATCGCCATTCCCTGGTTGCCGCCATTGAAACAGGCACGACCGGCAGTAGTGGATCTTGAAAATTGTAATGGTTGTGGGCGCTGCTTTGACGATTGCCCCTATGATGCCATTGATATGGTCGGTCGTAGTGACAGCAGGGTATTTGAGCGTGAGCCGGTGGTCGATCCGAATAAATGTGTGGCTTGTGGAATATGCGCCGGAGCATGCCCAACCTCGATGCCGTTTCGCAAAATGTCCAAATTGTCACCCGGTATTGACCTGCCAGACAGCACAATTGCAAGTTTGCGGGACCAGACTGAATTGGCAGCACGCGGACTTGTCGGGTCAAGGCGTATCATGGTTTTCAATTGTGGCCATGGTCCCGACCTCACAGGGATTTCTTCAAACACCGTTGGCGTCGTTTCTCTCGTCTGCATCGGACAATTACCACCGGCATTCATTGATTATGTTCTCAGTCGCGATCTGGCTGATGGCGTCATGCTGACAGGATGCCTTGAGAATTCATGTGATTCCCGGTTGGGAATTAAGTGGACAATCGATAGGCTGGCAGGCCAACGCGACCCACATCTGAGAGGTCGGGTCGAGCGCGCCAGAGTTGAAACATTTTGGGCCGGCTCCACGGGCAAGGCGCAACTAGGTGCTGCTTTGAAAAAATTCTCAGATGGGCTACCTGCTGCGGCTTCCAGATCAAACTCCAAAACTGAACAAACTCACACTGCGAGCAAAGGAAAAATGGATGCCTGACATTTTCCGTTATGCCGGTCAGTTTTTGTTTTTTGCCATTATTGCAGTATTTGTCGGCTATTTTTCCAACCAGCCTGTCTATCGTCAATTTCCGGATGGTATGGCCCAGATCAAACTGGGCTTTGCCCATGGCGCCAGTCGCAAAGTCGACTGTCGAAAACTGACGGCAAAGGAAATCGCCAAACTGCCAGCCAATCAGCGTCGGCCAAATAATTGTACCCGTGAGCGTATTCCATTATATATCCAGCTCATATTGGACGGAAAAGTAATCTACGATGAGTTGCTTGTCGCCACCGGATTATTCAATGATGGACCCGGTCAGGTTTACAAAAAAATCACGGTCCCTGTCGGGACGCACACGATCACCGTACGACTGCGCGATACCAAGCGCTCTAGCGGTTTTGATTATGAAACCACACGCCAGATGGTTTTTGAGCCTAACCAGAATATCGCAATTGACTTTAAAGCCGATGCTGGCGGTTTCTTGTTCAGATAGGAGAATAAGCCCATGGCACTTATCAAATGGGAACCAGTATTTGAAACCGGTATAGCCGAAGTCGATCACGAGCATCGTGAGCTTGTTGACTTGATCAACAAATTGCATGCGGAGTTGGACAAGGAAGCTTCATTTGAAGTGATCCGTAATTTTCTCGGGGAGATGTTTGTCCGTATTTCTGCACATTTTGCCCTGGAGGAATCTGTGATGAGAAAACATGATTATGACCAATATGTTGATCACAAAAACCATCACGAAAAACTGCTAGATGATATTCGTGATATCATGGATGCCTTCGAGGCAGGAAAATATACATCACTTAACGATACATTATCAGCGGCCATCCACGACTGGTTTGTTGATCATTTCAAAACCAGAGACGCCAGATTGTACCGAAAACTTGGCGTATGATCATCGGCTGTTTGGCCATTCTTCTGTCTCGACACTAGACCCTTTCATGGTCAAACGGTTCAATGTGACCATGAAAAGGGTCTAGAAGAATTGGCTGACAACCGGACGAAATCGATCCATGTCGATCAGGAATGAATCGTGTCCCTGGATGGAATCCGGAAGCTTAAAAGTTACATTGACGCCTGCGGCTTGAAATGCATCCGCCAGTTCTTCCTGCTGGTGTGGGGGAAAAGCAGGTCGGTCTTGACGGAAACGATCAGGGCATGTTCCAGACCGGTTTGAGAAAGTGCAACCTCCACGCTACCCCCGTGGTCGGCAGCATCGAAGAGGTCCATCGCTCTCGACAGATGAAGATAGCAGTTGGCATCGAAGGCCCGTACGAATTTGTTTGCGTGCGATTGAAGGTAGGCTTCTACTTCAAAGTCAATTCCGAAATTGGTTCCTGATCCAAGCCCGATGTCATCCGTCGCCCGTTCCCGGCCAAAACGCTGGGTCCATTCCTTGGCTGAACGATAGGTAATCATCCCAAGTTTTCGCGCAAGACGCATACCCGTTTCCGGTGGATGTTCTTCCTCATACTGGCCATTATCCCAGGCAGTGTCAGTACGAACCAGTTCACGCTGCAATGAACGAAGCGCAATCGAAAACGGCTGGCTCCTTGCAGCCGAGGAAATTGACACCAGACGTTTCGATTGACCTGGATACAACAAAGCGTATATGAGCGCAGTCATCCCACCCACTGAAGCGCCGACAACCGCGTACAATTTTTACACCCAATGAAGTAACTACCCTGCTGCCAGAACGTGCGATATCCTCCAGATGCAATACCGGAAAATCGAGACGATATTTTCTACCCGTTTCCGGGTTTTCGGAATTTGGCCCGGTAGATCCCAAACAACTTCCCAGTGAATTGACGCATATGACGAAATATTTCAGGGTATCTATCGGCAGACCCGGTCCGATCATATCTTCCCACCAGCCGGTCGAAGGATTATCCTGCGAGGATGCGGCATGAGCTGACGGTGAAATCCCGGTGAAAATCAACACCGCATTGCTGGCTTGCGCATTGAGTTTACCCCAGGTCTCATAGGCAATTACCGGCGACGCCAGACTCCCCCGGACCATTTGGAATCTGCCGGATATTTCCAGATATTTTCGCGCGTCGCTCATGTCTCTTGACAATTGCCCTTCCCCCCGGAAAATCCGGGCTCCTCCAATGGAAAATTTTGGCCGGGTTAGGATGACATGAAATGCCGCTTTTTTCAAACCGGTTCCGGATTGGCGAAAATCTCCGTGTGATATGGCCGGATTTGACGATGACAACAGGTGCGCTTGATACGGCTGAAACCCCGAGTCTTCTTTTGGACCGTTTTAATGAGAAGCCCGCTTTTAATATCCTGGGTTGGTGGTAAAGTGGAATTTCAAACCTCAGACAAGGAGAACAGGCTGAGATGGAAAACCAGAACCTGGAGAATTTCATGGCACTGATGAAGCCAATTGCGGCAACCATCTCGCAGGCAAGGATTGATGCAGATCTGGAAGCAGTACTGAATGCAACCTACCCGTCGTCAGGGGACACGTTTGGCAAGGTTGAACAAGCGTGTCATGAAGCCATCACAGCAGGATGGATGTGCAGCCAGGGTGATGAAGGGCGGCGCTTTGGACGAGTGCTGGAACCATCAACCCAGACTGATGATCTCAGTGTTGATGTGGTCGATCTCACAGATATTGTCGGGCCCCATCACCGGCACCCCACCGGCGAGATATGCATGGTAATGCCGGTTACGCCGGGCGCAAGATTTGACGGTCATGAAGCCGGATGGTGCGTCAATCCGCCCGGCTCTGCTCATCATCCGACCGTAACCAACGGCCGGGCTCTTGTTCTCTATCTTTTGCCGCAGGGCAAGATTGAATTTACCCGGTAGATACCCGCCGCCACACTTTTCCCACCACCATCGAAACCACCATGACTGGCCAAGTGCCTTCAACTTGCAACAAAATCCCCAACGCCGGTAGGTGAGAATGCGCCGGCGCATATTCGGCTCATATTCAAAGGGGGAGTGGTGCCCGTTTTCGAGTTTCACTCAGGGCGTCACATCGAAAGTTGCTCTAATCATCGAAACAGCATTTGCATGATTTGTTCATTTTTCCGGTCGGGAAAACCTTTGAATAAATTCGATTGTCTGGTAATTGTTCTTGTTTGCAAACTTCAACGGGTCCTATAGTCTGCCAAACAGGTTTTCCAGCGTCGGGCGGCAAATGCGCCTGAATCGAAAATACCAGCTATTTAGGTAATTCAACATCCAGAACGAAACCGTAAAAAAGTCAAACAATATAAAAGGAGAGGAATATGACTGTGAAGAAACTGATTACAGCACTGGCAATGGCTGCGGTTATGACAGCATCGTCGCTGCCGGCAGCTTTCGCCGAAGATATCGACGTAACATTTTTGTTAGTCAGCGATATATATGAGATGGCCAGCGCCAAGTCCAAGCGCGGCGGTTTTGCCCGGATTAATGCATTGGCCAAGGCCGAACGGGCCAATGGTGGAAATTTGATTTATGCCCATGCCGGTGATTTCATTTCACCTTCACTGCTATCAGGCTTTGACCAGGGCGAGCATGTTGTTGAGCTGACCAATTTGGCGCCACCGGACATTGTTGTCCCTGGCAATCACGAATTTGACTTTGGCAAGGAACAATTCCTCAAGCGGATGGGTGAACTCAAATCGACAATTCTGTCCGCCAATCTGCGCCGTGCCGATGGTTCCAAGGTGCCGGGGATCAAAGACTCCACTATGATGACATTCGGAGATGCGTCAGATCCGATGAAGAGCATCAAGGTTGGGATTGTTGGATTGACTCTTGAAGATTCCCCGGCACTTTCCAGCCCGGGTGATTTGAGGTTTTCATCTTCGATGGATACTGCCATGGCCCAGGCAGAGGTGCTAAAGGAACAAGGCGCCGACATATTGGTCGCCATCCTGCATGAAGACATTGCGACCGACAGGGAACTGTATGGTACTGGCAAGTTTGATTTTGTTCTTTCCGGTCACGATCATGACCTGACGGTTAACTATAATGGCCGTAGCGTCATGGCGGAATCACGGTCAGAAGGTGATTTGATCGTAGCTCTTGATGTCAAATTCTCCATCGGCGAAAAGCGCGGCAAACGCCGGGTAAAATGGTGGCCGAATTTTCGCATTATCGATACTGCAACAGTTACACCGGACGCGGAATCCCTGGCAAAAGTACAGGGCTATCAGGCTACACTTTCAAAAGAACTTGATGTGGCGATCGGTAAAACAGACACAGAACTTGATTCCAGAAAACCGTCAGTTCGTTCCGGCGAAACGGCAATCGGTAATCTGATAGCCGATGCTCAGCGAGCCGCTCTTGGCGCTGATATTGCCATGGCCAATGGTGGTGGTATTCGTGGCAACAAGATCTACGATGCGGGAACAGAATTGACACGGCGGGATATCCTGACGGAACTGCCGTTTGGCAATTTGAATATCCTTGTCGAAGTTGACGGCGCAACCGTATTGGCGGCGCTTGAAAATGGTGTGAGTCAGGTAGAGAAAACCGCCGGTCGTTTTCCCCAGATTTCAGGCATGTCATTTTCGTTCGATGCAAGCAAACCAGCTGGTCAGCGTGTTGTCGATGTCATGATCGGAGAATCACCTCTTGATTTGACGAAGATGTACAAAATGGCCACCAACGATTACGCCGCTGGTGGGGGTGACGGATACAAAATGTTGCGTAAGGCTAAAGTGCTTATCGGTGGCTTGTCCGCCAAACTTCTGGCTAATGACGTGATGGCCTATATTCGTAAGAAAGGCTCGGTTTCACCTCAGATTGAGGGGCGCATCAAGGCAAAATAG
>JAAEMP010000110.1 GCA_024225445.1 Hyphomicrobiales bacterium | reverse complement strand
GCCCAAGGACTTATCTGAGCTTGACGGCAAGATTCGACCAAGGAGTACATGATCGCTGCCGCTTCTCCACCTCGCACGCTGCCTGCAAACAGCCAGTTCTTGCGTCCGATTGCGATGGGGCGGATCGCCCGTTCGCACGCATTGTTGTCCAAGGGAATCCGCCCATCCAGCAGGAAACACTTAAGTGTCTTCCACTGGTTGCGCAGGTACTTGATTGCCTCTCCCATCTTTCCGCTGGAGCTGAAGATGTCTTTCCACCCTCGGGTACGCCACAGGATTCTGGCAAGGATTGGTCGGGCTCGGCTTTGTCGGTGATCTACTCGCTGTTTCGCGCTCATCCCCTGGTCGTTGGCCTCATCTTCCAAGTCGTACAGCTCCCGGATATCGCTCATGTACAGCTTCGCCATCTTGCTGGCTTCCTTGGTCGCGTCACGAAACTTGCGCAGCGTGTGAGCCCAGCAGCCACCGTGCAACACCAGACCATCAAGGTCCTTCGTTGCCGCAAAGTTGCCGGAGTATCCGTCGCCAACCAGGTAGCCTTCAAAGCTTCCCAGCAAGGGCGCGATAAGTGCAGAGCTGCGCCCCGATGTGAATTGATACACCACGCCGGCCACCTCCGGATTGACTAAGGTC
>JAAEMP010000109.1 GCA_024225445.1 Hyphomicrobiales bacterium | reverse complement strand
AGTCTCACAATTCTGCATGTCAGTGACACGCACTCCCATTTGGATGCCACAAGCGGGAGCCTGTATTTTGACGGGGTAAAGACATATCTGAATATGGGCGGTTTTGCCCGGCTGGTGAGAAAAGTGGCAGATGTTCGGAACTCTGACCCGGAAACCCTGGTGCTTCACGCAGGTGATTTAGTTCAGGGAACCCTGTATTTTACCAAATACCAGGGGGAAGCTGAATTTGCATTCATGAATATGATAAAATTTGATGCCATGGCTGTCGGGAATCATGAATTTGATAAAGGTCCGGGACTGCTTGCAGGATTTATCAATGACCTTGCAGAATTCCCGATCATTTCTGCAAATATTGACGCTTCAAATGACGGGTATCTCAGCGACCAGATAACTCCTTATGTGATTAAAGATGTCAACGGCGAAAAAGTGGGAATATTCGGACTTACAACACCGGACACTTCAGAAAGTTCAAGCCCGGGAGATGCCATTATTTTTGAAGACGAAAAAACAGCAGCTCAAAGAACAGTTCAGAAACTTGAGAGTCAGGGTGTCAATAAAATCATAGCGCTGACCCACCTTGGCTGTGAAAAAGATGTCGAACTTGCCGGATCTGTTGACGGCATTGATATTGTGGTAGGCGGCCATGACCATATGCTGATGGGAGACTATGAAACCCTGGGACTGACATCTGCAGGTTCTTATCCCACGATCATAAACAGTCCGGCAGGCAACAAGGTCTGTATTGTCCAGGCTTGGGAATGGGCAAAAGCTGCGGGTGTTCTGGAAGCTGAATTTGACGCTGACGGGTCTGTCATATCTTGTGAAGGCAATGCTGTTCTGCTGGTGGGAGATACATTTCTGCAAAAAGACGCTGACGATAACAAAGTAGAAGTTGATCCGGCGAAAAAGGCGGAGATTCTCGCTATGATTGAAGCAAACCCTGAAATCGAGGTCATTGAAGAAGACTCTGATGCCATTGCCATGCTTGCGCCGTATAAAGCCGGTATTGCGGATATGGAAAAAGAGGTTGTGGCAACTGTTGCGGAAGACCTGCTCCATATCAGAGAGCCTGGGACACATACATCAGGTACAGAACTGCCGGGCGGCAGTCTTATAGCGCCTGTTGTATGCGAGAGTATGCTGTGGAAAACGAATTCTGTAGGGTTGAATGCGGATATGGCGCTCCATAATGCAGGCGGGATAAGAATTGATATCCCGGCAGGCGATCTGACAGTCGGCACAGTATATACCCTGATGCCTTTTGGCAATACTTTGTTTGTCCTGGAACTTACTGGGAAAGAAGTGAAAACAGTGCTTGAAAGCGGACTTTCAAAGGGCGGCGGCGCATTTCCCAATGTTGCCGGAATCCGATATACAGCAGACAAGACAAAGCCGGAGCAACTGGTCAGTGTTGAAATCAAAAATGGCAGCGTTGGATGGACTGCGTTGGATGATAACACTGTTTACAGAATGGTAACAAACAGTTATATTGCAGGCGGCGGTGACGGATACGATGTATTGAATGATGCGACTGCCTTCCGGTATGACACCGGGTTTGTTGATGCAGAAGTATTCAGGGAATATGCTGAATATATGGGTACCCTTTACCGGCCTGAATCGACCGGTGTGACATATATT
>JAAEMP010000108.1 GCA_024225445.1 Hyphomicrobiales bacterium | reverse complement strand
TTGTAAAGAGGTGGCTGGGCAATATACAGATGGCCGTTTTCCAGCAGTTCCGGCATCTGGCGGAAAAAGAAAGTCAGCAGCAATGTTCTGATATGGGCGCCATCGACATCCGCATCCGTCATGATGATTATTTTGTGATAACGCAATTTTTCAATATTGAATTCATCCTTGCCGATTGAAGTGCCAAGCGCCGTGATCAGGGTACCGATTTCCTGGCTTGAAAGCATTTTATCAAATCTGGCGCGTTCAACGTTGAGAATTTTGCCCCGCAACGGCAATACTGCCTGGTTGGCCCGGTTGCGCCCCTGTTTGGCAGAACCGCCGGCGCTGTCACCCTCGACCAGAAACAGTTCAGATTTTGCCGGATCGCGCTCCTGACAATCGGCCAGTTTTCCAGGCAGTGAGGAAATATCCAATGCACCTTTGCGTCTGGTCAGTTCGCGCGCCTTGCGTGCCGCTTCACGGGCAGCGGCAGCTTCGACGACTTTTGAAATAACTGTTTTTGCCAGAGCAGGGTTTTCTTCAAGCCACTGATTGAGTGTCTGGCCAACCAGGCTTTCGACTACCGGGCGAACTTCTGATGAGACAAGCTTGTCCTTGGTTTGCGAAGAGAATTTGGGATCTGGCACCTTGATTGACAGAACGCAGGTCAGCCCCTCGCGGCAATCATCACCGGTCAGTTGTACTTTTTCCCTTTTCATCAGACCCGACGATTCAGCATAGCCCGTCACCTGCCTGGTTAAGGCGCTACGAAAACCGGCCAAATGAGTTCCACCATCACGCTGGGGAATATTGTTGGTAAAACACAATACTTTTTCATGATAGGAATTGTTCCACCAAAGTGAAACTTCAACGGTTACCCCGTCGCGTTCTGATCTGAGATAAATCGGGTCATCTATCAGCGCGGTTTTCGTGGTGTCCAGGTAGCGAACAAAGGCCTCCAGCCCACCTTCATATTCGAGTTCGGTCGATACTTTCTCCGTGCCGCGGTTATCAACCAGCAAAATACGAACACCGGAGTTCAGAAATGCCAGTTCACGCAGGCGATGCTCCAGTGTGGCATAATCAAATTCGACCATGCTAAAGGTTTCTTCCGATGGTAAGAAGGTAACTTGCGTGCCCGATTCACCTACCGCATCACCGCTAACCCCCAGAGACCCATCGGGAACACCATGGGTAAAACTCATTTCATGGGCCTGGTCATGGCGAAATATTTTCAACTTCAACCAGACGGACAAAGCATTGACCACCGAAACGCCGACGCCGTGCAGACCGCCGGAGACCTTATAGGAATTCTGGTCAAATTTGCCGCCCGCGTGGAGCTGTGTCATAATCAGTTCAGCGGCTGAAACACCCTCCTCTTCATGTATACCGGTTGGAATACCGCGACCGTTATCTGTAACAGTGACGGATCCATCCGCATTGAGCGTGACGGTTACAAGATCAGCATAACCTGCCAGCGCTTCATCAATGGCATTATCAACCACTTCATAAACCATATGATGAAGACCGGAACCATCATCTGTATCTCCAATATACATCCCCGGACGTTTGCGGACTGCATCAAGCCCTTTCAGAACCTTGATGGAATCAGCATCATAATCTCCACTGTCAGCGTTAGAATCATGCTGATTGTCCTGATCATTTGTTGTGGTCATTCAATATCCGTCTTCAATTTGTTGGATTCAGGAATCACGCTCACCGAATCGCCAGTTCAACCTTGTTGCCAATATAACGATTTTTACTGTTAATGCTACTTCAAGCAGCTCTTTCATCGACTGTGAATTAGGTGGTTTTTGTCCAGGAACTGAAAGGAAACAGGCTCAATTCGTATGAGAGGGTAAAATGATGGCTGTGCGGGGAAATTTTACCCAAATTTTCCGCAAAAAGCAAAGATTACATCCGCTAATCCAGGTGCAAATCCGGCATGTCGTTCGTGAAGCTACTGAGTTTTCCGGTTTATCCCCAACAAATTGGTTTTTGCCAATGACTATAATCAATTCTTGATCTTCACAGCTTGTTGTCCCGAATTGAATGTTCAATTCTGTTTCTGGCCTTATATGTTAACAATATCCAATCGGGATCTAGAGCACTTCCGGCTTAGATTGAAGGAGTAATCGGATTGAACTTCATCAGCTATTTCGTCGAGAATTTTCTGCACGCTCCCGACCGCACCAAATTACCCCGCAGAGTAACAGCTGCCATTCATGAACGCGAACGGGCCAATGAAGTACTGGCCAGGATCATTCAACTGGCGATCGTTCTTTTGTTTGGATTCATCTATGTCATCAGCCCCAAGACGAGCCCGGCTGAGGCTTTTTATCCGGTACCCTATGTGCTCAGCATCTATCTGATATTATCCGTCATCGGATTTATCTGGGCGTTGAAAAGAACTATTCCGGACTGGGCAATTTATGGTTCGATATTATTTGATTTCACTCTGCTTTATGGATTGATGGTGAGTTTTCATCTCCAGTATATGCAGCCGGCATCTTTTATTCTGAAAGCACCTACCCTGCTTTATGTATTCATTTTTATTGGTCTCAGGGTTCTGCGTCTTGAATCGAAGTTTGTCGTCTCTGCAGGTATGGCCGCTGCATCTGGATGGTTGGCGATGATAATTTACGTCACAACGCTTGATCCGTCTGACAATATGCTGACCCGTTCTTATGTGGAATATCTGACATCAAATTCGATATTGATTGGTGCCGAGGTCGACAAAATCATGACCATAGTATTTGTAACACTGATTTTGGCAGCGGCAGTAAATGCATCGTCAAATCTGCTGGTAACTGCAGCCACCGAGAAAAGCGCTGCGCAGGCATTGTCCAGATTCTTTGACACTTCCGTTGCCAGCGGTATTCGCGACAATTCCGAGGAATTGATTGCCGGCAGGGGAGTGTCGGTGGAGGCGGCAGTTTTGAACGTCGATATTCGAGACTTTACAAAAATAGCCAATGATATGGATGCCTCGAGGGTAATGGACGCATTGTCCAGCTACCAGTCACGCATTGTGCCGATAATACAAAACAATGGTGGTATTATTGACAAGTTCATGGGTGACGGCATCATGGCAACATTTGGTACGAATAGTTCAGACAAGGACTTCGAAGCCAAATACGCTGCAGCGGCAATGAGTGCGGCAGAGGATATCCTGAATGATTTCAAAATCTGGGCTGATGAGGATGGAGATTTGAAAAATATTGCGCGCTCAGGTATCGGGATTGGACTTGCAGGCGGGGCAATCGCTCATGGCGCCGTGGGTCAATCGGACCGGCTGGAAATGACGGTAATCGGTTCGGCGGTGAATTTGTCGGCAAAACTTGAAAAACACAACAAAATTCTGGGTACGGCATTTCTGGCAGCGCGCAATATTTATGATACGGCGATTGACCAGGGTTATGAAGGTAAATTGCAGGCAAGCCTTGAAACATCGATGATTGAAGGTGTGCCTGAGCCCCAGGATATTGTAGTCCTGAAACTATAATATGGCAGAACACCTTTGTTTTGATTCAGTTCTGAATTTTTTTTGCTCACGGCTATTCGGGCTTGCGCCCGGCCTCTGCGAAGGCGGCGCACCGGCGCCGGTCGCTTTTCGCTCCTGATTGCATGATCATTTTAATGGTGTTCTGCTATACCAGAGGAAATTGATATTCAGTTTAAACCCGTAGACCCAAAGCCACCACCGCCGCGATCCGTCTGGCTCGCCAATCCGCTCTCGACAATTGCCACCTGACTAACTTTGGCAACTACCAGCTGGGCAATGCGCATACCGCGTTCAATTTTGAAAACATCCTCGCCATGGTTGATCAGCAACACCATTACCTCCCCGCGATAATCACTGTCGATTGTGCCGGGTGTATTAAGACAGGTAATGCCGTTTTTGTATGCCAGACCGGAACGGGGCCGGACCTGGCCTTCGTAACCCTGAGGAATTTCAAATATCATGCCCGTGGGTATTAACCCGCGCTGGCCTGGCCGCAAGGTTATTGGCACATCATCGGCACACGCGGCACGCAAGTCCATGCCGGCAGCATTTTTTGTCTCATAACCGGGGAGTTCCAGATCAAGAGCATGGGGTAAACGGATAACTGTCAGCTGGTTTCCACTCACACGAACATGCTCCCCGACTTTTTACGGCAAATACAACCAACACTTAAACACTGATAATCTCTGAGTCAAAATATGCGATGATTTTGTCAACCAGACGCCGGGCTACCTGATCCTTTGCCAGGTTTGGCCACTCGTCAACACCCGAACTACTTAATAATTTGATTGTGTTGCTGTCTCCACCCATGATTCCTGTTTCCGGAGATACATCATTGGCAAGGATCCAGTCTGCACCCTTTCTTTTCAATTTCGCTTTGGCATTTTTGATAACATCGCGGGTCTCGGCGGCAAAACCTATTACCAGTTTTGGCCGCTGCTCGTGATGGCCAATGAATTTCAGAATATCCGGATTTTCAGTCAATTTCAGCGGTACCGGTCCAGTTGAACCGGGTTTTTTCTTTATTTTTTCATCTGCAGAATTGGCAACCCGCCAATCGGCAACTGCTGCCACCATCACTGCAATATCTACCGGCAGGCAGTTTTTGACAGCCTGATGCATTTGCCTGGCGCTCTCAACCTGAAAGAAGTTGATACCCGCAGGTCTGGCAAGTTCAACCGGACCTGATACCAAATTTACTTCTGCCCCGGCGGCGGCAAGCGCATCAGCAATGGCATAACCCTGCTTTCCTGAAGACCGGTTGGCAATATAACGTACCGGATCAATGGGTTCATGGGTTGGTCCTGCCGTTAAGACGACACTGAGTCCGGCAAGTGGTTTTGGCCTGTCATCCAGCAACCGGCCAATTTCACCAACAATATCCATCGGCTCTGTCATTCGCCCACGTCCGGCCTCGGAGCGTTCTGCCATCTCTCCGGTTTCAGGGCCGATGAACTGAACGCCGTCTTTCAACAATGCTTCCACATTTCGCCTGGTAGCGGGATTATTCCACATAGCCGGATTCATCGCCGGTGCCAGGAGAATCTGATTTTTGGATGCCAGAAGAATTGCGCTGGCCAGATCATCAGCAAATCCATGGGAAATCTTGGCAATCATGTTGGCAGTTGCCGGAGCGACGACAATCAGATCAGCCTCACGCGCCAGTCGGATGTGACCGATATCATGTTCATCCTGGCGATCAAACAAATCGGTAAAAACTTTAGAGTGGGAAAGTGCTCCGGCAGAAAGCGGCGTGATAAATTCACCGGCTGCCCGGGTCATCACAACATTTACTTCAACATCACGCTCCTTCAGACGCCGGATCAGATCCAGAGATTTATAGGCAGCAATTCCACCGCAAATTATCAGCAGCACGGTTTTTCCGCGGGCAGGAAAATAATGTTGGCTGCCTGGAGCATAATTTTCTACTGTTGCTTCAGGTTCTGCCATATTGACGATACTTGTAAGAACCCGCTCCGGATTGTCTGCCAATGCACCTGCACCAAGCAGCAATCGGGCCTCTTCCTCCATGGAATGGCCGTTGCGAGCCGCACGTTCGCGTATTGCCTGCTTGGTTTGTTCATCAAGATTTCGAACTGTTATCGTAGCCATGAACTAAATATGATAGCATTGCCATCACTAATCAAGTGTATTATGCAAAATACTGCATATAAACTGCAATAATTGCAGTCAATGCTATCATCCAAAGAGCCCGTCTTCCCCACCTGCCGTGCCAGGCTTCAGATTTTCCTATCTGGTCAGCGGTCTGATCACTAAAGCGCATGCCATTTTCAGCCATATCATCCATAGCCAATGAAAGGCGCTCAGCGCGCTCGGCAAATTGTGGTAATTGTGAGGCTACTCTGGCAATGGACTTTAATCCTGCCGCCGCATCATTGACAATACCCGCCGGTCCAAGATTACCGGCTATCCATTGCGAAACCACCGGTTCGGAAACCTTCCACATGTTGAAATCCGGGTCAAGAGTTCGCGATACACCTTCGACGACAACCATGGTTTTCTGCAATAATAACAACTCCGTGCGGGTTTCCATGTCGAACAATTCAGTAACTTCAAACAACAGGGTCAGCATATTTGCCATTGAGATTGTCTTGGCAGACTGGCCGTGAATGGGCTCACCTATTGCCCGGATTGCCTGGGCAAAACTGTTAACATCATGGTGGTGGGGAACATAGCCTGCTTCAAAATGCACCTCAGCCACGCGTAGATAATTCCGAGTGATAAAGCCGTATAATATTTCCGCCAGAAAACGCCGTTGATTTTTTCCCATTCTGCCGGTGATACCAAGATCCACCGCAATGATCATTCCATTGTTATCGACAAACAAATTACCCGGATGCATATCCGCATGAAAAAATCCGTCTCGCAAAGTATGACGCAAAAACGACTGCATCAGGGTCTCGGCCAACTGCACCGGATCGTGGCCTGCTTCGTGCAGCTTTTTGATATCCGTGAATTTTGTTCCCTCGATCCATTCCAGAACCAGGCAATCGCGGCCGGTCAGTTCCCAATTTACTTCAGGCACCCTGAAGCCGGGATCATCCTTGATATTCTCGGCCATTTCCGACAGGGCGGCAGCTTCCAGGCGAAGATCCATTTCGATGCGGGCTGACTGGGAAAGCATCTGGGTGACAGCTACGGGCCTAAGCCTTCGTGAAGCGGGAAGAAATTTTTCCTGTAGTCGTGCGGCTGTATCAAAAGTGACAAGATCACGGATAAACCTGGCACGCACGCCGGGGCGTATTACTTTCACGGCAACAATTTCGTCTCCATCCTTCAGAACAGCCTTGTGCACCTGGGCAATTGATGCAGCAGCGATCGGTTCACTAAAAGATGAAAACACATCATCAACTTCACGCCCAAGAGAATTTTGCAAGGTTTGGCGGGCAAATCTGGTTTCAAAAGGTTCCATCCGGTCCTGCAACAACTCAAGATCAGTGGCGATTTGCGAACCAATAACATCGGGGCGGGTGGCAAGAAACTGGCCCAGTTTTACCCAGCTTGGGCCGAGTTTGTTCAGGGCGATTGACAAGCGCTCGGACTGCTCAACATTTTTTGAACGGCGACGTGCAATCATGCCGGCGATAACATGACCCATTCTGGCCGGTGGAGGTAACACGTCCCGCGGTATGGCACTGATCACGCCCTCGCGTGCCAGTACATATCCTGCATGAATCAGTGAAACTGCGGCACTAATTTTACCCATCGGCCATGCCCTAAATTTTCCAACCTGAATGCAGCACCGCAACACCACCAGTATAGTTTCTAAATGAAACTTTCTCAAATCCTGCTTTTGCAATCATTGCTGCGAAAACTTGCTGATCAGGGAATTTTCTGACTGATTCCACAAGGTAGCGATAAGGTTCTTCATCTCCGGTGACCGCCTGTCCTATTTTGGGAATTACCTGCATCGACCACTGGTCATATAATTTGTCCAGCATCGGCACATCCACCTCTGAGAATTCCAGGCATAAAAAACGCCCGCCTGGTTTCAATACCCGAAAGGCTTCTCTCAGCGCTTTATTAATGTCTGGAACATTTCTGATACCGAAAGCAATTGTGTAGGCATCAAATTTGTTGTCTTCAAATGGCAACTCTTCAGCATTGCCTTCGACAAAATCAATTCGCCCGGTTAAACCGCTTGCAGCGACCCTGTCTTTACCGACTTCAAGCATGGAAGAATTAATATCAAAAACGGTAGCCTTTACCTGTCGTGCGGATGCCTCAACGATACGCATCGCGATATCACCGGTACCGCCGGCCACATCGAGGCAATGCCACTCACCTTGTGATGACCTTGGCGGCCCCAGTGCTGCTACCATGGCATTTTTCCACAGCCGATGCATGCCAGCCGACATCAGGTCGTTCATCACATCATAGCGGGTAGCAACCTTGTGAAACACATCATCGACCAACGGTTGCTTTTTACCGTCCACCACCTGGTGAAACCCATAGGAAACTGCCATTTCCTCCCCGTCCGAAACCCTTGTATCACTGCCGCCAGGCAATGGGCGACTAGCCTGGTCAGTAGCTGGAGATGCGGGGGACGAAGTTGATTGTGCCATTAAGAATACCCGGAACTGATTGTGCGTTCATGGGTATTGAAAAAATCACCAATAGGCAAGAGTGCTACGTTATTGAAATATCGAAGGTGATGAATATTATTATCGTCCTGACCCTATCCGGCGGCCACCTGTCCGGCCTCCCAGCCAAGCATTGCGCGTTTACGTGTCAAGCCCCAGTGATAACCAGTGAGCGCACCCGACTTGCCAACTACCCGGTGGCATGGAACAACAAAGGAAAGAGGATTACGGCCAACCGCCCGGCCAACCGCACGGGGTGCATCCGGCCTTCCAATATCGTTTGCCACACTGGAATAGGTGCTGGCTGTTCCAAGCGGGATTTTCAGCAAACCCTCCCAGACCCTGACTTCAAAATCGGTGCCGATCAAAACAACCCGCAATGGCTGATCCTTGCGCCAAAGTGCGGGATCAAGGCTTCGTGCAGCATATTGCGATGTAACCGAGAGGTTTTCATAATAATTTGCCCGCGGCCAGCGCCCTTTCATATCCTCAAGAGTTGCCGCTTCTTCACCGGCATCGCAAAAAGCCATGCCAGCCATTCCCTCTTTGGTGGCCATTATCAAAGCCCGCCCAAATTGGCAGTTGTGAAAACCGTAAGAAATATCCAGCCCCTCGCCTTTGGCTTTGTAAGTACCGGGTGACATAGCCTCATGGGTGACGAACAAATCGTGCAACCTGCCTGGGCCGGACAATCCAAGTTCCAGACTGGTCTCCAGAATAGGAAGGTCCTGGGCCAATAATTTTTTTGCGTGATCCAGGGTAACCGCCTGCAGAAATGCTTTTGGAGAAAGCCCGGCCCAGCGGGTAAATGTTTTCTGCATCCGGGTGGGCGAATAGCCGACTGAATTTGACAATTCTTCCAGTGAGGGATGATCACGCCAGTTATTGGATATCGCCTCAATTACATTTCGAATCATATTGTAGTCATCACTGGCAATGGCCGGACTATTAGAAGCCTGCAAACTGACATCAAGCATTGCTGTCTCCATTGATTGGCTCTTTGGCCTGAATATCGGCCAACAGAGCAGAACTGATCTGTTGACGTAAATATACAAGCTGATCTTCTCATAACCACCCGATTCTTGCAAAATTCAATTATTGCCGATGAATTTTCCTGTAGAGGAAATATTGGTGATTTTGCAAGCGATAGAATTGGGTTATAGACATTTGATGACAAGCAAAACAAAATCAGGCAAGAAACGCCCGGGGTGCAGCAAATATACCAGGGACCAGCTGACAGAAATATTTTCTCGGTTCAGGCAACAGCGAAAAGAACCCAAAGGCGAGCTTGATCATGTTAACGCCTATACGTTACTGGTCGCGGTTGTACTGAGTGCACAGGCAACTGATGTCGGGGTCAACAAGGCAACCAAATCGCTGTTTGGCGTTGTCGATTCACCGGAGAAAATGGTGGCACTGGGTGAAGAAGAACTGATCAACCATATTCGCTCGATCGGCCTTTACCGCAACAAGGCAAAAAATATCATTTTGCTGTCAAACAAACTTATTGAGGAATTTGACAGTCAGGTGCCCGATGACCGTGATTTGCTGGTAACACTGCCCGGCGTGGGACGAAAGACCGCCAATGTTGTGCTGTCAATGGCTTTCGGGCACCCCACTATTGCGGTTGATACGCATATATTCAGACTGGGCAACCGGATTGGCCTGGCGCCTGGAAAAACAACCGATGATGTGGAG